>REGH01000066.1 GCA_003702495.1 Candidatus Nitrosopumilus sp.
AAAAAAGTCTCTGAATATTTACAAAAAGAAAAAGAGATTGATATGAATGCAATTTACCAATTTGAACTAAAATCACTTGAATTGTTAGATGTAGGCTCTAATGAAGCCGCAGATGACGATGAAGAGTAATCCAGAATTACTTTACAGCATCTAATTGTTTTTTGAAAGATTTTCCAATGATTGGATTAATGAAATAAGGAAATGTGTGCTTTAACCAGACAGCGCTTCTAACTACAGAAGGAACAATAATTTCCAGTCTAGGAGAGTTTGCAGCTTTTAGAATTGCTTTTGCAACAGTTTTGGAACTAAGAGATGTTGGAGAATACTTTGGCATTTTTTCAAATGAAGGATGATCAAAAAAGTCTGTTCTAACCATTATTGGACTAACAACTGTAATTCCCACCCCAGTACCACTTAGTTCATGTTTAAGACCCTCTGAGAATCCCAACATGGCAAATTTTGATGCACAATAAGATGCAATTCCAGGAAGACCAAAACTTGCTGCAACCGAAGCAACATTGACTATATGGCCAGATTTTTTCTCCAACATAGATGGAAGAAAATTTTTGATACAGTACATCATTCCAAAATAATTTGTTTCCATCTGAGATTCTATTTCCTCGATAGATAGATTCTTGACAGAACCATATATTGCAAAACCAGCATTATTCACTAACACATCAATAGAGTCAAATTTTTCTAAAACAGTTTTTGACATTTCTTTTACTTGCTCTTTATCAGATACATCACAACTACAAACAAGAACAGATACGTTGAATTTTTTTAATTCATTTGCAAGTTCATCAAGTTTTTCTTTTCTTCTGGCAACTAAAACCACGTTAGCACCTAGTTTTGCAAATTCTATAGCACTTTGTTTTCCAATTCCAGATGAAGCACCAGTAATCAGGATTGTTTTATTTTTGAAATCCACAAATCAAAAAAAATGTTTTAAGATAAAGTGGTTTCTATGTGGCTTGAGGTTTTGAAATTCTACTCAAAGCCAACTTTACCAAAAGTAGCCACGTAATAGCAATTGGTACATAGTATGTTGCAATTCTCCAGCCTATTACTGCATCCCATGCTAAACCACCTTGGGAAACATCAAAGTCAAATGGATTTAGATTGTTTAGATATGCTACAATTCCAAATTCAGCAAGACCAGAACCTCCTATGGTAATTGGAAGATTTCCAATTGCATTAGCACCCATTACAGCCATAATAGAATCAAATGCATTGATTACATATCCTGTTCCCATTGCAATGATCATAAATGAAATTCCATAAAATGACCAAGATGCAAGCGAAAACAAGAAGGATATTGTAAAGACTTTTTTTGATTCAGAAGTTTTCAAGTTTTCTCTACTCATAGAACATACTTCTTCCATCCAAGAGTTTGTTTGTTCGATATACTTTACGCCCTTTTCTTTTCCAAATCTTTTTGCAAGACTTCCCAAGACTTTGGGAACTTGGAATGTACGTTTAGAAGATAAAAAGAAGAGTACCATCCACAAAGCAGTTACAGTAATACTGGTTCCTAAAACTACTACTGCAACAACATATGCGCCATTTAGTAGTGCAATTATTCCTGCCATTATGGATAACAACCCAGCTGCAAATACTTCAGTTACAATATCCATAATTGCAATCCATGTTGATTTGGAAGGCTTTACGCCTTTTTTGTGCAAATAATAGATTACAATGAATTCAGCACCAATAAACATCGGAGTTGTAAATTTGATGAACTCACTACCTACACGAACACCAGTTAATTTCAAAACAGAATCAAAATTACCAAGATATTTCCTTGTAATGTATGCAAATTTGACACCTTGAAGACCTAATTTTATCATCATCGCTACAACTGCACCAACAAATGGAAAGAAACCAATTGCCAGAACATCTTCAGGTTTAATATCAAATTGAATAGCTATAATCAAAATAGGAATTAAGGTAACAGGAATAGCTGCTAGTCTCCAGTTCATTTGATGATTTCTTTGAGGAATCAAATATGAAAGTTGACAAAATAATGTATAATGATTTTTTACGCCTAGGATCAGGCATGAATTTTGTACTTAATTGAGGTTTTTTTGATGTTTTTGAAGTTCATCTTTGATTTCAGCAAATAAAGAATCTAATAATTCAAAATCTGAAAGATTTTTTTCTTCCAGTAATTTTATGACTAATTCTTTGAGATGTGCTTCCTTTTCAAGAACATCTTGAATCATAATGAATGTATGATGATGTTAGTTAAAGATCAGATGGAATTTTTTTATGATTTTTAGTACCAGATTGGTATTTCAAAGATCATAAAACCAAGCTAGTTTGAAATATGAGCAAATTATGAATCAGACTGGATGAAAACTATTTTTGTTTCTGGAACTGCTGGTTCAGGCAAATCACTTCTAACATCAAAATTGTATGATTACTATACAAAGAATGGAGCATTTACATCTATTTTGAATTTAGATCCAGGTGTAGAAAATTTACCATATAGTTGTGATATTGATGTAAGAGACTATGTAGATATTGTATCTATCATGCAACAATATGATCTTGGTCCCAATGGCGCACTAGTTATGGCAGCTGATTTGATCGCATCAAAGATCGACGACATTCAAAATGAAGTAAACAGAGTGAATCCAGATTACCTGATTGTCGACACACCAGGTCAGATTGAATTATTTGCATACCGCTCTAGTGGGCGTTTTCTCATAGACAATATCACATCTGAAGAAAAAACAAGTGTATTTCTTTTTGATGGTGCATTAATTACAACTCCAGTGAATTTTGTATCAATTGCACTTTTAGCAACATCAATTAGATTACGTCTTAATTTACCAACAATCAACGTATTGACAAAAACTGATCTGATTGGAGCTAATCTCAAAAATATTTTGCAGTGGTCAAGTAGTTTGAGTACTTTGGAGAGTGCCATTGCAAATGATGCAGATGGAGATACCTATACTCTTACTACAAACATCCTGAGAGGATTGAATCTTAGTGGATTTGCTCAGGGATTAATTCCAATCTCAAATGTAACTGGGGATGGATTTGTCAATCTTGAGGGAGCTCTTAGCAGAATTCTTAATTTGGGCGAAGAGGTAGAAGACTAGTGGTATCAAAAGTTTCGGTAAAAGCACCTTCTTCCACAGCAAATTTGGGTCCAGGGTTCGACGTATTTGGATTGGCAGTAAATGCATTTTATGATGAAGTGACTCTAACTAAAACAAAAAGTGGAATTACAATAGTAACTGAAGATAACATTCCAACAAATCCAGAAAATAATACTGCAGGACTAGTTGTAAAAAATATGAAAAAAAAATTCAAGATAAACAGTGGAGTAGAGATTAAAATCAAAAAAGGTGTTCCTGCAGGATTTGGAATGGGAAGTAGTGCTGCATCAGCCGCTGCCACTGCAGTAGCATTTGACAAATTATTTCAATTAAAGTTAGATGGAAATTCCCTAGTAGAGTATGCAGGTTCTGGTGAAAAAGCTAGCGCAGGATCAGTTCACTACGATAATGTTGCCGCTTCTGTGTTAGGAGGATTTGTGATTGTTAAAACAAATCCATTGCAAGTAACTAGAATAGATCCACCAACAAATCTTAGAATGTGTGTGGCTGTTCCAAAACTTGATGTTCCAAAAAAGAAAACCAAAGTTTCAAGAGGAGTAATTCCAAAGAAAGTAAAATTAACAGATAGCATTTTGAATTTATCAAATGCATCTACAATCGTTGCAGGATTTATGAAAAAAGATACAGAATTAATTGGCAATTCAATTAAAGATGTTATTGTAGAGCCTGCAAGAAAGCATATGATTCCAGGATTTGACAAAATCAAAGAAAATGCTCTAAAAGCTGGAGCATTAGGCGTAACAATCAGTGGGGCAGGACCTTCAGTAATCGCATTTTCCAAAAGTTCAGCTGATTTGAAAAA
>REGH01000067.1 GCA_003702495.1 Candidatus Nitrosopumilus sp.
TTTGTAAATCCTGTAATTGGAAAGAAAAAATCTGGTGACTTTGTTGATGAAGTAATTGTAAAATGTTATGAAACAATGATTGAGCATTACTATCCAGAAAATAGATGTAAACTGGGAACTCTACACACTCAAATGAAATATGCAGGACCAAAAGAAGCAATTCATCATGCAATCATGAGACAAAACTATGGCTGCACTCATATCATTATTGGTAGAGATCACGCAGGAGTTGGAAAATTCTATGATCCAATGGCAGCACAAGAAATCTTTTCAGATTATCCTGAATTAGAAATTGCTCCAGTATTCTTCCCACCATTCTTCTATTGTAGAAAATGTCTTACATACACAACTCCAAAGGCATGTCCACATGAAAACGATGACAAAGAGCAAATCAGTGGTACTGCATTAAGAGAAATGATTCAAAATGGACAAGCACCTTCTCAATTTATCCTGAGACCTGAAGTTGCACAAGTAATTTTGGATCATCCAAAACCTTTTGTTGATTAGATATTTATTCAATCAAACTTGCACTAGCTCGATGAGATATCTTTTTGCAATACTTTTACTTTCTGGAATTTTTACCACTCCTGCATTTGCTCAGGAAGTAAATCCTTCACTAATTATTAATGAAATTGAGATTCCCGCTCAAGAATTTAACAGAGTTTTACGAGATGCTCCTATTGTACCTCTAGATGAAATCCATGCAGTAAGCTGGCAGGTAACAATTGATAACAATCTTCTTTATGCAAATCCTGATGGAAATGCTGTCTTTAGACTCTATGATGCAAACAATGAAGATGAATTCATTGAGGTCGGTATGGGTTCAATTCCTGACAACAAGTTTTGGGTTGCAGTACAGACTCCAAAAGAAGGGTACATTGTAGTTCACAGTGACTTGGAAAGAGGTTGGTACCCACAAGCAAAATCAATTATTTCCTTTACAGATAGAGCAGGACTCACCGTAAATAACGGTGCAAGAATTGTAGTCACCAATTTAGATATTGGAGAATTTGCAATTGGTTCATACTCTGTACATGGAATGGAGGGCTCTACTGATCCTCCTGCAGTAAACTCTGGTAGCTTGCTTTTGGAATTTCTTTCAGGTGATCCATCAAAGAATGCATTTGCAATGTTTCCATTTTATGTTGCAGCAGGAATTGGTGTCATAGTTGGAGTTTTGTTTCTAACTAAGAAGCGTTCTTAGATTTGTAAAACTTGCAACTTTGCTTTATCTTGCATACATCACACATTGGTGATATTGGTTTGCAGATGTTTTGACCATACATGACAAATGTATCATTAATGTCGATCCAAAATTTTTTGTCGATTTTTTCCATTAACTCCTGCTCAGTATCTTCAGGATTTTTTGTTTCAACTAATCCCAATCTATTTGAAATTCTATGAACATGAATGTCTACTGGAATTGCAGGTTTCTCAAATGCATAAACCAGTACACAATTTGCAGTCTTTCTTCCTACTCCAGGTAATTCCACCAAAGTATCCAAATCTTCAGGTACTTTGCCTTTGTATTTTGAATCAATTATCTTTGCAACTTCAATAATTCGTTTTGATTTTACATGATAGAATCCAATTGGCTTGATAATTTTTTCTACATCTTTTAGTTTAGCATTTGCAAGTTGCTTTGGATTTTTGTATTTTGAAAACAACACCTTGACTACCTTTGTTGTACTCTCATCTTTTGTTCTGGCAGAAAGTATGGTTCCAATCAAAATACTAAATGGACCTGTCTCAGCGTTATGGAGATCTCGCAGTGCAGTAATTCTTGGTGTGGTTACAGAATTCATCGTATCCATCATTTTGCTTAGAATTTTTTCTATTTTCACATGAAAAACTACGTACAAGTATTATATCTGTCAATCCAAATATTCCTCATTGGAACTAACTAGGGAAGAAGAATCTGCACTAAAAGGTGAACAGGGCGAAATTATGGAAATGGCATACCGAATTCTTGTTGCAACTGGTGAGGCTACGGATGCAGAAAAACTAGTTCCAATAGAATGGACTCATCTTTCAGGTGTCAATTATAACACAATAGGTGATGCAGGAGAAGAATTTCTTTCTTCTATTAGCAAAGATGCAAGAGTCAAAGTAAAGACCACTCTAAATCCCATGGGATTTGATATTGATAATGTATCAAATTATGGATTAGATGAGAATTTTATCTCAAAACAACTATCCATTAGAAATTCATATGAAACAATGGGCGTTATTCCATCCTTTTCATGCATTCCTTACGAAATTTTTGATATCCCAAAAGATGGAACTCAGGTTGCATTTGCTGAAAGCAATGCCGCAATTCATGCAAACTCTTATGATAATTTGAAAACAAACAAGGAAAGTGCATTTAGTGCTTTAGCTAGTGCATTAACTGGCAAAAGTCCCTACTCCTCTTTACGAAAAGAAGATTCTCCAAATGTATCAATTAGAATGAAAGTAGACGATCCAAATGAATTGACATATGGCATGTTGGGATTCTTTGCAGGAAAAGTTGGAGATATTTCTGTAAATATTTCTGGTCTGGGTGAGATGGACAACCGTCAATGCAAGGCAATGTGTGGTGGAATGGGCACATCTGGAACCTGTGCCAAATTTATCTTTGGAGAAGGTGATTCTGGTACTGAGAAAATAGATTTTGATGAGAAAGCAATGCAAAATGTTCATGATGAGCTAAATACATCTGAGAAAGGTGACATCATCACACTTGGTAGTCCTCAATTGGGATTGGAAGAAATTTCAGAACTTGCTGGAAAACTAAAGGGACGAACATTTGAGAAAAGATGCATGATATTTACTCCTAGAACTGTTAAAGAGCAAGCAAACAAAATTGGCTATACAAATGAATTGGAACGTGCAGGATGTGAGATTCTTTCTGACTGTTGCACATGTCTAACTCCACTAATTAACAAAGACAATGTTGATGCTGTTACCACTAATAGCATCAAGGGAGCATTTTATCTAAAAAACTCTAATGGTGTTGGTGTAAATCTAAAATCATTATCGCAAATTATAGAAGATGAGACACGATGAAGGTTCTAGTTTCAGGAAAAGTTGAAGGCACTGTTTTAAAATCAAAGGATGCAATTAATTTTCTAGGAACAGTTGACAAAAAAACTGGAATCATTAGTGACAAAAATCATGATCTATATGAAAAATCAATTAAAGATACAATTCTAGTTTTTCCTTCTGGTGTTGGAAGTAGTGTTGGTGCATACACAATTTACTCTATCAAATCAAATGGAACTGCACCACTTGCAATGATCTGCCAAAAAGCTGATCTAACAGTAGCAACTGGATGTGCTTTGGCAAATATTCCCCTAATAGTTGTCCCTGATGAAGAATTTTCTTCAATTAATAACGGAATGAAACTCTCACTTGATACTGATTCTAGTCATCCTCTTCAGTATCAATGAATTTTTGAATATCTGCTTCTCCTCTGTTAACATCCTTGACCTGACTTTTTCCAGCAGGCATTACGCGAACAAACTCATCAATACTGATTTTTTTAGTGATTTCTTCGTGAATTTTTGAGAATTCGAGCCTGATTTTCTTTGCGGCATCAACCATTTCAATTCCTTGAGGCTCAATTATTGCATAGCAGATTGAATTTTTCTTGATTGTTTCAGGAGGACCACAAGTTAATGCATAACCGTCTTCTTGCGGAATTATCCCGACTGCTAGTTTGAGATTTCCACTTTTTATGAAATTTCTCTGCCCTTCAATTGTAAATGATCCCTTTGGAAGAAATTCTCCGCTCGGAGCTGATTTTTTTACTTGTTCAGGATTTACCCAAAATGCACTAACACCATACATTCCTTCTCTCCATGCACGACTAAAACAAACTGTAGCATGTGCGACTTCATTCATACTTGTGTCAGGAACATTTTGTGCATCTTTGAT
>REGH01000068.1 GCA_003702495.1 Candidatus Nitrosopumilus sp.
CCTGCAAGATTTGTAAGTCCATTTGGATTTTTGGGAATGTTAACATTCATTGTATTTATTATTCTAGGAATTTCTGGAGCGCTGCTCATGTTTTACTATCAACCGATATTGGATAGAGCATGGGATAGTGTTCAATTCATTAACGATGAAGTTCCATTTGGATTCCACATTAGAAACATACACTATCACGGTTCTAATGCAATGGTTCTCTTAGCAGTTCTTCACATGTATTACCAATACTTTAGTGGAAGATACAAAATTAGAAACGAAGTCTTATGGATGACTGGTGTTATCTTAGGTGTTGTTACTATCTTAGAAGCATTTACTGGATATGACGTTATTTTCTCTGAAAGAGCAGAACTTGCAATTAGTATTGCAGCGTCGTTAACTACGTCGATTCCTCTAGCGGGTCCCGTGATACGTGACGCGGCGCTGGGCAGTGGGTTCTCGGACTTTGTATTGAGATTCTATGCTCAACATGTATTCTTGTTACCAATAGTGATGCTTGGATTGATGGCAGTTCACTTCCCAAGATTCTTGGTATTTGATGTACCAATGGTCATGGCAATTGCTGGTGCTATTTTGATTACAGGTGGTGTGTTCCCAATTGATTTGGGATTCAAGTTTGAGCCTACCGTGCCACCTGGCGTCACTGTACCTGAATGGTATTTGACTGGAATCTATGCTTTCATGAGAACGCAGTATGACAAGTTTGTAACTGGATTGCTGTGGCCTTTGATATTCATTATCTCATTCGTACTGATTCCATTCATTGATAGATACAAGAAATTCTCTTGGAGAGAAAGACCAATCATTACTGCATTTGGTATTACTAGTCTTGCACAAATTATGGTAACCACATACTGGGGATTCTATATCTCACCTGACATCTCAATTCCATTAGTTGAGCGTTTGGTAATTGATCCAGTATTCTTCTACAGTGTAATGATATTGCTGGTTCCTATGAGCTTTGGATTCACTTACATGATGATTAAACTTGCAAATGAGGCAGAAAGAAAATCAAAACTAGCAAAAAACAGTGGTCCAAAGAAAGTTGCTACACTAAACTTGTCTGAAAAATGGATTAACTGGCTACTTGTTGCATTGTTAGCATTCCAAGTATTCCTCAACATTGCAGCATACAATGCAGCCATTACCGGAATGAACAACATCTCATTGTTCTTCATCGGACTAATTCTGATGGTGTTTGCTGGATTCTTCCACATCTACAGATATGGAATGAGTGAGCAAAAGAACGCTCCACCACCCCCACCAGCACCAGTAGCCGATGAAAAACCAAAACTAGCTGAACCTGAAGCAACTTCTCAACTTGAAGACTCTGGAGAATCTGGAAAACTTCCAGAAGGTCAAGCTGCTCCAGAAAAACCTGAAGAGAAACCTATTGCTCCAGAAGTTCCTACACCAAAGACACAAGCTGACTTGGGAGTTGGTGCAGACAATAATCCAAATCTTGGTGCCGGTGATCTAAACAAACCATGATCTCAAAAAATCCAAAGAAGCTTTATAAGAACTTGAGAGGCGAAAAAAATTATGAGTAGTCCAACATCTAGTCATGCTTATGGAATTGGACTTATTGCAGTACTTGTTGGATTATCTGCTTCCGTAGTCTTTTACACTTCATTTTACTTACCAGAATCTTTAGCAAAACCATCTGTTTCTGAACACATTTTGCATCCTGAAGAAGAATTCTTTCTAATTGAGATTGTTCCAGGTGCAGTAATTGATGGAAATGAAAACTATGTTCCAAACAAACCGACGGTTCTGCTGACGTTTACAAATAATGTCAAATGGGTAAACAATGATGATACTGCTCATACAGTAACCCCTGATCATAGATTTGCAGATCCATTTACTGGCGACTTTGGTTCTCCTGGAGTAATCAAACCCGGAGATTCCTACGAGTTCCTATTCACAGAACCAACTGTAGTTCATTATTTCTGCCAACCTCATCCTTGGATGAAAGGTGAAATCTCAGTAGAGAAGAGCAGATTCTAGTTAGAATATTTTGCAAAAATTATCTGGCTCTCAATTTCTTTATGCTGTTCGATAATTGATGCTCTGAATTTTACTTCATGTTCTTGAGTTGGTTCAAATTTTATTGTTGCAGTAAACTCTGCTTTGTTATCTGACATTGTATCTTTGTTGATAAACAATCTTGCAACATTGTTTGAAATGGTTTTTCCATTGTATGACTTGTAAGTAATGTGCTCATTAGAGTCCAGAATTTGCGTGTTGATGACTACTCCGTCATATCTGCCTGGATATGAGACAGTAATTGTTCCGATGATTTCAGAATTTGGATGAATATCTGTTGAGTTTAGTTTGAATTCTATATCTTTCACAAAAAGACACCTTCTGATTAGAATAAATAATTTTGTTAAGCGGGCCCAAAGGGCTTCGATCCCTTGACCATTGGATTAGAAGTCCAACACTCTATCCATGCTGAGCTATGGGCCCAAAAACCTAGCAATTAATTACCATTTTAAGGGTTTACAGCCACTTTTTTTGGTAGTTTTCTCTTTCCATTTTGAAGAGAAATTGCTGTGCATATCCTGCATATGGTCCAAAGTAATCTACAATCTTTTCATGTAGAATCTCATACTGTTTTTCAGTAATTGTTTTGGTATCTATTTGAAATTTTTTTGAATAATATTTCTCTAAAATTCTAATCATCCACCTGTCTAATGGGAATGACTCTAGTTTGTCTAGAGAAAATAATAAAATGCAATCTGCAACTTTATTTCCTATTCCTGGAATGATGCGAATCTTGTTCTTTGCATCAAAATAATTGCTTGATTTCAAGTCCTCAAATGCAATTTTTTCAGAAGCAAAAATTTTTGAAGCCTCTTTGATGAATTTTGCACGATATCCCACTCCGCAGTTTTTGATTTCAGATATTGGTGTTTTAGAAAGTGTTTTTGCATCAGGAAATAAAAAAAACTCTTGATTTTTGTATTCCACTTTTTCTCCAAATTTTTGTGATATATTTTCTAGATTGGTTTTGATTTTCTGAATGTTAGAGTTTGATGATACAATAAATGAAATCAGACATTGGAATGGATCTTGTTTTATTATTCGTAGTCCTGGATATTTTTTTACAGCATTTTTTACTATTTTGTCCTTTGAAATTGATTTGATAATTTCATCAAAATCGTCATTGCTTCTAAAAAAATCTGTTTTGTAATTTTTCAATGAATTTATTTTTCCATTTTTGCTTACTTGGAGAACATCTTGCCCATTTACCCCGTACCAAAACTCTTTATCTTTTCTCCAAAGAAAAACTTGACCGCTATTTATTGAATTTTCAACATCTATTGGTTGCTTAATTTGCATTTCAGACTGCAATCTCTTCATTAACTGCAGGAGAGCGTGCCTCTAAACCAAATTTCTCATGAATTTCTTGTGCAAACAAATCACAAGATTCTGAATCTCCATGTACGGTCAAAACCTTTGGATTTCCTTTGATTTTTTTAATCATGTCAAATAATTCGTTCCTGTCTGCGTGACCTGAAAACTCAAACTGTTTTACTTGTGCAGTCACATTGATGTCTTTTCCTCTGGATGACACCTTTCCTGTTTCTAGTAATTTTTTGCCTGGAGTGCCTTCTCCTTGGTAAGAAACAAGGGCAATTCCATTTCTGTCATCAAATGCTAGGTGTTGTAAATAGAAAACAGCATTTCCACCAACTAACATACCTGCTGGTGAAATTACCACACATGGTTCATCCATTGCACGCTTTCTTTCAGAGTGCTCTCTGATTGCAGTTGCTCCTTTGATTGCATCTGAGAATACTTTAGGATCTCGTAAATATTCTGGGTGCTTAAACATAATTTCATTTACTTTTAGTGCCATACCGTCCATGATTATTCTGTGTTTGA
>REGH01000069.1 GCA_003702495.1 Candidatus Nitrosopumilus sp.
GTTACAGAAATTACATGGTTTAACTAAAAGACTCATTCAATTCACCTATTTGATCTTCTTTGCTTCTCTCTCTGTTTCTCTTAGCATTAGAATTTCTCCTAATCTAACAGAACCTTTGACGTTTCTTGTAAGAATTCTACCTTTATCCTTTCCAGTAAGAACTTTAACTCTAACTTGAATTACTTCACCAGCAATACCAGTTCGTCCAACAATTTGAATAATTTCAGAGTGAACTACTTCATCAGTTGTAGCGCTCATTGATCAGTCTTTCCACCTTTAATTTTAGCAATTGATGAGACAACTTGGTCTACAATGTGTTGTGCGTCACCAGCATCCAAAATTGCTGCAGCGGCAGAAGTAATGTCAATACCTAATGATTTGCCTAATTCTTCTTTGCTTGGAACAAATGCAAATGCTGCTCCTTGTTCTTCACATAGAATTGGAAGATGTGCGACTACCTCAGGAGGTTCTACATCTTCAGCAATGACAATTAATTTGCTAGTACCACGTTCGATTGCCTTGGTTGCTTCGTTAGTTCCTTTCTTGACTTTGCCACTGGTAGATGCAACTCTAACAGCCTCCAAGATTGGATTTACGAGGTCTTCTGGCGTCTCAAATTTAACATAATATGCTTTTCCCATACTTCGTCACCCTAAGGTTCATTCTCCATTCCCTACATCCTTTGGTTTGGTTTTAAAAGTGTTATCTGGAGATAATTGTCTTAACTTTTTGGAGATATTCGGACATTAAATCGTCTAATTTGTCCTGACTTTGAGCTTCAGCATAGACTCTAACAATTGGTTCTGTTCCACTAGGTCGGATCATAACCCAATTTTTTGAATCTATGTTGATCTTGATGCCATCAGAAGTATCAGAATTTGGAAACTCATCTTTTAGAGAGGAAATTAGTTTTGAGACATTTTCTGGAGAACATGAAACTTTGTCTTTTGTAGTAAAAGATGGTGGGAGATTAGAAATTTCATCAGATAAATGGTTTGAAGATGCAGCTAGTAGATCAAGCATCAATGCCAAAGTCATGCAGCCATCTCGAACTTGATTATGTTTTCCAAACATAAATCCACCATTTTCTTCAAAACCAATTAGTGCACGAGTCGGAACCATTTTTCTTGATACTTCAACACTACCAACTTTTGTTCTAATGACTTTGGAATCAAACTTTTCTGCTAAGACTTCAATATTAGAACCAGAATTCAAACAAGTGACAACTAAAGAGTTTGGATTGTTAGTTAAGATATGTTTAGTTAACAAGAGTGCAGATTTGTCACCAGTCAAAATATTTCCCTTGTTGTCACAGAAAATACTTCTATCACCATCACCGTCAAATGCAATTCCTAAATCAGCATTGTTTTGAATAACAGTTTTTGATAGTTCTGAAAGATTTTGAGGTGTTGGTTCTGAACCACGTCCTGGAAATGTGCCATCAATGTTTTCATTTACAAGAAAAGTTTTGCAGTTAATCAGTTTACAAAAATCAGGAGCAGATACTGCCTGAGCACCATTTCCAAGATCTAAAACAACTTTAAAATTTTTTGATTCAATTAGTTTAGAATTAACTTGTTCAGTAATTCCATTCAGATAAACATCAATTGCACGTTCCTCATTTTTTGTGGTTCCCCATTTTGTAGAACTTTTAATCCAATTTTTTTGAAGGTAGATATCTTCAATTATTAATTCATCTTCTCGGGAAATTTCTACCCCATCAGAAGCAGCAGGTTTGATTCCATTGTATTGTGGAGGGTTGTGAGAAGCAGTAATCATGATACCACCTGAATATCCTAATTTTTTTACTGCAAATTCAAGACAAGGTGTTGGAACAATTCCTGCAACACTACAATCAATACCTATGGAGTTAAGAGCAGAAGTTATGACTTTACAGATTATTGGACTAGAATTTCTTCCGTCATATCCTATCAAGATAGGTCCTTTTTGAAAATAAGTTCCAATTGCTAAAGTCATATCATGAATGAAATCTAAAGTAAAATCTTCATCAAAGACACCACGAATTCCATTTGTACCAAAAAATTTTGCCATGGTGTTATTCAATAATAGATAAATTTGTGTTTAATGGCAAGTCCGTTGCGGGAGTCGCCCAGCCTGGTCAAAGGCGTAGGGCTTAGGACCCTATCTCTTAGGAGTTCGTGGGTTCAAATCCCACCTCCCGCACCACAATAATTTCTGTGAATGATTAATAATGAGAAAATCTTCAACAAACAAAGTCATGAAAAAAACTGTAGTTGGAATAACAGTTGTTGGTAAAGACAGAGAAGGAATTGTAGCTACATTTACAAATTTTGCATTTTCAAAAGGTGGAAACATTGAGAAAGTAAATCAAAATGTAATCAAAGGTCTTTTTGGTATGCATCTAGAAGTTTCTTTTGTAAAAGCAGTGAATGTAAAAAAATTTGATTCAGAGATTCAGGCTTTAGCTAAAAAAGAAAAGATGGATGTAAGTACTCATCATGAAACTAACTCTCAAAAAAATATTGCAGTTTTTGTAACAAAAGAACCTCTATGTCTACAAACAATTCTATCAAAATCAAAAATACTCAAAGGAAAAATTTCAGTAATCATAGGTACTGAAAAAACACTAGAACCACTTGCAAAGAAAGCAAAAATTCCATTTGTTGCTGTTGAAGAAAAAAATCAACAAAAAGCAGAAGAAGAAATTATTCAAATTTGTAAAAAATACAATATTGACTTGATTGCACTTGCAAGATACATGAGGATTCTTAGCCCTAACTTTGTTTGGAGATATCCAAATAGAATTATTAACATTCATCCATCATTATTACCTGCATTCCCTGGTGCATTAGCATATGCACAAGCTTATGAAAGAGGAACAAAAATTGTAGGAGTTACATCACATTACGTTACTGAAAACTTGGATCAAGGACCCATAATTTTCCAGGATTCATTCAATGTAGATCCAAATGATACTCTTGAAAAAATAAAATCAAAGGGACAAAAATTGGAGGCAGATACATTATTCAAAGCTATGAAGATGCATCTAGAAAACAAACTAGATGTTCGTTGGAGAAAGGTTCACATTAAAACAAAGTGAATCAAATGGTAGAAATAAAAGCACAATTTGATCCTAACCTCAGATATTCTATTAAAAGAAAAAAACAAGTTGCAGTCATTCCAATAGGCTCAATAGAACAACATGGGCCACATCTTCCTATCTCAACAGATGCAGATATTGTAACGGCAGTAGCGAAAGAAATTTGTGAAAAAAATGGATATCTATTGCTTCCAACTTTATCTTATGGAGTATCTTTTGAACATGCACCATTTTTTAATTTGAGTATAAAGAAAACTACTCTACAGACTATTTTGATTGATATCTGTTCTTCACTCTTAGAAAATAACATCAAAACTATTTTCATAATTAATGGACATCATGGAAACCAAAATTCAATAAAAAATATCGATTTGAGATTGAAAAAAATCTCAAAAAACAAGCTCAAGGTATTTCCATTCTCCTATTGGCATTTTATGGAAAGAGATTTTGATCATGCAGGATTTGTTGAAACATCATTAATGCTAGCAATTTCAAAAAATGTAAAAATGAAATCAGCAAAAAAAGGCCTCATTACAGAAAAAATGACAAAACAAGAAATTAAGAAAATTGGGAAATTAGCAAATAAATCATTTCCAAAAGCTACCAAAAATGGTGTTTGGGGAGATCCCACAAAAGCTACAAAACGGCATGGAAGGTTGATTTTAGATGAAATCGTTAGAAATCTTGGAAAAAAGTGTCAAACTTGCCTCACTGGGCATAGCTCATAGTTTCACCAATGAAATTTTAATATAATCCCTCAATATCAAAGCCAATAAGTGAAATAGATGTCCGTT
>REGH01000006.1 GCA_003702495.1 Candidatus Nitrosopumilus sp.
GGTTCTGGTTCTGGTGTTGGTTCTGGTGTTGGTTCTGGTTCTGGTGTTGGTTCTGGTTCTGGTGTTGGTTCTGGTTCTGGTGTTGGTTCTGGTTCTGGTGTTGGTTCTGGTTCTGGTGTTGGTTCTGGTTCTGGTTCTGGTTCTGGTTCTGGTGTTGGTTCTTTCTTTATGTCAACATCATCTAGACTTCCAAATACAGTTTCAAGGAAAATTTTCTTATCAAAAGGTTTCAGATCAGGGTATTCTTGTCCGACTCCAACATACATTACGGGAGTTGATGTGACTTTAACAATAGATAATGCAGCACCACCTCTTGCATCTGCATCACTCTTAGTAAGAATTGAGCCATGAAAATTTGTATGTGCATGGAATTCACGGGCTTGATTAACAGTATCGTTTCCTGCCAAAGAGTCACCAACAAAAATTTTCATATCAGGATTTACAACTTTGGTAATTTTTTCAATTTGTTGCATCAAGTTTTCACTTGTTTGCATTCTACCAGCTGTATCAATCAAAACAACATCTGTTTTGTGTGATTTTGCATACAATACTGCATCACGTGCAACAGCTGCAGGATCAGAATTATAATTTTGGGCAACAAGTTTTAGATTAAGTCGATTGGTATGTTCTCGTAACTGTTCAATTGCACCAGCTCTAAATGTATCAGCAGCTGCAACAACAACAGAGTATTTTTTTTGTTGTAACATATGTGCAACTTTAGCTAGTGATGTTGTTTTTCCAGTTCCATTAATTCCAAGAAATAAAATCAGAAATGGTTGTCCTTGTTTCTTTTTTTCATTAATTTTTCCAAAAAGATCAATTTCTCCAGCAGTGTCAAAGTGTCCAGATATACTAGAAATCAAACTATCTTTGACAAATTTTTCAATTTCTTTTTTATCAACTTTGGAGCCAATTAGTTTCTCTTTTAGATCATCTTTGATTGAATCAATAACTTCAGTAGCAACATCAGATTCCAGAAGTGATATTTCTAATTCAAAAAGGATATCTTCAATGTCTTTTTCGTTAAGTTCTTTTTCACCAAAACTTTTCGCTGCATTGGAAAATGCACTACGAAGTTTATCAAACATCGTTTATCCCGATTGTGGGGGTTGACCAGGTTGCTGCATGGCTTGCATCAATTGATTGACTTGGGCTTTACCTTGCTCTAATCTTTGGGCAGCGTCTTGTTTTTTTGCTGCAGTATCTTGTATTGCAATTTCGATTTCTTTAATTCGCTCTTCAAGATAATTAATTGCAGAAGCAAAGTCTTTTTCAACTGCCACTCCTGCACCAATATTTAGAATTATTTTGCTTTCAGATGAAATTTTTGTTGGAACGTATGTTCCGAGTCCAATTGGAACAAGAGTATCAGATTCAGGGTTTTTACTAAGAGATTTAATGGATTCAATAGCTGCAGTTGCTTCTCTAAATACACTAAGGAACGTATTTTCTCTTTGAGATAAATCTGCAAAATATGTTTCAAGCATTTGCATTTGCTGCATTAATTGTTCAGCTTGTTCTTGACTCATGTACAACATGGCTCTCTCCTATGGTTATAAATTCATTCATAGATAGTGAATCAAAAAATGAATAAAAAATAAAGAATGAACTTTATTTTGCTTTAGAGAATCTGCTCTCTACCTCATCCCAGTTAACTACATTCCACCATGCTTCTATGTAAGCAGGTCTCTTGTTTTGGTAGTTGAGATAGTATGCATGTTCCCAAACATCACAGCCTAACAATGGTACTAATCCTTCAGTTCTAGGACTTGTTTGGTTTGGCATTGATTTGTACTCAACCTTTCCAGAAGAAGGATTGTATACTAACCATCCCCAACCACTGCCTTGAATTACTGCTGTAGTGGATGAAAATTTCTCCTTGAAGTCGGCAAAACTTCCAAAAGAATCATTGATTGCATCAGCAATGGATCCTCCAGGTTCTCCGCCTCCATTTGGTTTCATGTTATTCCAAAATAACCTATGGTTGTCATAACCACCACCGTTGAAATTAATTGCACCTCTTTTGTCCTCTGGTACTGAATTGATATCAGACAAGATGTCAAGAATATCTTTGTCTTGAATTTCAGTTGGACATGTTTCAAGAGCCGCATTTAGTTTGTCAGTGTATGTTTGATGATGCTTTGTGTGATGAATCTCCATTGTTCTTGCGTCAATGTGAGGTTCTAATGCATCATAAGCATATGGCATTTCAGGAAGTGTGTATTTTCCCATGAGTGCATTTGATAATTTATTCCATTTATTGGTTTACAGGAAATCATTTTTACTTGTTGAAATTACTAGGAGATTTGTGAAATTCTTAGTAATTTTTTCTTCTATTGTTATAATTTTGATGGGGTTTATTTTAACTCAAGTAACAGATTCTGAAAATCAAATTAAAACATACTTGGAAAGAAGTGTTCCGTTTGTTGGAACAGACATTCCGAGAATTGATGGGATAGATGGAACAGGAATTAAGATTGCAATTATCGATACTGGAGTGGACTATAATCATCCAGACTTGTTTGGATGGGGTCCTGATGGGAAAGTTGTTGGAGGGTACAACTTTATTCAAGAAGGTCAACCTCCGATGGACAACAATGGACATGGTACGCAGGTTGCAGGAGTCATAGCTGCAGACGGGCAAGCAATAGGTGTGGCACCCAAAGCAAAAATTCTTGCCTACAAAGTATCCGAAAATGGGGAAGGTGTTTCATCGGATTTAATCATCAGAGCAATTGAAAAAGCAATTGAAGATGATGCAGATATCATCAATATCAGTTTAGGAGTAAACAAAACAAACACAAAGATTGAGAGAGCAGTAAACCAAGCACTAGAAAAAGAAATCTTTGTAGTTACAGCTGCTGGAAACGATGGTCCAGGATTAGGGACTATTGGAAGTCCTGGACAAAACTTTGGTTCAGTTACAGTTGGTGCAACTTACAACAATCTTACATCAAGTTTGATTGCAACACTGGAAGTCAATGATAAACCATATACGGTAATTCCAATGGCAGGAAATAAAAAGACAGAAGATTCTGTTTCGGGAAAACTAGTGTTTGGAGGATATGGAAAAGTAAATGAGTTAGAGGATCTTGATGTCAAAGATTCCATACTAATTGTTGAGAGAGGCAGTGACGTTGAAGGAGAGTTGTTGTATTTTTCAATAAAGGAAACTAATGCTGCAAATGCAGGGGCAAAGGCAATGATTGTTTACAATAACATTCCAGGGATTTTCTTTGGAGAATTAATTCACGAGTTCATCGAACCAGACTATTCACCAAGAATTCCAGTTGTGTCAATTGACAGGGAAGAGGGATTGGAGATTGTTGAATCAATTAATGGAGGTCAAGCTACATTGAATCTATTTTTTAATCCAGATTATCTTGCACATTTTAGCTCTAGAGGACCAGTATCTCCATTTTACATCAAGCCAGAAATTGTAGCACCTGGTGCGTACATCAACACCACACAAAGCAATGCAGGTTACAACTTCACCAGTGGAACCAGCTATGCCGCCCCTCATGTTAGTGGTGCTGCCGCCTTATTACTACAAAAAAACCCAGAATTACACCACCATGAGATTAAGTCACTATTGTTGACCACTGTTGAGCCTGTATCTGATGCCTACGGAAATGAATTTTCCATACAAGAAACAGGTGCAGGAAGACTAAACATTGGAAAAGCATTTGATGCAAAACTGATCATAGAGCCACCAAACTTTGTTGCACTAACATCAGCAGATAACAAAGTCTTTGAAAAACAATTCCAACTAAAATCACTTGATGATACATGGGGAGGGTTTGATGTTGAATTTGATGGGCCAGAATTCATAGGGTTTGGAGGAGAGTTATTTGATGATAATATTTTGAATGTAAGGATGAGTGTACTCGAAGACAAATTTGGAGAGCATGAAGGAAAGATAAGGATAAGTCATGAAGGTACACAGTATGTCGTTCCTTTTGTGTTGCACTATACACCAGGTTCAATTTCAATAATTCAACAAAACGAAAAATTATTGTTTGACATTTACCATCCAGAAGAATGGAGTTTTGCAAAAATTTCAATTACAAACAGTGAAAATGGAAGAATTGATACAACAACAGCAACACCAAACAAAGTGGCATCAATTGATGTTTATGAGAATGCAGAGTATTGGGTAGATGCAAAAATTAGAATTAATCAAACAACATCTAGTGCATTTAATACCGTAAACATCAAAACTGTTGAAGAAAGAGAGAGGTTAGATATCGATATTCCGGAAAGGCAGATGATAATAATTGCAGGCGCAGTAATTATGATTGGAATAACAGGTATTGTTCTAACAAAAAGATAGTTTATTGTTTTGGTGGATTTGGACCAGCGTCAATAATTTCTGGTGAAACTCCATCAAACTTCTTAAAATTCTCAACAAACATTTGAGCTAGTTTCTTTGCAGATAAGTCATAAGCATCTTTATCAATCCAAGTGTTTCTAGGATCTAAAATCTCAGATGGTACACCTTCAACTTCTGTTGGGACATCTAGATTGAATAAATCGTTGTGAGTATACTTTACAATATTAAGACCGCCAGAAAGTGCAGCAGTAACCATTGCACGACTATACTTTATCTTGACTCGCTCTCCAACTCCATATGGGCCACCGGACCAACCAGTATTGATGAGGTAGACTACGGTATTGTGTTTATTGATTTTCTCTCCAAGTAATTTAGCATAAACAGAAGCAGGTCTAGGCATAAAAGGAGCTCCAAAGCACTGTGAAAATACAGATTTTGGTTCTTTGATTCCTCTTTCAGTTCCTGCTAACTTGCTGGTGTATCCAGACATAAAGTGGTACATTGCAGCTTCTTTTGTTAATCTGGAAACAGGAGGTAATACCCCCAACGCATCTGCTGTCAAAAATATAATCACCTGTGGATTTCCACCAACACTTGGAATTACAGCACCTGGAATGAAATCCAAAGGATAGCCAACACGAGTGTTTTCAGTTAAAGAGTTATCATCATAATCAGGAACATTGTCATTTAGAACTACGTTTTCTAAAAGTGCGCCAGGTTTGATTGCATTCCAAATTTCTGGTTCTGCTTCTTGACTTAGGTTAATACATTTTGCATAACAACCTCCTTCAAAGTTGAAAGTTCCGTTGTCAGACCAGCCATGTTCATCATCGCCAATTAGTTTTCGGTTAGGATCTGCTGAAAGAGTAGTCTTTCCAGTGCCAGACAAACCAAAGAACAAAGCAGTGTCTCCTTTTTCTCCAATGTTTGCAGAACAGTGCATTGGAAATATTCCTTTATCAGGTAAGAGGAAGTTCATGACACCAAACATTGACTTTTTCATTTCACCAGCATATTCTGTTCCACCAATCAAGACAATCTTCCTTGTCAAGTCAATGAGAATGAATATGTCAGTTCTAGTTCCATCAATTTCAGGGTCTGCCTTAAAGTCATTGATACAAAGAATTGTAAATTCTGGTTCATGATTTTCTAACTCTTCACTTGTTGGACGAATGAACAAGTTACTTGAAAACATGTTTTGCCAAACATGATCATTGATTACTCTAATTGGTAAACGAGTTGCTGGATCAGCACCAACAAATCCATCAAAGACAAAGAGTTCCTTGTTATCAACAAAGTTTTTCATTTTTTCTAATAGTTTTTCAAATTTACCACTTGGGAACTGATGATTGATTTTACCCCAATCAATTGTTTCATGTGTTTTGTCATCATATACAATAAATCGGTCATCAGGTGAACGTCCGGTATATTTTCCAGTATTTACTGAAAGAGAGCCTGTAGAGTTTACTACACCTTCTTTTCTATCAACTGCAAGATTTACCATCTCATCGGTAGTAAGATTTCTGTGTACTTTGGATGGATTTATGCCAAAGTTATCAAGCTGGGCTGAAAACTTGGCAGTTGTGGCAGTACCTACTACTTGGGTCAGAGTGTTACGCCTCCAAAAATAATGTCATTAATCCCAGGCTTGTTCATGAGATATTTCGATCCGCCTTCCATTTCCTTATTATCTCTTGCCCTCTGAAATTATTTTCATCGTCTAGGAACGTATTTATTCCAAAATTCAAGAGTCAATCTGATGCCGATTAATAAAGACAAGATTGCAAAGAGACAGGAGATCAAAGAACATAATCCTGATTTTGAAAGACCAGAGAGCTGGCGTTACGTTAGACTTCAAACTGGTTGGAGAAAACCAAAAGGTATTGATCATCATCAGAGAAAACAATGGAGTAGAGGTCGTCCAGGTCTAGTTAAAGTTGGATTTGGTGGACCAAAAGATGCAAGAGGATTACACCCTTCAGGATTTACAGATAACTTAGTTTACAATTTAGATGACTTGGCAAAACTTGACCCAAAGAAAGATGGCGTCAGATTAGGTCACAGTGTAGGTACAAGAAAGAGAAAAGAGATTGTTACAAAAGCAGTCGAACAGAAATTCAAAATTTTTAATGCGAGAGTGAGTGCAAGTGGTAGTAAATCTTAAAGCTAAGAAAAGACTAGCAGCCAGAGTTACTGGTGTTGGTGTTCACAGAATAAAATTTGATGCAGACCATCTTACTGACGTAGCTGATGCCATTACAAGAGAAAACATCCGCAGTCTAATCACAGCTAACACAATCAGAATTGATTCATTTACCGGAACTTCCAGAGGGAGAGCACAAACAAAGAAAGATCAGAGAAACAAGAGAGGCACCAAACAGGGTTCAAAACAAGGACGTAAAGGTGCACGTGTTGGTAAGAAAGAAATCTATGTTGCAAAAGTACGTTCATTGAGAAGACTCCTAAAAATCGCAAAAGACAGAAAGGAATTGACCAATCCTGAATTTTGGGCACTCTACAAAAAAGTAGGTGGAAACACAGTCAGAAATAAGGCACACTTGAGACAATTAATGGAAGAGATTGTCGCAAAAAGAAAGAACTAGAATCGGTAAACAGTTTTTTCCCAATCTAGAATTTTACCATTTTCAATGTGGATACCTTCATCATTTAGCATCTTTGTTTTGATATGCTCACCATATGCATATCCACCAACCTTACGATTAGACATTACAACTCTATGACAAGGGATGATTACAGGGTATGGATTTTTGTTCATTATTCTTCCAACTACCCGTTGTCCATTCTTTAGACCAATTGCCTTTGCAAGTTCACCATAAGTTGTGATTTGACCTTTAGGAACTTCTAGTAATTTTTTGTAAATCTTTTTTTCAATATTCAAAGTTTGACTACCTCAAGTTCTGTAGACTCTAGAAGGTCGAGAACTTTTTGTTTGTTATGTCCCAATCCATTCCAATCTAGTAGTGCAAATGTTGCCATGTTATTTTGCTTGATAATGTGAGAGAACAACTCATCATCAAGATTATCAAGTGCATGTTTTGGGATAACTGTTCCAAGAGCATATTTGCCTTCAAGTAGTTGTCGGGTAAACTTTGTAGGATAATGTGTACCACCAAAACACAGGGCTACGGGGTTTTTTGGAATATTATTTGACAGCACTTCATGAACTAGTTTTGCGACTCTATGACATAGATTTTCGTCAGTCCATTGTTTTTCAGTGGTTCCTATCTCAATGAATATTGCAGGTTTTTTGAGATCAGTTGGTCCATGATGGGTTGCCTCTATTGTAATATCAAATTCTATGAAATCAGATTGATGATCTTTAAGTGTTTGAAGATATTTTTTTTGCAAGTCGGGATGAGGAATTGCTACTTGTTTGTCTTTTCCACCAAATTTTGCCTCTGAGAAATTTCCAGTACTATGACAAGTAAGAGCTAAAACTCCAGATTCTGCAGCGTGTTTGGATAAAAAGACAAACCCATCATAATCATATTTTTCTTCTAGCCAATCTGCAGAAATTGAAGGTGTTGGAATAATCACTAAATCATAATACTCTCCACGAAAAATATCTCCATCTTGAGTCATAGCCTTACAAAGAAATTTTGCCATATTGTGACCAGCAGGATCATCAGCATATGCAACTAGCAGCTCCATGAAATAAGAGATATAAGGAGACCCTATTAATTTCCACCAATGAACCCGAAGCAGAAGTTGAAGGATATGGCAAATACCTTGAAAATGGCAAAAAAGCCAGACAAAGATGAGTATAAACAGCATCTTAGATTGGTACTATTAGGTATTGGAGGAGTTGGAATTATTGGATTTATCATTCAATTCGTCTTTTCGGTAATCACATTTGGTAGGTAAAATTGTCTGAAGAAGTAAAATCACATTTGTTTGCAATTAGAACCACTGGTGGACAAGAAAAAGTGGTAATGAGATTATTAGAAGCAAAAGCTAATGCTAATCAAATCAACATTCAATCAGTTTTTTGGGTAAATGATCTAAAAGGATATGTCGTTATTGAAGCAATCAACCCAAGTGATGCATACATGGCAGTAGAAGGTGTCAGACACATTCGGGGTCAATTAAGAGGAGAATTAGAATTCAAAGATATTGAAGGATATTTGGTAAAGAAATCAACAGTATCAACACTTGCAGTAGACAATGTCGTAGAAATTACTGGCGGTCCATTCAAAGGAATGAAGGCAACAATCACCAGAATCGATCCAGACAAGGAAGAAGCTACTGTTGTGTTGCTTGATGCATCATACCAACTACCAGTCACAGTCGACGCAAACTATCTAAAACTATCAACTGAGGGTTAGGAAGGATTAAATTTTCATTTTGAGGCGATAGAATATGGGAGAACAAAAAATTTCATCACTTGTAACAGGAGGAGGAGCATCTGCAGGTCCACCTTTAGGTCCAGCATTAGGTCCACTTGGCGTTAACATTATGGAAGTTATCAATGCAATTAACGAGAAAACAAAAGACTTTGAGGGAATGAAAGTTCCAGTTACCGTAATTGTTGATAGCGACACAAAAAAGTATGAAATTGAAATTGGTATTCCATCAGCAGCGGCACTCATCATGAAAGAAGCTGGAATCCAAAAAGGTTCTGGTGCTTCTGGAACTGAATGGGCAGGAGATGTTACAATGGATGCTGTTATCAAAGTGGCAAACACAAAACTAGAGAACTCTTATGCATCATCATTAAAGTCAGTTGCAAAAACTATCGTTGGCACATGCCTTGCGTTAGGAGTAAAAGTTGAAGGAAAGACTCCAAAAGAAATTACAGCAGAAATCAACGAAGGCAAATGGGATGAGAAATTCCAATAATTAGACTCGAGTTTTATCTACTTCATCTAAAATTTTCTGCATGCAATCATGACAAATTACATCATCCACTGATAATTTTCTAATCACACCATGATCTTGAACTTGAGAATCATAAGTTGCAGAGATAACTATCTTGTTGCTCCAGACCGCAAAGTCTTCTTTTTTCTTTGAGCACACAATACAGTTCACGATATACCTAGAGGTTTTGTCTATAAAACCTAAACATCATTTCCCGTAACAACCCATTCAAGGGCTCTAAGAACCCCTTGATAGTATTTCATAGCATCCATTGATTCTGCATTTACCAATCTTTGTTCGATATCTTTTCGGTATTCTGCAACCTCATTTTCGGTTTTCATAAAATTGTTAAGAAATGCATCTAGATAAATGGATTTTTGATAAAACCATTTGCCAAAAGTACTACAATTCCAACGGCAGTTCCTGTTCCACCAATGATCCCTATCAAAAAGGCAGCATCACGTTTGTCCATTTAGAATAACTCAAAATTTCCAACTTATGAATTTAGAGTTTGGGAAGTTGGCCAGTTTTATCCAGATTTGATTTACACACCTTACAATACAATCTAACCTCAGTTGATGGAAATTCAGCACCACAGTTTTTACAAGTGTAAAGTTTGCTCTCTACCATGAGTCTATAACACATGTTACAGACTTAAGCATTGATAATTTCGGATTTAGAGTGGTTTTTCAGATTTTTCTTGTGCAGTATCAATTCCAAATTGTTCTTTTCTCTTCTTGTTTGATAACTCACAATAGAAAACTTGTTTATCTTCAGACATTATGATTTCTAGTTTGTTTGATTATTAATACATGATGTATGATCAGGATGCCAATTCATTAAGATATACTGGATCTTTGTCAGTCTTTTGTAATTCTACAAAGGTTTCGGTATTTTGTATTCCTTCAATTTTTCCAATCTTCTCAATAACTACTGCATGAAGGGATTCAAGATTTTTTGAATATACTTGGATCATAATATCAAATCTGCCAGTAACCTCAGAAATTGATACCACCTCAGGAGTTTCCATGAATTTTTTGTGTATTGCATCTTTGAATTTTGGATCTCTGTTAATTCCAACATTTGCCTTTACACCTATTCCTAACAAAGAATCGTCAATTTCTACGGTGAATTTTTTTATCAGTTTCTTTTTGACCAATCTCTTGATTCTGCTGTAAAGTACAGAGGCGTTGATTCCTAGTTTCTTTGAGAGAATAGGAACAGAGATCGAACCATCTTTTGTTAATTCAAAGAGTAATTTCATATCAAGTTCATCAAATCTATGCAAGGTATTAGAAAATTCTCGTTGTGATTTAATATATGTAGGTTTTGGGGTGAATTTGACATTGATTTTCAATTATTTTGGAGAAAAAATGAAATTTTTTAAAATTTTTAGAACCAACAAAATCCTCGCCTCTAAACGATTTTAAGTAGGCTTTCTCGAAAATGTTCGTAATGATTACAGAGGCAGAGCTAGCTAATATGGCCAAAGATGCAAAGGCTGGAACAAAAGCAAAAAAGTTCAAGCAGTCAGTAGAGTTGATTGTCAATTTCAAAGATATTGATGTCAAGAAAGGATTTGCACTCAACGAAGTCGTACAGCTTCCAAAGACCAATTCTCCTGCAACAGTATGTGTTATTGCAACAGGGGATATGGGAACAAAAGCAAAAGCAGCAAAAGCAGACTCTGTTATCGGAACTGCAGAACTAGACAAGTTTGGTGCTAACAAAAGAGAGTCTAGAAAATTCATCAACAAGTATGATTTCTTTTTGGCAGATACACAAATCATGCCAACAGTCGGTAAAACTTTGGGTCAACTATTAGGTCCAAGAGGCAAGATGCCAACACCGGTTCCATTTAATGCACCTATTGAAGCATTTTTGACAAGATTTAGATCATCAATTAAAGTTAGAACAAGAGCATCACTTTCTGTTTCATGTAAGATTGGTGATGAAACAATGGAAGATGCTGACTTGGCAGTAAATGCACATGCAGTTCTAAGTGCAATTGAAAAGAAATTACCAAATGGTGAGAAGAACATGAAAAAAGTCATGATCAAAACCACAATGGGAAAACCAATCAAGCAAGTACAAGAGGTTAAGAAGAAGTTTGCATGAAAATAGAACCTCTTATCCAAAGAGAAAAACAGAGATGTATCAGCAGTTACAAGAGCTTCCAAAAAAATACAAAGTAATGACAGTTATCAAAATGAACAAGGTGCGTTCTACTCAAATTCTACCTTTAAGAAAAGTTCTCAAAGACGATGTAGAATTTTTCAGCATTAAAGACAAAGTTGCAAAAAAAGCATTAGAGAATACAGACATTCCTGGAATGAAAGACATGATTGGAGAATTCAAAGGACAAGTAATGATCATGTTTACAAACATGTCACCATTCAAGCTTAACGTACTCTTAGCAAAGAACAAAATCATGATGATGGCAAGAGGTGGAGATATTGCAAGTATTGATGTTGTAGTTCCAGCAAAGAACACAGGAATTGCACCAGGACCAATGCTCACAGAGTTCAAAGAGGCAGGAATTCCAACCAAGATTGACCAAGGTACAATCTGGATTGCAAAGGATTCCACCCCAGTCAAGAAAGGTGAGGCAATCAATGAGAAACTTGCAGCAATTTTAGGTAAATTAGATATCAAACCAGTAGAAGCTGGAATTACACTATTCACAGCACTTGAGGACGGACTCAAGTATGTTGAAGAAGAGATGATTATTGATGTCCAGAAGGTAAGAGATGAATTTGCACAAGCTCACCAAGAAGCAATTTCATTATCTATCGAGGCAGCATATGTCACACCAGACAACATCGAACAAATCCTGGCAAAAGCAGCACAATCAGCACGCTCTGTTTCTGTTGAATCAGGTTACATGACTGATGAGACAAAAGAGCAAATCTTGCAAAAGGCAGATGCTCAAGCAAGAGCAGTTGCAGGTCAAGCAAAAGATTACACCCCAGCATAGTCATTCTGGTTCAAGTGCCAATTATCAAAAAAATAAGAATCCTTTATGAATATCCGCAGAACCTTTCAGATCAGTGACAACTCAAGTTAAACAAAAATCAAAGACTGCCATTCCATCAGTCGTTTTTCTAATAACATTAATTGGAACAACCATTGCAATGTGGGGTGCGAGTTGGGACATTTCATCTCACTTGCAGAGAATACCAGATTCCTTTTTCACACCATCTCATACAATGTTATACTTTGGTGTTGGAGTAAATGTAATTGGTTCAATAATTGCTGCCACAGTTTACAAAAAAAGAAAAGATATTCGTTCTGAATCTTTTGCAACTGGATTAAAACTAATCATAATTGGTGTAAGTGTTCAGGTAATTGCAGGTCCAGGAGACTTTTTGTGGCATGAGGCATTTGGATTAGACGGACTACTCAGTCCAACTCACATGATACTTGCACTTGGAATGCTCAGCGTTCTTACTGGAACAGTAATTGGTTTTTCAAGAATGAGTTTTCATATGAAAGAAAAAACTCTCTTTATCAACACTGCACTTCCCATAACTTATGGAATTTTCTGGTTTAGCGCAATGTGGTTAATCTTCTTTTTCGTATTGCCAGTTTCAGAAGGGGAAACCCATGACTTTAATCCGGATCCATATGTTGCAATTATTTTGAGTTTTGTATTCATTCCACTTGCACTAACACTAGTCTTTTGGTGCGCATCAAAAGTAATGAAAAAGTTTGGAAGGGTTAGCATTTCAGGACTGGTGTTTTTTGTAATGAGTATTTCATCTACAATATTTACAGGAGAAAACCTAACACAATTTCTTCCATGGTACATAGCACCAATGGCATGCATAATTGCAGCAGACTATATCTTCAACAAAAAATTTGAATCAAAAAGTCTCACCAAACATTCAGCAAAAATTGCAGGTGCATTGATAGGCTCTATGTTCTTTGCTTTTGGATTCCCAATGCTATCCATGACATTTTTAGAAGTGATTGTGTATAATGGAGTATTTCCATATGATGTATTGCCAACATCAGGGGATGTCGTGTTTAATCAGTGGATGATGACAATTCCAGGTGGAATAATTTCTGGAGTAGTAGGAATGATCCTAGCACCTAAAATACTAAGATTTTCTTTAAACCAATATGAAGAAAAAGGAAGTAGATGAAATTCTAGAGCATATTGGCCAAAAGTTTGAAGATGATGTACCATCAATTGTCAAAATGCTAGTAAGAAAAAAGATTGGGAAATTCCAGTCATTTGATTCAGAATCTTTACCAGAGTCATTGAAAACATGTACAGTTAAGGATCTAATTGATTTAGTTCAGAAAGGATTAGAGTCAGGTAAACTCAAGATATAATCAGGATCAAGAAAATTTGAGGCTATTTTAGCCAGTTTCAATTCAAGATTCACGTACCTTTGGCAGATTCCATTTGAATTTCATTGCAAGCAATCTGATTGCAGTAGTAACAACTATTCCAACAATAGATGCAACTTGGATTTCTATATCTGATGAAAGGATTGAATAAAATACTACAATCCCAATTACGCTAGCTACTGCATAGACTTCTTTGACAAAGATAATCGGAATTTCCCTAACAAAAACATCACGTAGAATCCCACCACCAATTGCAGTGATTAATCCACCTAACAACATTGGCAGAAATTCCATTCCAACTACTTGATGTGCAATTGATGCTCCAATTATTGAAAATACTCCCAACCCAACTGCATCAAATACTAGCCAAGTTTCCATTTTACTTTTGAATCTTCTATACAAAAAGAACATTGCAACACCAACTGCTACAGTCAATCCAATATAGATTGGATCAGAAAATGCATTTGGAAATCTACCAAATATTACATCACGTGTAATTCCTCCTGCAACTCCTACTACAGTTGCCAAAACAATAATTCCAAAAATATCAGCTTGGTGTGCAATTGCTTTTGTAGCCCCGGTAACTGCAAATGCAATTGTTCCCAAGTAATCTAAAATGGTGATAAACGATCCAAGTTCAAAAGAAAAATCTACCATTCAATGCAGACATCGAGATATTGGTAATTAAGAATTGATAAAAATGGAGATCAAAAATAGATTTGAGAAAAGTAAACTCGTTTAGCCAAATAGTGAAGATAATCCTTCCATGGCTGCTTCTTCGGTTTTACCTTCTTCTTTAGGTTTTTCCTCGGCCTTTGCTTCACCACCAGCTGGTGCATCTCCGCCTGCTGCTGGTGCGGCTGCTGCTGCAACTGCGACAGGTGCGGCTTTAACTGCCTCATCGATGTTAACATCGGCTAAGGCTGCAACTAGTGCTTTAACTTGGGCTTCATTAACTTCAGCGCCAGATGCTTTGACAACTGAGCTGACGTTTGCCTCGTTAACTTCTTTTTCTAGCTTGTGAAGAAGTAAAGCAGCGTAAACATATTCCATTGTACGGGGATTTTCATGCTCGATAATATAAAACTACTGTGAACATGTGCCTAGAATCAGTTTAGAATCTTGAGACTTCTACATACAGAGTAGAGTGTTCGTTTGAGGTTCTTGTCAATTAGAGTGTCCATTCTATTTCTGAGAACACGTTTTGCCTCATCACGTTCTGCACCGGGTGGAAGTGACAATACGGTGTTTATGAATTCTGGTAGTGATTCACGAATCCAACCATCTAGCATGTTGTAGACTTTGGGTGGCATCAGATCACATTTGTCTTGGTCAAGATCCAGTACATCTGCAAAATTTTCATGTTCAATTCTATACACTAGAGCCAAGACAACATTGTCAGGGGTTGGATTTTGTAAAATTTCTAGTGAACGTTCACCAGTCTTTCCTTGTTCTACTTTATTTTTCAAACCAACTGGATTTACAATAACCCCACTTACTCCAACCTTTCTTCCCTCAACTCCGGTAACTGTGGCAAAGATGAAGTCCTTGTAATCACCATTATCTTTTACAGAAAATACATGAACTCCTTCTTTGAGTTGAGGTTTCCTTCCAAACATGGATAAACTGAATATGACAGTGTATTTAATGTATTATCAATTATTTATGATAAAAATGAAAGTTCCAGTCATTGTTTTCACTCTAGTTGTTTTTGGGATAACTCCCCTAGCCTTTGGTCAAAGCTATCCCGAACTGGGAATCAGAGTAGATGTGGTTGCAGATAATCTTCAAGTTCCATGGGCAATTGATTTTGCATCAGATGGCAGGATGTTCTTTACTGAAAGAGTTGGCAATGTCAATGTAATTGAAAATGGTGAGGTAAACCAAATCATGTCATTAGGAGTTGGTGGAGGTGAAGGAGGAATGCTCGGTATTGCGCTTGATCCAAACTTTGATGAGAATAATCACATCTACATTTACTACACTTACAATGAACTACTTGGAACCAAAAACAGACTAGTGCAATATTCTGAATCAAACAATGAACTGACTGAAGAGAAAGTTTTGGTTGAGGGAATTCCGGGTGCACCATATCATGATGGCGGTAGAATAAAGTTTGGACCAGACGGAATGCTCTATATAACAACAGGGGATGCAGTAGAGCCAGACCTAGCACAAAAAATAGATTCAGTTGCAGGAAAAATTTTGAGAATCAATTCAGATGGAACAATTCCAGAGGACAATCCATTTGGTTCTGCCGTTTATTCTATAGGACATCGCAATCCACAGGGAATTGCTTGGGATCAATTTGGTAATCTGGTTGCAACAGAGCACGGACCATCTGGATGGATAGGTGTTGCCCATGATGAAATCAATTTGATAGTACCAGGTGCAAACTATGGTTGGCCTCATGTCTTTGGAGACCAAACACTAGATGGAATGATAAATCCAATTCTTCATTCAGGAGATGACACTTGGGCCCCATCAGGTTCTACTTTTTACTATGGAGAAGAGATGCCAATGTTTGATGGAAAATATTTTGCATCAGGACTTCGGGGTCAACACATCTACGTCATAGAGTTTGATGAGAATTTCAATGTCCCATTTCATGGAGAGTTATTTTCTGGAGAGTTTGGAAGAATTAGAGATGTTGCACAAGGTCCTGACGGATTGTACTTTATGACAAGCAATCAAGATGGACGTGGCAATCCAAATCTGTATGATGATAAAATTTTGAGGGTAAATCCACTTTACAACTATGAAGAAAGTCCTTCATGGGTACAAAACATATCTGAATGGTACATGAAAGGTATGATTTCAAAGCAAGAATCATTCAATGCTCACAACTATTTACTTGAGCGAGGAACAATTTCTAGAATCTAGAGGCTGTCATATTCAGACCATTGTCTTCCAAGTTTGTTTAGGATCTGCCATGCAAAACGGTCTATGTTTATGCCAGGATTTGCCATAATCAATACTATGTATTTTCCATATGGAAAGCTAATCATAACTGCATTTTCTCTTCGTGATGCAGAATATTTTACTCGGCCAAGATCTGCATCAAAGCCTTGTCTGTTTGCAACTCTGTGAGCTAGTTCCTGATACAATTGCCTTCTTTGTTTATCATTTAGCATTGGAACAATGCTACTGTCAAATCCACCTGCAACTAGTTCTCCTTTAGGATCAATTAAACCACAGAATCGAATTTCGGGTTCTGACAAAATATCATCAATTTTATTTTTGAAACCATCTGTGGAAAAAGCATCGGACACAAAAAATAATTGCGTTAATGTGTATTTAACAAATACGTAATTTTCAATTAGGGTTTTAAGAATACCTTGAGGGTGTCAGGTTTCTTTGCATGCTCTATTGCTTGGGAAAACTTTTCGAGTGGAAAGGTGGAATCTATCATGGAATCAACAGAAACGATTCCCGTCGCAAGAGCATCAATTGCAGGTTTGAACAACCCGCAGCGGGAGCCAACCAAAGTGATCTCATTTACTACAGTTGGTGTAAGGTCAAGGTTTTCACGTGATGCAATTGTGGATTTCAGAATCACAATTCCACGAGGTCTAACAATTTTCATCGTATCTCTAAAACCAGAGTTACTACCAGTGGCTTCTACTACCAAATCATAAGACTGTTCATCTGAAGATTCTATTCCAATTTTAGTTGTAATATCAAACTTTTCAAGATGAGTCAGTTTGCTTTTATGTCTTCCAAAACACGTTACATTAGTACACGTCAATTTGATTACTTGACAGATCATCTGTGCCAGTCTTCCATCACCTACTACTGCAACCTTCCAGTTATTTTCTAGTGATACTTGTTCTTTGATTTCAAATGCTGCTGCAAGTGGTTCTACAAATACAGCCTGTTCATCTGAGATATTTTCAGGAATCAGATGTAGGTTCTCCTCAGGAAGTGACAAGAGTTGTGCAAATGCACCATCTCTTTTCAAAATTCCCAACACCGTTCTATTTGGACAGTGTCGCTGCATTCCCTTTTTGCACGAATCGCACTTTTTGCATCCAGCATTTATCTCACCTACAACTCTTTTTCCAACAAGATCTCGGTTTTGTGATTGTTCTACAACTCCTACAAACTCGTGACCCAACACTCCGATATATGCCATGTATCCATCTAGAATCTCTAAGTCAGTTCCACAAATTCCAGCAAGACTAACTCGCACCAGAGACTCACCAGGTTTTGGGTCAGGATAGTTATCATCATACTTAATCTCTTTTCCATCAAAGAATGCTGCATGCATGATAATACTGAAAACTAATCCAATTTTAATCGACAGTTCTTAATATTGGAAAATGGGAGGTGTGAACATTGGATAAAAAAGAGATTCTAAAAGAATTTTCAGCAGATCCTGACAAGTACTATAATGTCAAGTTATTCTCTGAGCAGGGGTTTGTCAGAAAGTCATGTGCAAAATGTGGAAGGTTCTTTTGGACTCTGAATGCAGACAGGGATTTATGTCCTGATGACGGGCTTGATACATATTCATTCATCGGAGAGCCGCCAACATCAAAGCGATTTGATTATACCCAATCGTGGAAACAAGTCGAAGAGTTTTTTGTAAAAAACAATCACACTTCAGTTAGCAGGTATCCCGTAGTTTGTCGTTGGCGTGATGACTTGTACTTTACAATTGCATCAATTGTTGACTTTCAAAGAGTGATGGGAAGTAAGGTAGTCTTTGAATTTCCTGCAAATCCTTTGGTGGTACCACAAACATGTTTAAGATTCAAAGACTTGGAGAATGTCGGTGTAACTGGCAGACACTTTTCATCATTTTGTATGATAGGACAGCATAGTGTTCCTGATTTGGGCGGATATTGGAAAGATGAATGTGTTGACCTGGATTATAGATTACTTACTGAACAGTTCGGAATTAACAAAGACGAAGTAGTCTTTGTTGAAGATGTATGGGCAGGTGGGGGTTCGTTTGGTCCATCACTAGAATACTTTGTACGAGGTTTAGAGCTTGGAAATGCAGTGTTTACTGAATTCCAAGGAGATTTGGGACAACACACTACGTTAGACCAAAGAGTCATTGACATGGGTGCAGGATTAGAGAGATTTGCATGGGTTACTATGGGAACTCCTACAGCTTACGACTGCTGTTTTGGTCCAATTAATGAGAAATTATTTGGAACAGTTGGAATTGATTCAGACTCTCAAATTTTAAGAAAATACTTTACAGAGATTGCAAAAGAGATTGATCATTACGATGACTTGAATCAAGTTAGACGTCTTGCAATAAAGAATGCAGGAATTACTGACGATCAGATGCAAAAAATGATCACACCTCTGGAAGGAATGTATCTTATTGCAGATCATCTAAGGACTTTGATTTTTGCAATTACTGATGGTGCATTACCAAGTAATGTTGGGGGAGGATACAACTTGAGAATGATGTTACGAAGAATCAATGCAACCATTTCAAAATTAAATCTTAAACTAAACATTGATGACTTGATTGATTTACATGTTGATTATCTCAAGGACACATATCCTGAACTTGATGAGAAACGGGATGACGTTAAATCAATTTTAAAATTGGAATCAGCAAGATATGAGGAATCCAAAGTTCATATGAAGAAAAAGGCCGACAAAATAAAAGAAAAAGGAACACCATCCGTTGATGAACTAATTACATATTACGAATCAGACGGCATTACACCTGAATATCTTAAAGAAGTTGATGCAATTTCAGAAATCCCATCATCGTTTTATTCAAAGTTATCAGATTTGCACCAGTCAGATAAGAAAAAGGCAATAGCACAACTTCCACTAGAAGGACTACCAGAGACAGAGACTCTGTTTTATCAGGATGACCCAATGGAGTTTGATGCAAAGATCATCAAGGTAATTGATGACATGGTAATTCTCGATAGGACGTCATTTTATGCCCGAGGTGGGGGGCAAGAACCAGACCACGGGACCATTGCAGGATTCAATGTGGTTGATGTAGACAAGCATGCAAACATTATCGTTCACAAGCTTGAAGGAGGGGTTCCAAAAGAAGGAGAGTCAGTTTCATGCAAAGTTGATCAGACACGCCGCTCCAATATTACAAAAAATCATACAAGTACTCACATTCTCAATGCATCGTCACGAAAAGTATTGGGTTCTTGGATTTGGCAGCACTCCGCATTCAAAGAAGATGATCATGCAAGATTGGATATCACACATCACTCTTCCCTATCTGATGATGAAGTCAAAAAGATTGAAGATGCTGCAAATGAAATGGTAAAGAAAAATCTTAATGTCAATATCGATTACTATGATAGAGGAACTGCAGAGCAAACTTATGGATTTAGAATTTATCAGGGTGGCGTCGTACCAGTTAAAGCAGTAAGAATCGTTTCTATTGAAGACCAAGATGTAGAAGCTTGTGGTGGAACACATGTCAAAAAAACTGGAGATATAGAACTAATCAGAATTACAAAGACTAAACGAATTCAAGATGGAGTAGTTCGATTGGAGTTTGTATCAGGACCAAATGCATTTGAGTATGAAAATAAACAAGAGCAAGAATCAAAACGTAAAGCTGAAGAGGCGGTTGTAAAAGAACAATTAGAAAAACAACGCGAAGAAAACAAAGCAAAAGCTAGAGAAAAGATACCTGTACTCTTAAACAAGATTTTATCTGGAGAATCAGTTGAAGAAGAGGGAATATTTACAAAAGGAAAATTATGTTTTACAGCGAATCCAGACTATGATGATTTCTTTCACCAGAACTTCGGAAAGAAGCTTGTCGGCAAAGATGGAGATGCAGCATTTTGTGGAATCTTTGAAGCTGGTCCAACTGTACGTGTAATGGTCTATGCAGGAGAGCAATCAGGTGTAAATTCAGGTCAAATTGCTAAGGAAATAGCCTCAATTTTGGGCGGTTCAGGAGGCGGTGATGCCAAATTTGCTCAAGGTGGAGGTAAAGACACATCTAAAAAAGACGAGGCAATAGCCAAAGCAAAATCAATGATTTTTGGGTGATATAATGACGTTAAACTGGACAGATGTTGAAAAAAAGTGGAGAAGTAAGTGGGAAGAAAACAAAGATTTTGAAACAAATCCAAATGACAAACCAAAAAAATTCATTACGGTGGCTTATCCATATCCAAACTCACCACAACATATCGGACATGGAAGAACATACACATTAGCTGATGTTCATGCAAGATTCTATCGAATGAAAGGATTCAATGTTTTATTCCCAATGGGATTCCATTACACTGGTACACCAGTACTTGGAATGGCAAAGAGGATCGAAGCTGGAGAAAAAGAGATACTAGATGGTTTGAGAAATATTTACCATGTTCCTGAAGATGCAATCAAGACATTTGTTGAGCCAATAAAGATTGCAGATTATTTCCATGAAGAGATAAAGTCTGGAATGATTGAGATGGGTTATTCAATTGACTGGAGAAGAGAGTTTACAACAATTGTTCCAGGTTATCAGAAATTTATTGAATGGCAAATCACCACACTTAAAGAAAAAGGTAGAATCATTCAGGGGAGTCATCCGGTTGGTTGGTGTCCAGTTGATCAAAACCCAGTATCACAACATGATACAATGGGGGATGTTGAACCAAAGATCGATGATAAAAATTTCTTGATTAAATTCAAGCTAGGTGATTCTATATTTCCAATAACCACACTAAGACCTGAAACTATCTTTGGAATTACAAACTTGTGGGTCAATCCAAATACAATATACAAAAAAGTTTCAGTTGATGGAGAAGAGTGGATAGTTTCTGAAGAATGTGCAAAAAAGATTTCATTCTTTGAGAAAAAAGTAGAGATTACAGGTGAGATTCCTGGCAGTGAAATTATTGGCAAGACCGCAACCAATCATGACGGACGAGAGATTCTAGTATTGCCTGCTGAATTTGTAGAGCCTAGTATGGGAACAGGATTGGTAATGTCCGTGCCTGCCCATGCACCAAAAGACTATCAGGCACTCAGGGATTTGAAGGCAAAAGGCCATGAATTAGCCTCAAAACTGGAGCCCATTCCAATTATCACAACAGAAGGCTATGGTTCAATCCCAGCCAAGGAGATTTGTGAAAAGATGGGAGTATCAGACCAGTCTGATGACAAGCTAGAAGAGGCTACGAAGGAGTTGTATCTCAAAGAGTTTACGGATGGAAAACTAAATGACAAGTGTCTACAGTTTGATGGAGAAAAGGTACAGTTCGGTAGGGAAAAAATTCGAACTTGGCTGCAAGAAAATGGACATTTAGAAAAGTTCCCAGTATTAGAGAATGCGCCAGTTAGATGTCGTTGCGGAGCTGAATGTGTTGTCAAAGTACTCAACAACCAATGGTTCTTGAATTATGGTGATGAGGAATGGAAGGGTTTAGCTAGAAACTGTCTAGATGAAATGAATATTCTACCAAACAACATCAAGACAGAGTTTGTTGAAGTAATTGATTGGTTGCATGAGCGAGCATGTGCAAGACAACAAGGGTTAGGAACTAAACTTCCATGGGACAAGGACTGGATTGTAGAATCACTATCTGATAGTGTCATCTATATGGCATACTATACAATTTCACGATTTGTAAATGATGGAAGCGTAACACCAGAGAATCTTACAAAAGAATTCTTTGATTATATTTTGTTAGATAAGGGTGATGTTTCACTAGCTGTAAGTACATCGAAACTTTCTGAAGATGTCATAAATTCAATCAAAAAAGAATTCACTTACTTTTATCCAGTTGACTCTCGTCACTCTGGTCGTGATTTGGTACAGAATCACTTGTCATTTTTTGTTTTGAATCATGTTGCAATATTTGAGAAAAATTTGTGGCCACAAGAGATTGTTGTAAATGGTAGTGTGATGATGGATGGAGCTAAAATGTCAAAATCTATGGGAAACATCATTCCATTGCGTTCAGCAATCAAAGAACACGGTGCAGACCCAATCAGATTGGCAATTATCTCATCAGCTGAATTACTCCAAGATGCTGATTTCAACATGGAGTCAGTATCAGGCATTCAAAGCAAACTAGAGTCATTATTGGAGTCCTGCTCTAGTCTCAAAAAGACTGAAATGTCTAATTTAAAGGCCGAAGATACATGGATTCTCTCCAAAACTCAGAGTAAAATTTCAGAAATCACTGAAGCTCTAGAGAAGATGAGATTACGTGAGGCACTGCATGATATCTTGTTTACATTTGAATCGGATTTGAGCTGGTATGCCAAAAGGACTGGAGCCAAAGGACGTCATGATATTTCAGGAATTTTGCACCAAATCAATTCAGCACGAGTTGCAATGCTTTCTCCATTTGCACCACATATAGCTGAAGAGATGTGGGAGAAACTGGGGAATACTGAGATGGTCTCAAAATCAAAATGGCCTGAATATTCTCCTGACAAAGTAGATGCAGCATCAATTTGCGCCGAAGAGTTACTTAAAAATACAATTGATGATATTTCAAACATTATCAAAGTCACAAAGATTACTCCAAAGAAAATTGTGATTTATGTAAATTCAGATGAAACTAAATCCAAAATCTATAGCAAGATGCTCAGCATAATGGTAGGTGGACAAAACAATATGGGAGTTGTGATGAAGGAGTTAATAGCAGATCCAAATACAGCAGGTGCTAAAAAGATGCCAGATTTTGTCCAGAAAACTATCAAGGACTTGCATTCAGAATCGGAAGACATCAAAAAGATGAAGCTTGAAGCTGAGAACTTTGATGAAAAAGAATTCCTAAAATCAGAATTATCTAGTATGGGACAAAAAGAGTTTGGAGTAGAGATAAAAGTGTATTCAGAAAATGATGTAGACATTTATGATCCAAAAGGAAAAGCAAGACATGCAAGGCCTTTCAAGCCGGCAATTTTGATTGAATAGATGAAATTTACTAAAATTATTGGAGTTATTTTGATTGGTGTGGGTGTTTGGGCACTCAATGTATCATTTCAAACCTACTTGCCTGGAACCGAAGATATCTTTTCAGATAAGACCGGAAATATGCTAGAATCAATTCGAGTGTATTGTCCCTATTATGACCCTACTGATGAGGACACATTTGATCCATGTCAAAATGAGTTTGACGGAATTAGAAATACATGGAATACTATAGGAATCGGATTGTTTGTTGGTGGCATTCTATTTTACTACAAATGGCTATTACAGTTACTTAGAATTGTTCGGGATAAAATGTTACGATAATACTTGAATAACCTTGTGTCTTTTAGGCTCAAATTCACCAATTATCTAGTGTATTGTCATTTTTGTAAGAATTGTCACGTATTATGCGAGAAATTCAAGGAATCGAATTGTTTATGGTGGGTTTGTCCTAGTTGTCATTCCTATTATCAGGTGGAATAGTTAATCCATTTTCAAAGAATCTACTGTACCATCAGGATTATGCCTCGTAACTGAAATGTCAGGAGTATTTTTGAAAAATACAATTTTTTCAAACTCTGGATCATCTTCAAAACAATATGGCTTTGGTGTAAAAATTGAGGTAACTCCAGTTTTGATATTAACACGGACATAAGTGCTGATATTTTTTATGGAATAGATCGTTTTGTAGGTGTTCAGCATTTTTGTCATGTGGTTAGGATCGTATTTCTCGTGAGTTGTATTATAACAATCCATAGATGAAGCAAAAACTAGTTCATCATGATTTTGTTGTAATTCCTCTGCATGACAATTGATGTGATAATAATTGTCCACCCAATCACCTTCATTATCTAAAAACAACAAACCAACAAAAATTCCTTCATCAATTTCATCATTACATTTAGAACAAATCACAAAAATTATCAAAGATATTCATTTTTAAGAATTAAGATATACTTTGACGCTATTTTCTACAGCGAATGCACTTTTTAGAATGTAAATACTAAATTTGAAAATATTTCCCAAAAGTTACAAAATAGACTTAATCTTAATTGAGAATCCCATCAGATATACTTGAAAATATTCACAATTACAACACTAAACTAAAAAAAGCCAATTACTGTAATCGCTCATTTGGAGGAATTACCTCGTCATACATTTCTCCGCATAGTTTGAAATGAATCCAAAGAAGCGAGTCCTTGTCATCATCAGATAGTTTTGAGAACTGATTTTCAGCATACTCTAAAAATTCATCTCTGTCCATTTTGAAGACATTTAATCTCTGTTCACCTGAAAGAATGACAGATTTGTTTTGAATTCTATCCAGTATTCTAAACTCATCTTTGTCATTGATTTGTAATTCCCAATTAACACCGACGCTTAGAGGCTTAAACTCCATAATTACAATAGAAATTAATATTTTTTAAAACTAGTTAGAACTCACATACCCATTGTCTTTCTCTTTGCAAAAAACAATACACCAAATCCCAGAATCAAAGCTTGCAATACATATCCACCAATTATCAATACCAGTGCATTTACTACGGGGTAAAACGAGATCATTACCTCTGTATGTCTTGGAGATGCAGTATTTGCAATTATTACAATTATAGAAATCACCATACAAGGAATCAGGACATACCTAATGCGAACAATAGAAAGAATTGTCAATGCAATAAACGCTGATTCTAAAATTAAGGCATTTACGATAAACTGAGGATCCCCCATTTGAATTCCAATTGCTCCAACCACACTCACCAGACCGAGAAGAATGGTGAGAATTCTCTTATTCACAGGAAATAAAAATTCCAAACAGGATAATAGAGTAACTATGGCAAAGTCGACTATCAATTCACTTAACATCAGGATCAAGTCTTGCCAAAAGTGTCCAAGACTGGCAAAATACATCAGACAAGTAGCCAAAAAAAAGGTTAGGCGATTCCAAGATGAAAAATACTACGGCAGACCACTCTCAGGCTTTGGAGATGTAAAGGCCAAGCTGTTGATTGTAGGACTAGCACCAGCCGCTCACGGAGGAAACCGCACAGGTAGAATGTTTACAGGAGATTCCTCAGGTGACTGGGTTTCAAAAGTGATGCATAAGACAGGATTTGCAAACATTCCAACCAGTCAAAATAGCAATGACGGACTAACTCTTTCAAATGCATACATTACAGCTGCTGTAAGGTGCGCCCCACCACAAAACAAGCCAACAAAAGAAGAGATGCAAAACTGTCACACGTTTTTAGATCAGGAATTCCAAATACTTGAAAACATTACAACCATTCTGTGTCTAGGAAAAATTGCATATGATGCAACATGCAAGTTACTTGATGTTAAGCCAGGAAAGTTTGGACACAACCAGATATTTCAGTATGATTCAATCAAGGTCATTACATCTTACCATCCATCGAAGCAAAACACACAGACAGGGCGACTGTCATGGAATGACTGGCATGCAGTGTTTAAACGTGCAAAGAAATTAGTCTAGAATCTAATAATTTTCAGGATCTTCAGATTCCCTTTCACGTCCGCATTTAGGACACAATGTTTCGTTTTGAAATAATTCCTTTCCACAGTTTCTGCAGGATTGAGGTTTTACCATAAGGAGAATTCAACCTAATTGTTTTTAATGATTTATCAGATTAACCTTGATTAGTATTCTAGAGTTAATTTTGCTTTTTCGCGGCTCAAAGATTACATGACCATTTGTTATTGAATAACTCTCCTTGAGGTCCTCGTCTTCAGGTAAAAATTCGTAGGAAAAATTACCTTTTTGGAGCAGTTTCAAAATTGACTGTTTGACAGAGATTCCAGATTCATCAAGATCTATTTCACCCCTACCCTTTGAGATTATTCTAGGATAGTAATCTCGCTCAAACTTTTCAAAAATGTACTTTTTGAGAAAGTTCTCGTCTCTTCTTGCCTTTATCCACCAGGAAGGGGATACGTCCATAAAAAATTTCAACTCCATTACAATACCGTGAATCCCTTTGCATTTATTGCTAGTCAGATCCTTGAAATACAATTAACGGGTAATCATTACATTGAATCAGGAATTTTTTTGCGGACACAAGCCAACTGTGTTGGTGAAGGAATCAAAAAAATTTAAAGGAATAACAATGAAGCTATGCGCCGAATGCGCAGAGATTGATTGCATTGATGATTAAACTACAAAAAATGAGGATTAATTACGTGAATTAGAAATTTAAATTGTTAAGACGTTTACCAATTTTAAAAAAATTAAAGAACAATCTAATTTGGAAAACACATAAGTAAATACATGTCAGCAATCAAATATTCAAAAAGCAAAAAATCATCAAGTTACACAAATCATTTTATTGTAGCAGGAATACTTGCAGGAGTTGGAATTGCATTACTAGCATACCTAATGTTCTACGTCGCTCCAGCCGAAGTACTTGAGACTGTAAAAGTCGTAGCAGTTACTGATAGTGGATGTATCGCTGAAACTCTAGACGGACATGCAGTAAACATTGGAAATTGTAATGCAGAACCAGGTGATTACATCAGTGCTCTAGTTGATCAAAAAGTCAAAGAAAGGGCAGCATTGATGAATCCAACAAACTAATTTTTTACTTATCCATAACGGATAATTCCTAACTTTTCTATTTTTTGGTCTTTTGTGGTTTAGAGTGAGCCTTTACCATGTGTCTCATTGTTCTTTCAGGATCAGTAAATTCCATGTTACAAATCCTGCAAACAAGACTAGGAGATTCAGGTTTCTTTTTGAAAAAGTTCATGCAAACACATCAGTTTGTTTCAATATGAACCATGAAAATATACAGTGTAACAACTTAGATTAAAAAAATCAAACAAAAAGAGGGAAATTTAGTCAAACATTACTGCCCCAACAATCACAAGAACACTTACACAGATCGCCATAATTGCCAATTTGCTGTTTTTACTCCAACCCTCTTTTACAGTAACCTTCATTTTCTATTTCAAATCAAAAAACGAATCAAATTAAGCGTATGTTTTTTCAAGATTCCTTTAATCTAATCTCATCCATGCATACAGGGCAAATTTTTTGATTTTCATATTCAATCAGATTTCCCCTCATATGAGCAGGCTTGTCACATTTAGCACAAGTTACTGAATAGTACTCTTCAAGTTCTAAAACACAACCAGAGCACAACATCTTGTCTACCCCATGATTATGATATCTACTGACTGCAGATACTTCCTTGTTGCATCTCTGACAGGTATCAGTCATAGATTTGATGCCAAAAATTTACAAGATAAAGACTAGAGTTAATTCTCACCATTGGTATCCTCAACAGAATAACCTCCAAGTGTAGTATGTGCAGCTCGCTCTGTTGCAAATTTTTTGGATTTTAGTGCAGATTCTGAAATTATCTCCAGTCTACCAACTATGATATAGTCTGTCATGTTTTGGTATGTACTTGAATCAGCAGGATCTTTTGCATATACAATCTGGATGTAAGCCCGGAGTGGATTCCACATTGAAGATTTTTTCTCAATCATGTTTTTGATTTTGCCATATGTTCCAGTCTGACTCATGCCAGAGCGATATAATCCAATGTTTTCACCGGACTCTGCTTCCTGATAGATACAGATGGCATAATTGCCGTCATCTTTTTCGATAAATGTTAGATGGATGTCTTTAGGCTTCCATAACTTTACAATGTCGGCAATCTTTTGAGATTCCTCTTGTTTTACAAACAATGGAACTGCAATTGGATTTCCGGCATTACTTCTCCATGCAATTCCATAAAAGTTGCCATACCAAGAATATTTTACATCTACCATTTCACAAAACCTCAGACATATTTCTCGTAGAGTTGATGAATCATAGAGTTTATCTTTTCGTTTTCATGGTCTCCCCAAGAGTCTGTCTTTATTCTGATGTGGATGTTGTTTTCTTCTAACTTTTCTGTGATTTTTGGATACATCATTCCAATGAAAAATGACTTTTTGTCCAAGTGCATCTGTTCTGCCTTGTGTTGAAAGTAGCTTACCCATTCAGATTCTACATCCTGAAAGGTCTCTAAAATTATTGATTGAATCTTTTCTTCAATCTCAGGATTCATGATTCTATCATATTCCAAATGAACTTAAGAGTGTTAAATCTACTCCTGAGATTCTTCATATTCTTCGTCTTGCTCGTATCCATCTTTTAGTTCTAGTTGATGGTCTTCTTCTTTCATCTCTTCTTGTTCAAGTTTCTTCCATTCTTTTTCCTTGTCTTCAGACATGAATTACAAAATGTTTTTTTAGATATTAACAGATTCTTTATTTTCAGTTTTGAGATTATGAAGATTCGTTGTTTTCAACTACATGGTGTTCCAATACACCAATGCATTCATCGAGGGATTCGTTTTCAGATATTGCCTTTGTCTCTTGGAGATTGAACTCCTGGCTTAGTTGCAAGTCATATTCTTTCAAATCATTTCTGTATGTATTACATGCAGAGCGCAACAAACGCCAATAATAGTACCCCTTGTTCATTTCCTCTTGGATCTTTTCAGAGTCCAAGATTCTCGAAAGTTTTTCATAGTCTTCTTTGTAATTGTCAAATTTTTCCTTTACAATTTGAGGTAGTTCTGCATACCAATCTCTTCCTTCATTAGTCTTTTCGACGTTGTTGAGTTTTTGCAGTTGGTATGATACTGAATCTTTTAGGACATCTAAGGTATTGTTTGTCTCAAGTAGTCTCAATATCTCAGGATTTATCATGAATCAAATCTCAATCATGTAAACTTAAGCGTATTGATGATTTTCAGTCTTGTTCATCTATTGCATCTTGTATGTCATCAACCCATCCACCAACATTGAACACTCCAAACTTGTAGGTCTGCTCACCATCACTTGTCTTGGCAGAGATGCATGCCTTTTTCATCAACAATCCTTCTCGCCAAGTATGAGTAACATCAGATAAAGGGATGTCAAGTATGGTTTCACCCATATGTTTTGAGAAATCCATTATTCTAGATCTTGTCTTATCAAAGGCAATTCTTTTGCTAGTTAAAGTAAGAACACCTTGACCTAGATTATCCTCATGGCAATCTTCTTGCTTGAGTTTCTTCTCAGCCATGACTAGTATGGTTGTATTTTTGAATTAAAGTGATTGTCAAATTATACACTGATTCCCCAGCCTCTAAGAATTAGTTTCTCATAGCTGGAATCTTTTACACATTTCATATTGTTTGTTGTCTTTTTGATAATCTCTTTGAAGCCATCACTGCACATCATTTTTGGTGGGTCCATTGATGTAGATATAGGAGTTGTAGGTTCTGAATCAAGATGACATTCTTGGGTCTTTTTGATTACTTCCATCCCACACACTTTGTGTGGACTGGACCAATGCCAGGAAGCGAATGCAGAAGACACCGGAATCATCAAAACCAATGCAATTACAACAATAGCAATTATTTTCACAAAAATATTGAGTTTTTATCATATATTAAAAAAAATCAATTTCGATGCTAGTGCCAAGGTCAGTTCTCTGAATGTCTTTGTTTAATAATTCTAGTAACTTCTGCAACAAGTTCCTCATCTTTTTTTACCAATGCTTCTAATGCAACACGATACTCTTCATCACCCCACTTGTTTTGAGCAAACATCTGCTTTACCAAATTTACAACATCAGACTTGTTTTTCTGGTGATCATGTTTTGCATTTTCTAGATTATCCACAAATTTCATCATAGAACATCAAATAAAATTGATGATGTTCTAACCTCCACTTTAATTCTGAATCATTCCTAGTTACTCTCTCATGATTTGCAATATGCTAGGATGTAATTCTGAAGCCTTTACTCAGGTAATGTTCTACCATTTTGAGCAAGGTATGAGTAAACCATTCTGCAAGCAGATCATGAGATTTTGTACTAATCACGCAATGGAGATCTCAAGAGATGATTGTAACATAAGAATTCAGGTTTTAAGCTAAAACCCTCGAGGGACAAAAACGAGGGCCAATACAGGATGAATTATCTAAGTTCTTTCCTGTACAGCAAAAGTAGGATTTTTGTCTTAAAATAAGATACCAGTTTTTTGTTCTAGAGTCCTTCCTCATTCAGATCAGGTTCTGGATTTGCACTCTCAAATTTCATTTCACGTTTCTGGCAGGACTCGCACTTTTCCCACATGCCAAATTCGTTTCGAATTTTTCCTTTGCCGTCACATCTAAGACAGGCCATAATGTAGTAAAATAATTTTAAGACTTAAGGATTTTGGAGTCTAAATAGATTTTAGATAGTCTCTTAGTTTCTCTGTCTTTTCTTCAACTGATAATGGCAATAATTCTTCCATCATCTGTTTCATCTCTTGTTTCTTTGCATCTTTTTCTTCATCAGATAATGCGTCCCATTGAACTTTCATTGACATAAAGTGCATGATCATCTTTGCTCTCTCATCAATAGATAATGCAAAAAATGCTTCTTTCACTTCACCCCACTGTTTCATTTTGAGTTCTCGCTCTTCTGGCGTTAGATCGGCGTAGTGGTCCTTCCATTTTCCAGATTTTTCAGATTGTTTCCAACTATCTTTTGATTTTCCCTCAGAGACATACAAGACATTTCCATTACCTGCATCAACGATTACTTTGTAATACATATCATCATCAGATAAAACTCCAACTTTGTAGACCAAGTATCCTTGGATGACTTGAAGCTTGCCCCACATTGCATTAGAATCTTCAACGGTTTCTTGAGCAATGGTCATTGCATCAGCCAATGAAATTTCTTCTAGTCCACTAAAATCCGAATCACTTACAGCAATACTTCCAGTAATGTCAGGAATTTTGTAATCACCATATTCTGCAAGAACACTAATTGGCGAAAATGACGCAATCGCAATAGCAAACACAGAAACTGCAAGTATTGCAGGTATGGTGATCTTTTTGTTCATATGTGGTTGTCCTTCTATTTTCACTATTAAATTGCTCTACTAAATGTTCATAGTGACAACAAATACGTAGTATGATTTCAAATTCAGGAGGCCGAATTTACTGTGCAATAGCCTGTTTTGAAATCACAAAGCTAGACCAGTACTTGTCGGCATAGCATTTCTCACATACTCTAAAGACTGAACCAGTATCATATTCAATAAGATACTTAGATTCTCTGTGACAACAACTGTGGGGCATCAATGATAATAGGTGCTAATAGAATTTAAGAGAAAAGCAAGTTTTTAGCTAGTGGTAAGTTACCTACTAGCTAACATGTTTTTGAATTCCTCAACAGGAGTAATGAACTTGCATTTTTTACAAAACAATACCTCGTTGTTTTGCATTTTTTTGATATTAGTTGGTATCTTTCCGCAGAAAAGAGACTCACTTTGACAGTTTGGACAGTTTGCCAACAAACGATTCATTCCATATTCATTGGTGACGTTCATAGAACAATTTAAGAAAACTAGCATATTAAAAAAATGAATAATTTGTACTAGTGCCAAGGATCACATTTGAGAAAACAGAGGTTCATCAAACTTTCTGCCAGCAGTTAGTAGCACCACATTGGCCACAGCTTGATTTTGCATTCCATTTTGCAAAGTCCTTGTCAGACGGAATCTTAACTACAGTGATTCTCTGACAACCAGTACACTTTACTTTGACTGGAATGTTTCCTTCATTCCCCCCTACAAACAAGTCTTTGAATCCCATGATAATCACTTGTAAAATGTAGCAAAAAAATCTATTGCATCTTTTTTTGATAGATCCTTGTTTTTTGTTTGGCAATAATTGTTGGTAAAGGTGCACTTTGGACATCCACCCCACTTTCCACCCTCGGAAACTGCCTTTTTTTGCTTTGAATCAACAGGACAGTCACAATCACTCAACAATGAAGAACATGTCTCTAGTATCTTTTCAAAATCCTCATAGATTATCTTGCTGCATCCATTAAATCCATCAGAAGAGTTGTCATATAGATAGATGATTCCATTTTCATAGTACACTTCAATGTCATTTGATTCTGATTTTGTGATAATTTTTGCTGCATTAATCAACACATGACAAATGGTATGTATTCTTGAATCATTTCCAATCTGACTTTTAGATTCAGATGATTTTATAACAAATTCAGGAGGAACAACAATACTTACAGAGGAGTGCTTTGACTTCCAGTTAAAATTTCTCCAGGATGGAACCGTACTTCCATTAAATGTCTGAAAGTTCTCAGATGAATCATTATAATTTCCTTTAAGGTAACCAGTGATGGTTCTACTTAACTCGATTATGCCATAACGTAGAGATAGTTTTCTCTTTTTTACAACAACATCTCTGTGTACTGCATTTCTCTCAGATGTCTGCAAGATTGATGTTCTGACAATTGGAATTGTTCTTTTCTGATTCTCATAGGACTTTCTCAGATATGCACGTGCACCATTCTGAGATTTTCTCAGAGATATGACCTCATAGTTTTGTTTATTGAAATGATAAATTGCATTTTGATGTAATTGATAATATCCAACTGGCACACCACGTGTTCCAATTTTTTTAGAATTCAAATAAATGGCAATCTCACCTGATGCACCGCGAAGATTTACACTGTTTGCAAAATCAAAGAACTGTGATTTGTCAGAGCTCTCAGCAGCTTCTGCTTCAACTTCAATTGATTGTTCATGTTTATCTGAGATTATGGAATTTTTCTTGTTAATTGGAATGACGTGGTCTTGTGTAAGATATTCATCAATGTGACGTGCAAAATAGTGACACGATGCATCATCAGGATCAAATACACAAATCGCATAGGATTTCTGACCCATCCTACCTGCACGCCCAATTCGTTGAACAAAGGAATCATACTCATTTTTGAAGGCAGAAATGACCACATCTACGTGTCCAATATCAATTCCAAGTTCTAAAGTAGGAGTACAGGATAATGCATCAAGTTCGCCTGCTTTCATCTGAGATTCGTATAGTTTTCGGTTATTTTGATCAAGACCGCCCCTGTGGATCTGAATTCGGATTCCATCATTTGTAGACTCTACATTTGATGCAAGAAATTCTGAATCATTGTGAGAATTGCTAAAGACTAGTTGTGTTGAATGATTCCTGAAGCATATTGACGACAACATCTCCATGGTAGTTCTTTGTCCAAATTTTCGTGGCATGATAAAGAACATGTGCATATTTCTTTTCCGTCTTGTTTCACTTTTGATGTATGAAAATGATTCAGCAGGTAAATCAAACATGTTTGAGAAAAATTCCTGAGAGTTATCTAATGTGGCTGACGAGCCAACATACTGTACATCGTTCATGTATCGTTTCATTCTTTTTAGAACATGATACACATTAGATCCATGGAAACTGGTGTAAGAATGAGCCTCATCCATCACAATTATTTTTGCGTTCTTGAATAATTCATTCCATTTTTTGTCTTGTAAAATCAAATGGTAATTGATAAAATCAAAGTTTGTTGCAATGATTAGTGATTTTTTTGCAGCATCTGCAATTATCATGTCTTTGTATTCAGAGCTTTGTCCACCGTGAATTGAATAGACATCAACTGTATTTTTTAATCCGCAACTATCAATGAGTTTTGATATTTTGGAAACCTGATCATCAATTAGTGCATTAAGTGGATAAACAAATAGTGCAAATACGCCAGGTTCTTTTTGTTTTGAAATTTTCTCCAAAATAGGAATGCTAAATGCTTCAGTTTTTCCAGAACCAGTTGGAGCTGAAATTATAGAGTTTTTACCATTCAGGATGGAGCGAACTGATTCTTCTTGGAAAGGCAACAATCCAGTAAATCCATACTTTACAATTCCCATCAGGATTTTCTCAGACAATACATCATTTAGGCTCTCGACAGGTACTTTTTCAGGCTCAGGAGAGACCATATTTTCATAGTGAACAATGGCCAAAGATTCTTCTTTGTGTCCCTGAATTATTTCATGAATAATGAAATCATCATCAACTAGGGATTTTGGAATTTTTGATATATCATATAGAATTTCTTGAGGGATAGGGATTTTGGGTTTTGGAGCAACTTCTTTTTTCTTGATTTGTTTTATTTCATCAGGGAAGTAATCAGACTTGGTAGGGCCATCACATCTATGTGGCTCATCTGTTCTTGAATCAATTGGGATAAACTTTCCACTGTCAGATTTGAATTCCTCATCCCAATAGATTTCAGCTCCACATCCCTTGGAACAAGGTCTTGTTTTTCCAGAATAATTCATGCCATACGTAGGCCTCTTAGGGCTAACCATCTCAGGATTACATTTTGGACAAATTCCAGGACCACCTACATCTTCAAAGTTTTGAGTAAGTTTAGTATCACAATTAGAACAAAATTTCATGAATGCTTTGTGAGATATGAGACCTTTAATGAAGATATGATAAGTTTAGAATTAACATGGGATCAAGTTTGATTCAATTATTCATTAGCAATTTGAAATAGTCAAAATAGATCCTGCGATCAAAAATTAATTTTCACTCTTGTTGCTAAATTATCAATACAAGAAACTAGTCATGGAAAAAACAACAAAAGAAAACATTACAGAAAAATCAATTCAAGACAGACTCAGACAAGCAAGTCACATTACAGTAGAGTCTGCACTCAGAAACAAAGTAGATCTCAACATTACATGGTATGATGTCCATGGAGAGCAACAAAGTCAAAAGTTTACCATTTCAGCAGGTTCAGTAATAGAATTTTAGGGAAAAATCCTACTTTCTTTTTTTCTAGTTAACACCTTTTCTTCTAGAGAGTTTTTCGCCAGAGAATTTGCTGGTACGCTCAAATTCTTCTGCTTTAGCCTTAACTTTGTCCCTTTCTTCTTGGGTTTGCTCTCGAATAATGACATCTTCTGCATCAGTATAGTTCTGACACTTGTTACACAGCCACAAGGTTCCCTTGTCATCTGCACTATACTGAGGATAGCGTCTCTCTTCGCACGTCTTACAATAAAGAGGCATGATTTTGAATGAAATATTTCTCAAATTAAGCGTATTGGATTCATTCCAATTCAGATATAATCAGGGCACGTTTTTTGAGCAAATTTTCCAGATTTTTTTCCAATCGACGTAGTGTTTCATAATCAGGGTTTTGCTTCTTACTCTCAGATTCTTTATGTTCTTCTAATTTCTTAATTCTAGATTCAGCATCACAAAGAGCTTCTTGCAATCCGTCAACATCCTTTTCAAAAGACAAGTTACTAAAATTGAATCAATTATCAAATTAAGGGTTTGGAGAATAAAGGTCTCTTTGACTCCACTGCTCTTTTTGATAATCAGTTCCAAAGACATCAAGGGATTTTGTAATGCATTCTTCTTGTTCCATTCCCTGCGGAAATAATTTCTTACAGTCATCTACTGCAAGTTGTAGATTTCTCTGATCACGTTCTGCAACATACACGTCATAGTTAGAGCTACCAATTATTCCAATAATTATTGCAACTACAACTACTATGGACAATGGAATGATAGGTCTCATCGCCCTGTGACATAAGCGACATACAATGCAACGGAAACAATACTAGATATGCAAATAATTATTCCAAGTTCTTTCTTAGAAAAAACTGCTGTTCTGTAACTCAATGAATAATTTACTTTGTCACAGAATTTAGGGTTTTAGGATTCACATCCAATTCCATCTTGGTCCCCATCAAAGTTATGAGGATCAGGAGGTAAAACGGTGAATTTCTTGTATACAACATCAACGCAATTCAAGTCTGGTGGAGGAGATGTAATACAAAAGTCTGGATACGATGGATCACAGTTTGTTTGATCCTCTAGAACAGGGGTTGATGCTGGAATGTGTTGGCAGCCGTGTTTTTGAGCCCAAGAAATATGTTCAAACTCCGATTGTCCACAGAATTCTGTACTCAAGTATCCTAATCCAGAATCTAACAATTCTTCATTGAGGGATAATCCATTACAGTATACCACACCAAGCATTCTTCCATAACTTCCTTCAGTTTGTTTGTCATCCTCATCAACCAATACAAAGGAGTCAATTGGGCAGATTGTTTGAATGAAATTTCTAGCATCAATACCGTTTATTTCATCTAGTTCCGGCGCAGAAGCCAAAGTGAATCGAATTGATTTTCCATCAACATGAATTGTATCACCGTCAACTATTCTAGTTACAAATCCAGTTAGACATTCAGCATATCCAATACACTCATCAGGATTTGGAAAATTTCTGAATTCACGTTTTGGAGGTTCAACATAACATTCACCACGATGCTTCATTGCCATGTGTTCTGCATTCAAACTACAAAGATTGCCATAAGTTACTCCATTAACTCCGCACACAGGATTGTACTCCATGGTGCATGCAATTGGTGGCTTTTCAGAATACCAACCGCGTTGTTGCATCTTTTCAACTGATTTCGCATTGACGCAAGCTGGAGTTGCATCATGTTTGAACATCAAATGTTTTCCTTCAAGACAAATTACATTCTCAGCTGAAATTCCTGCAAACTTTTGGTGATGTGGTCGCAAGTATTCTTTGATTACCCCATCCATCATACACAGCCTTCCAGCATATGCCCCAGGTCCACATCTATCATCTAAAACACACATTCCATCAAGAGATGCAAAACCAGGTGCACACATCCCCATATAGGAGCGATGATGGTTGCTCATATCATTCATCATTCCAGGATTACCAGAGTACTCAGGATGAGATGGTGCAAAGATAGGAGCTGGAGTTAACAAAACAAATGCAATCACGGCAATTAAAACAGTATTCAACAAAATTATTTTGTATTTCTCTCAATTAAGAATATCTAGAAACTATTTTCAAATGCTACTTCATTCAAAGGCAGTTGACCGCCACGTTTTGGTGCATCTGCTGTTCTTTTTCCAACTACAACCATCATGACGATAAGATGGTCCTCTGGCAAATTGATAACGTTGGCCAATTTATCATAATCAAAGCCCACCATAGGACAAGAATCAAGCCCCATATCACGAGCTGCAAGCATAATGGTTTGAGCTGCCATACCACAAGAGCGAATTGCTTCATCTCTTTGTGCTTGAGTATCTTTAGAGTACTTTCTCTCAAGACTAGCTTTTACAAGTTCTTGTTTTTCAGGTGGATGATGCTTCCAATAACGTACTGGATTAGTCTTCCATGCAGTCATATCACCACACAGTACAACAACTAGGGAACTGTCTTTTGGTTGAGCTTGCCCTCTAGCAGCTTCTGAAATTTTCTCTTTGATTTCTTGATCAGTTACATAGACAAATCTCCAGTTTTGTTGGTTGTAACTGGTTGGAGATAGTATAACATGTTCCATGAGTCTTTTGATATCATCAGAACTCATCTTGTGATTTGGATCAAATTTTTTGATTGCACGTCTTGTAGATACTGCTTCAAAAACATCCATAGAATTAATCCATTCTTTATCTAAAATAAATTAAACGAAAAGACAATCGAGATTAAGACCAAGACCAAAAGTGTCTTGATGACATCCCTTATCACTTAAGATCAGAAACTATTGTCCTCTGATGACAGTGATTTCATCTTAAGGTCTGAAACGATTGTTCTCAGACGACAGACTTGTCTTTTCTTAACAACTTTATGTGAATTTGATATTTAACCGGTACTAATGATTTCTACTAGTGGCAAATGACGTGAACAAATTCAGATAGTCTATTTATTACACCCCAGAGATTCACAAAATATCTTGAAGATTGCAGTAATGGGAATGGGAGTAGCAGGTTCCTATCTAATGGCCAGACTCAAAGATTCTGAACATGACGTTACAGGATATGAGTTGAATCCAAAAGAGAGACATGACTCTATTTGTGCATGGGGTACAATCAAGCCAATACTTACTGAATACTGCAAAAAGACTGGCAGAGATTTTAACGACTTTCTAATTCATGATGGAAAAAACATGCATGTCAAAATGAACAATGATGTAAAGTTTGACATTGGGTTGCATGGATTATGTACATACGACAAAATTGGTCTAATCAAAGATTTCATTAAAGATTCTAAAATTATCTACGGTAAGCCACCATCACTTGAAGAATTAGAAAAAGAGTATGACATGATAGTTGATTGTACTGGATTTCACAGAGTGTACTTGCCAAAACTCAAAGAAGATTTCTTTTTGCCAACATATGAATACAAAGTAGAATATGAAAATGGAGTTCCATATGATGACTTTTACATAGAGCCATTTCCTGGAATGTCGGGATATTTTTGGTATTTCCCATTAGGAGAGAATTGGGCCCACATTGGTGCTGGAGATTACAATAAGAATCACATCAAAGCGACAGATGAATTCTTGAAAAAACACGGGGGTAAAGTTCTCAAGACAAAAGGAAGACCAATCAGATTGGCAACTCCAGATAGATGTAAGCCATACTATTCAGGCAAAGTAGTAGGGGTTGGAGAATCAATTGGAACTGTATATGCATTGTTAGGAGAAGGAATCATTCCATCAATGCAATGTGTAGAGTTATTCTTAGAGAACATGAATGATTTCAAGGCATATGAAAAGGCAGTAGAAGAGCACTACAAAGTATATGCCAAGGTTTTCAATTTTGTTAGGGCAAAAATCAAAAAAGATTTCAATTTCTTCAAATCACTTCCAGACTTTATAGCAATCTTCCGTTACATGAAAAAGAACGAAGATAGGTTTGGAATGGACATCAAAATTGCAGACTTGATGAAAGTAGCTAAAGCCTAACTAAAACTCACAGAACCAAAGCCTTCTCTGTTTGTTCTATTTGATGCCATGTTGTAATCATAAATTATCTTAGAATACTCTTTGAATTCTTCTTTCATTGGTTCCAGATCCTCTGCCAAGTAGAATCCTGGACAGTCTCCTGTGAATTGGTATGTTGCATGAACACGTGGCTTTCCCTTCTCATTTTCAAGCCAACTGGAAAATGGATACAAGTAACACACTCCAGGTCTGTCTGGATGCATAGAACATCCACCCTCTTCATTCAAAAATCTACAGGATATGTGAGTACCATCATCTGCTTCAGTCTCATCGGTCTTTCTTTTGAGATTGATTGTAGTCATAGTAGTCATTTGACCGGATGGTCCTGGCTCTGAGTAGGTAACTGTCAGAGTTTCATTTTTGATAAACTCTGAGGGCTTTTGATATTTCAACCCCTTGCCAATTGTAATCAAGTCATCAGAAGTAAGTGGAAGTCTTCCTTGTCTATCACAGCAGTTGTGACAATCAGGCCAAAAGCATTTCCACAAAATGAATTTTTTTTCAGAATTTAGATAAGGTACATGAAAAACTACATCTTTTACTTTGATTGGTCTATCAGACACATCGGTAATTTTTCCTAGCATAAAATTTCGAAGTATCGGATCAACATCCCAATCTTTTTGGAGTAAATCTAGTGATTCTTCAATCTCTTTTTGGGACAATAAGTTATAACATCATTTGCAGATGTTATTAATGTTGAGCGAAAAAGGCAAGTATGCTTCAGCTACGGAAAACAGAAGATTTGTCTGGTCAGAAATAATTTGGCCTTTAATTTTAGAACTTAATGATGTTGCATTTACTCTAAAACAATTCCAAAACAAACGTGACAAAATTTGTCAGCAGCATAATCTCTCAATAAATGTTCCATCACGAGGACTAGCATCACTGCAACAAAAAGGAATCATACTCAAAGAAGGTACACTCTACTCAATTCACTACAAGTTAATTCCTTACATGCGACTAAGAGCAGGGTGTGATTATGCAACTGCAATTAGAGAAGTTAGACTAAAGTAATTACAACAAATGATTATATTCTAAACATTCAAAATTTCTTTCAAGTAGCCCGATAGTCTAGCGGTCAAGGATTCTGCCCTCTGGATCTCACAAAGTGGATATAGGCGGAGACGGCAGTTCGAATCTGCCTCGGGCTACTGGAATAATTTCTAAAAATTCTATCTGGATGCTTGTGCGATTCTTTCTAGTTCGTTCTTCTTCTTTACGGAAGGAGCGTTAGGATCGTTTTCTGCAGCCAAGATTAGTTGTTCTGCCATGTGTTCTTCAATTGGTTTTGGATTAGAGAATGTTGATTCTTTGATTGCATCAGCAATGAATCTCAAAGCCAAGTCTACTCTTCTGATGGGTGCAACATCGACTGATACATGGTAAACAGTACCACCGTAAACAATTCTAGTTGTATCCTCATTAGGAGCTGAATTTTCAACTGCTCTAACAAGTACCTCAACTGGGTTTTTTCCAGTCTTGAGTTCAATAATTGTAAATGCGGTTCTAACAGTATTGAGAACTTTGGTTTTCTTTCCAGTCATTCTACCGGTGTTCTTTGCATATTTTTTACCAAAGTGCATTGTCTTGTTGATTAATCTCTCAACAATATTGACATCTGCTTTGTTGAATCTTTTGAGTGCAGAACGACCAAAAGTATATGGTAAGATTTGTTTTCTAAGAGAAATTGCAGTTTTAAGACCTGGGTCTTTTACTTCAATGTCAGATAAATCCCATTTTCTAAATAGTAACAAATTTTTTGTTTGTGCCATTTCTATCTCCTTGGTTTCTCCTTCTTTCCAATTACCAACTCATGAAGTGAAGTTCCATTTACTTTGAATACTTTGAATCTAACACCAGGAATATCTCCCATTGCACCACCTTGAGTTGCACCCATTCCTTGAATGTGAACCTCATCGTGTTCGTCAATAAAGTTCATTGCGCCGTCTCTTGGCAAGAATGCTGTAACTGTTTTACCATTTTTAATTAATTGAACACGGACACATTTTCTAATTGCAGAGTTTGGCTGTTTTGCTGCAACGCCAACTTTTTCTAAAACTATTCCTCTTGCTTGTGGAGCACCACCAAGTGGGTCTGCTTTTTTATCAATACCTAATTCTCTTCTCTTGTAAGTTGAGATTGCCCATCTCTGTCTTTTCTTTTTAGTAGTTAGAACTCTGCCTGCAAATAATCCAAGTGGTGATTTTCTCATACTCTACATCTCCAAAGTTTGTCTTTCAGGACTGTTAATCAAGACACTAGTAATATCAAAATATCGTTTTGCAAGCATTCTTGCCTTCTCAGCATTTCTGCCCTCTCTTCCAACAACAATTCCTTTCTTTCTTGGGTCTACCATAACAATTGCCTGTTTTGTCCCGTCTGCCCGTGTATTTATTTTTACTTCAGATACTAGTTTAGAATTAAGCAAATTGGACAAAAATTTTGCAGGATCTTCGTCAAATTCAACGAGTTCAACATTTCTTTTTACAATGTTTTGTAATGATTTGATATGCATTCCACCCTTGCCAATTGCAAGTCCCATCTTTCCTGTGTTTACTACAAAAATTACTCTATCTTGTTTTTCATCTTCTACACAATCACGTGCTGTTGCACCTGTAACATTTTGGAACAAAGACATCATTCTCATTTGATCCGTTGTTAGTTTGATTGATTGTGTCATAATTCTTAATGTCTCCAAACAAAAAATGTCTCATTTAAACTTTCAATAGTATCTCTAATCATTTTTTTCCTCAGCTTCTGTATCTTTTAAAATTGATTTGATGTTTGCGTCATCGATTGATGTGAATGAAATTGTTGAAATTCTAAATTGTAAGCCGCACAATCTACCCAATGCGACTGAAGTTCCCTGGAAGTTCACTAAAGGTATTTTTTCTTTCTTTGCATCTGTTTCAATTTGCTCAACCATTTCTTTCTCTACAGATTGAGACAATACAATTAGCTTGGAATTTTTTACAGAGTTCAAAACTTGTTTAGTACCCATTGTTAACTTACCTTCTTTACGGGCATCCTTCAAAGATTTTTCAAGTATCTTACTCATGTTTTTCCTTATGAGCATCGTCGCAACAGGGCTTTATAGGTTTATGGAAAAATTACGCACACAAAAAACAAAGATCACTCACTAAAACCAAACAAAGATGAGAATACGCGACTTAATTCTTCAAAAAAGTTTGTTTGTTTTTCATTTTCATTTTCTTTAGTAATTGTTTTTTCAGTTAATGTATTGTCATTTTGCAAAACTTCAATTTGAGATTCAGGGAAACTAGTTATTTTAGAAGTTTCTGGAACTTGTGAATTTAGTAATAATGCCGTGTTAAGATTTGTTCTTGCAGTATAGTAGTTTGGATTTTCCTCTAGAATTTCATAATAGAGTAAAATTGCATCATCTAGATTTCCAAGATGTGCCAAGGCATTTGCCTTGTTATTTTTTGCAGACAAATAGCTTGGGTCTAAGGCAATAGCATGATCATAGTAAGCAATTGATTCTGAAACAAATCCAATTTTTCCCAAGGTAGAGCCCTTGTTGACCAGAATCTCAACATTGTTAGGATCTTCAATTAAAGATTCATTAAAAAAATTCAACGAACTATCGAATTGACATAATCTGTAAAGAGCAGGACCCATACCATCATAGTAAGAAATGGTGTCAGTAAAAATACTGGTATCACATTCAAGATTAATTTGATTTAATAATTTCCCAAGCTCAATATCTTCCACAGAAAGATTATCATGTTCTTCATTTGATAAAATATTTTCAGAGTTATTTTTTGTTTGGGGTTCTTTGGATACTATTTTTCTTTTAGTTTCTATTTTTTCATTTATGTTTTCATTCTTAGAAACTGTTTTTTCCTCTATTATTTCTGTTACAGGTTCTATTGTTGTTGTATCTTCAGTTGTTTGTGTTGTATCTTCAGTTGTTTGTGTTGTATCTTCAGTTGTTTGTGTTGTATCTTCAGTTGTTTGTGTTGTATCTTCAGTTGTTTGTGTTGTATCT
>REGH01000070.1 GCA_003702495.1 Candidatus Nitrosopumilus sp.
TTATCCATCATTTCTAAAAACTGACGGGCATATGCAGAGAGTGATTCAACATATCGTCTTTGTCCTTCAGCATATATTGTATCAAAAGCTAATGTAGATTTTCCGGAACCAGATAGTCCACTAATTACAACTAGTTTATTTTTTGGAATGTCAATGTCTATATTTTTTAGATTGTGATGACGTGCACCACGAATTTTTAATTTATTTTCTGTCATTTTTAATTTGAATCTCCTTTTCTAGTCTTTTTATTCTATCTCTGCATTCAATGGCACGTTCAAAATCCAAGTCTTCAGAATATTTTTTCATTTGTGCTTCTAAATCAATAATGTCAGATGCAATATCATGTGTAGATTTTAGTTTAGAATCATCAAGTGTAGTGACTTGTTCTGGAACAGACTTTATGATAGTCTTCGGAGTAATGTTATGGTCTCTATTGAATTTGATTTGTTTTTCTCTACGACGTTTGGTTTCATTTATGGCATTTTTCATTGATTGTGTCACAATATCAGCATACATGATCACAGTTCCATTTTCATTTCTTGCAGCCCTACCAAAGGTTTGAATTAAACTGGTAAAATTTCTCAAGAATCCTTCCTTGTCTGCATCTAATATTGCCACGAGAGAAACTTCAGGAATATCCAACCCTTCCCTAAGCAAATTAATTCCAACTAGAACATCGAATTCTCCTAGGCGTAGTTGCCTGATTAATTCTGTCCTTTGCAACCCTTCAATTTCTGAGTGCATGTATCGTACTCGAACCTGTTTTTTTGAGAGATATTCAGCCAAATCCTCAGCCATTCGTTTAGTTAGGGTTGTAACTAAAACACGCTCAGACTTGGCCACTTTTTTGTTGATTTCCTCAATTAGGTCATCCATCTGATTTTTGGTAGGCCTAATCTCTACTTCTGGATCCAGTAAGCCAGTAGGTCTGACTAGTTGTTCTGCAATTTGTGAGGAAATCTTCTTTTCATATTCAGCAGGAGTTGCTGAAACAAAAATTGTGTTTTTAAGATATTCTTCAAACTCTTCAAATTTCAGGGGACGGTTATCATACGCACTGGGTAATCTGAACCCATATGTCACTAGCTCTTTTTTTCGAGAATGATCACCTTTGTACATTCCATGAAGTTGTGGTAATGTAACATGGGATTCATCAATTACTAACAAATAATCATCACCAAAGAAATCCATCAAACAAAATGCCTTTTGACCAGCTTTTCGCCCATCAAAATGTCTAGAATAGTTTTCAATACCAGAACAATACCCTAACTCTTCAATCATTTCCAAATCATATTTTGTTCTCATCTCTAGTCTCTGTTTTTCTAATTCATTTAATTCAGGCAATCGTTTCTTAAGTTCATCTTTAATTGATTGTACTGCTTTTTTTCGAACATCTTTTGCTATAAGATAGTGTTTTGCAGGAAATATCTTCATTTGATTAATTTTCTTTTTTTCTTTTAATGAAACATGATCAAGTACAGATATCTTTTCAACTTCATCACCAAACATAGAAATTCTAACAAGGTCTTCAGAGTATGCAGGAGTGATATCAATAGTATCACCCTTTACTCTAAAGTTTCCTGGTGCAACTTCAGTATCATTTCGTTCATATCTCGCATCAATTAATTGTCGAATCAATTCATTTCTTTTAATTTCATCACCTGCAGTTACAGTAATTGCCAAGTCTTCCCAATCTTGTGGATTTCCCAGAGAGTAGATACAAGATACAGTTGAGACAATTATTGTAGGTTCACCTGAAAGCAACATTGCAGTTGCCTCTAGCCTCAATTTTTCAATTTTTTCATTGACCTGAGTGTCTTTTTCAATGTAAGTGTCAGTTTGAGGAAGATAACTTTCTGGTTGGTAGTAATCATAGTATGAAACAAAATATCCAACATTGTTTTTTGGAAAGAACTGTTTTAGTTCAGAGTATAGTTGGGCTGCAAGAGTTTTGTTATGTGAAATAACTAGTGTGTTTTTTCCAGTTTTAGCAATTACATTTGCAACTGAAAATGTTTTTCCACTTCCAGTTACACCAAGAAGTGTTTGAATACCTCCCTTCTTCACACCTTCCACAAGTTTTTCTATAGCAGTTGGCTGATCCCCAGTAGGTTGAAAATCTGAATTTAATTCAAAATTTTGTAAAATTTGCATTTGTTCTCTTAGTTATCATTTAGGATATATAATCTCAATTAGTTTTTGGCATTAATTTTGAGTATTTGGGTTCTTTTCTAAGGTGGAGAATTTTTTCTTAAAGTGTTTTTTATGCATTTTGTCTAGTTTCTTATTTGTAGTGATGGAATCAAGTGAATCTAATTTTTTAAATTTGATTTTATCACCTTTTAGGAACACATTGTAATTTAATTCAGAATCCATATTTTTCTTAGCCCACATTGGAAGAGTTGTTAGATTCTGAACTTTTGCACGAATATAATATTCAGGTTTTACCCAAATTGGATTTTGGTTTTGGATTTGTTCAGGAATGTGTTTTTCAAAGAAAACAAAATTCTTTGGAATGTCTGCTAATTGTCGCGAGTGTATATCTTTTGAAATTTCTTTCCATTCATCTTCAGGTAATTCAGTGTGAATATATCCCACGCTAGAAAATCGTTCATTTTTAGAATCGTATGAAGCCAAAAGAAGGTAAGGGTGCATATTCTTTGTTCCTAGTCCCGCATATCCCCCAATGATTGCCAGAGATACTTGTTTTGGTCTTAAAATTATGAAAATTATAATCAAAAATATAATCAAACCAATCACTCCAAGGATGTAGAGAAATTCCATAGGAATGGAAGGAATTTGAGTATTAATCAGAGATGGTGACTCCTCACTTTTTTCAGATGGTTCAGTTAGCAGTTCCCACTTGGATTTTTTTTCTAATGTTATTTCAGAAAGTTCTAATGAAATTCCATATTCATTTGCAGTATCCACATTTACTAATTGTGACAATGAATCTTTTTCAAATGAGATTTTTATTCCCTCATCAACTACCATATCCAAAATCTTTTCAGATTGATCAAATTCTAGAGAATTGATTGGGGAATCATTGTATTCAAATTGAATACTTTCGATTTGTTCAAATGACATGTTCTGAATTTCTGATTCATTCTGGTACGTGACATCAACTAGATACACGGTTGGAACAGTAGGAATGTATTCATCAATAATTTGTTCATTAGTGTTCTCATCAAATTCTTCTAATATTGAATACTCAGTGTGGAATTCCTTTTGAATTACAATTTTTTCAATAGTTTCACGAATATTTGTTTGGTCATTTGATGTTGTTGGGGTTTGGTCATCTGATGTTTCATAGACAGTTGATTCTATAACGTCATAGTCTATAATTTCAATCAAATTTGTAGGTTCTAGAGGCAAATCATCAGAAATTTTAGGAATTACATTCAATATTTCGAATGGTTCTTTAGACAAATCAAGTTCTTTATCTTTTTCTGGGATAACGACTACATATGGAACTAATTCTTTGTACCACTTTACAACAACAATATAGATCGGTTCCATAGTTTCATTTGATTGGCAAGAACCCTGTGAATCACCATGATTAAGATGAGTTGTTAATGCGGATGGATGAATTTGTATTGTAAATGGGTTATTAGAGTTTCCTGGAAAAATATGACAAACAGATTCCTTATCAGATACTTTTTCTTTACTGATAATGATTTTCCCTGCTTTCTCATTTGTTAAATCAAAATTTTCTAGTTCATCTGAATTTAACAAATTAGTTAATGGAGTTTCATTTTTTGGAATTTTATCATAAACTTTTGTTATTGCATCTAGTATTTTTTTAGGAATTTGAGGAT
>REGH01000071.1 GCA_003702495.1 Candidatus Nitrosopumilus sp.
TTCACAGTGAATAGTTATTTTCATTGTTGACATTATGAAGAATCATAAAATACTCTGCTTGATTGATTCCTGATGTGAAACACGCATCAGATTACAAACACTCTCCAAAAACCATCAAACTTGAATCTAGCTTGGGTGATGCATTAAAGAAAATCATTGATGAAAAAAAGAGCAGAATTCTAGTTACTGAAAATAACAAAGTTACAGGAATTGTAACTGAAAAGGACTTGGGACTGTTCCTTCTTACTGATGAGTCTGAGAGAAACCTAAAAGACATTCCATTATCCACAATTGTTCAAAAAATAATCACTGTTGATGAGCACACAACCATGAATGAATGCGCCGAAATTATGCTTACAAAATCAATTGGCTCTCTTGTGGTAAAATCTGAGGATGAGGTTACTGGGATTATCACAAAGACTGATCTTGTTAGGTATTTTACAAAAATGCATGCAGATGCAAAACTGGTTGGAGAATACATGTCGCCATACTATGCATGGCAGTACTCTGACACTCCATTATACAAAATTGTTCTAAAAATGATAGATGAAAAAATCTCCCGAATCATCATCCGCAATCGCGAAGATATTCCCGTAGGGATTGTCACATTCCGAGATTTGTTTGCACTTGCACTAAAGCAAGGAAATTTTGAAGAAGTACTTGACAATACGGACCCTGTAATCTCTGTAATTTTTCCAAGAAAAGGCTTCATCTCTGAATCTGGATTTGGAAGCAGTGTGAAGATTGAAGACATCATGAGCAAAGATATTGTTTCAGTAAACTATGATGATGACTTGGCAAAGACAGGAAATCTGCTTTTGGAGAAAAACATCAACGGCGTAGGTGTCTTGTCACAGCATGGAAACATTGTAGGAATTTTGAGCAAAACTGACATTGTCAAAGCCATCGCATTTATGAAATAATGGTGGGCCCAGACGGATTTGAACCGACGACCGATGGTTTTGGAGACCATCGTCCTACCAGGCTAGACTACAGACCCACAAGAACCGACATATTCATCTAGAATTTTAACTTATTTTTGACCAAGATTTATTTGCAATAATCATCAATTTGGTTTAGTCGAGAAAATTATGGTAAAAAAGATCATGTTTGCATTGGGAGCAATTCCTGTAATTGTTGCACTATTAATTTCCGTTCCATTACTGACAAAAAATGAAATTCCAATTTCAGCTGCAAACTCTTTTGATAAACTCGACATTCAATACACAAAACATCAGCTAAAGACAATTGATTATGGTGTAACAGAACGTACTGGTGCACAAAAGACAGAGATTCTTGTAATCAAAAATGACGGTGAGCTAAAATATTCTGTAACTGAACAAGGATATCTTCAGCCAGACATCCGGTCGCAGCTTGATGAACAGAAACTCAACAAGATCAAGGCATTGATTAAGGAAACTGGATTTATGCAGATTCCAGTTGAATCTTTTCCAGTATTTGAGAATGCAACAGAGTTTCAGAAATCCAATGTAAAAATTACTTTGAATGGACGCAACCAGGAGATTCACTGGCCTGAACAAAATGCAACTAGTGGCTTTATTCCCCCAATTATCACCATGGTCGAAGCTGAACTTGATGCAATTATTTCAGAAATAAGTGAATAGGTACAAATACAGTCCAAGAAGAAATAATGTATGCTTCCATTATCTGGAGAACGCAAAAATGCAAAGGGAATCGTTTGCGGTAGAGCAGAATCCTCTGACGTCTTACGCGGTACAACCACTCTAAAACGTGGATTTGCCCACATGCTCAAAAATGGAGTTGTTATGGATGTCACAAATGTAGAGCAAGCCCAGATAGCAGAAGAAGCAGGCGCAGTATCTGTAATGGTATTGGACAAACTTCCATCTGATGTAAGAAAGGCAGGTGGCGTTGCAAGAACTGCAAGTATTAGAATTATTGAAGAGATTATGGATTCAGTTACAATCCCTGTAATGGCAAAATGTAGAATTGGTCATGTGAATGAAGCTCTTGTTTTGCAAGAGACAGACGTTGACATGATTGATGAATCCGAAGTATTGACTCCAGCTGATGAGTTACGTCACATTTGGAAATGGGACATGACAACACCTGTTGTAAATGGTGCTCGTTCTTTGGCAGAAGCTTTGAGAAGAATTGAAGAGGGAGCTTCTATGATCAGAACTAAAGGAGAACCAGGAACTGGTAATGTTGCTGAAGCAATCACTCACATCAAAAAAGTAAATGATGAATTAAGAACCATAAAATCAATGTATGACATTGGCGACAATCAAGATTTAGTTAGAATGGCAAGAGAGTTCAAAGTATCTTATGACATTGTAGAGCAGACTGCAAAACTTGGAAGACTACCTGTTGTTAACTTTGCAGCAGGAGGAATTGCAACTCCAGCTGATGCAGCATATTTGATGTCATTAGGATGTGATGGAATCTTTGTTGGTTCTGGAATCTTTGCAGCAAATGATGCAGCAGAACGTGCAAGGGCTATCGTATTGGCTACCACATTCTGGAATGAAACTGACAAGGTAAAAGAAGCACAAAAGATGATTGATGAAAGACAATCAATGTTAGGATTAGATGTAAAGACCCTCGAGTTACGTATGCAAGACAGAGGCGGTTCAGCATGAGTGCAAAAATTGGAATTCTAGCTGTTCAGGGAGATGTTGCTGAAAATGTATCATCACTGGTAGCATCAATTGCTGACTTGAATCAGGATGCAACAGTTCATGTTGTAAAGACTCCTGAAGAGATTTCACAAATGGATGGACTGGTAATTCCAGGCGGTGAAAGCACTACAATTGGACAAATGTCTCTAGTTAATGGCTCTCAAAAAGTAATCAAGCAAAAGGTCGAATCTGGAATGCCCGTACTGGGAATTTGTGCTGGAATGGTTCTACTTGCAAGCAATGCAACTGACAGAGTTGTTGGAAAGATGGAGCAACCACTATTTGATTTTCTAGACATTGAACTTGAGCGCAACTCTTTTGGCAGACAGCGCGAATCATTTGAGGCAAAAATCGCAATGGAGCCAATTGGAATCTCTGAGTACCACGGTGTATTCATTCGAGCTCCTGCAATCTCATCAGCTTCTGATGACATTGAAGTTTTAGCAAGATTCAATGAGAAAATTGTTGCAATCAAAAAGGGAAACATTATTGGAACATCCTTCCACCCAGAGTTGACTGATGACTTGGCAGTTCACAAGTATTTTGTGAATTTGGTTAAAGAATCAAAAAACTAAATCTAAACTCCAAACGTTTGAGAGTTGTTATTACATTTTGGGCATTTCATTCCATTTGTTTTAGAACCGCACTTGTTACATTGCAATTGTACTCCCATTACATCACGAGAAGGAGTCTTTACTGCTTTTACAATCAGTATTGTTGCTATTAGAACACCTATTGCAATTCCTATCCAAAGTAAAACCATACACTGTGATTACGGCATTACATGTAAAAAATGATGCTACTTTTAGGATTTCTTAGATTCTAAAAATTAATCATTCTGATCTTCCTTGTTTTTGAATTCTTCTTTTATCTGTCGCATTTGTTCCTTGAAAGTAGTTCTATTTTTTCTCATAGAAAGTAAATTTTCAAAACCTTCCTCCATAGTACATGGTTTCCAATAGTTTGAACCATACTCTTTGGTAATTTTGTTTTGACATTCCATACAATAGAGTTTCTTACTTGTATTGACTATTGCAAGAAATTTTTTGTGTTCATTACAAATACAGCATACTCTATTTTCATTCATCATCATCTCTTTCTCCCCACATATGATTACAGACATTGCATTCCCATTTAGG
>REGH01000072.1 GCA_003702495.1 Candidatus Nitrosopumilus sp.
TCTTTGGTTTTTATTACCATTTTTTAAAATTGGAGCTATTGTCTGAAGATGAAAAACCTGCAAAATTAACAAAAAAAGAAATTTTTCTTAGAGGAAGCATAATTGCACTAATCACTACTGTTCCATCTCTTGTTATCTTTGTACTGGTTTGGTTTTTCTTAGATGATGTTATGGTTGGCGCAATTTCAGGCGCTATTGCTCACTTTGTTGCAATGGGATTCTCACTAAAGATATCAAAAAAACTCCTAGTCAAAAAATAACCTGGGATCATGTTTTATTGTAATGGGATAATTGAAAAATTATGGACTCCAAGATTCAAAATGATCTAATAAGTGAAATCCATCTGAATTCTATTCAAACCAAGGTGTATCTACTTGTCACATGTTATGGAAAAATGTCTGCAAAAACAATCTCAGAAAAATTGCATATTTCTTTAGATGATGCAGAAACTGCAGCAAAAGATCTCATGAATCTGGGTGCTTTTATTGATATCACTGAAACTGAATACGAGGCAATGCATCCTAGATTTACTGTAGTTAACATGTACAGGAGAATGTGTGAGCGAGAAAATATTGAGTTTAAGAGAAATAAGATTGTAGATAGTATAGGTGTCCTTTTGGAGAAACCTTATGATGATGCAAGAACTAAATAACACTAGGATTTTTGAAGACCATTGACTATTGATACTGAAACCTGTAAGCACCAGCCAGTTTACTTTGGTGTAGTTAACATCAACATCGATGAAAGAACCATTGGTTCCGTAGATGTGTGGAGATGTGGAGTCTGCAAGAAAAGATTCTGTGAAGAGAAACAATTGGGAATTGAAGAATTAGCTGATCTTGTAGGAATGCCAAAAATTGATCCAGATGCAAAATGGGGAGTTACAGTCTGTAAATTACAACAGGGAAAGTACAAGTGGAAACTAGTAAAACTAAAAGAAAATGGTGAAATCCAGCACGAATGCCTTGATGAGAAGATTATTCCTTTAGCCGTTAAAGATTACAAAGTTGAAGATGACAAACACTGGAGCTTTTTGATTGATGATAATGTCAACAAAGCAGTTGAAATCTAATTTTTAAAATGGAAATCAAAGTTCACATTAATGATATTCATGGCAGTCAGATGGCTGCAAAGATTAATGGTAAATTCAATGTTGATGAACATGAATTTCATTTCACAGCAATAGCATTTGGAAGAATAGGTGGACAAAATGTTGGGGCAAAATTATCTAAAACCACTGAAAAAGAATTAGAAAATCTTGGATATGATGTTGAGGAGGTAATAATGGAATTACAAAGACATCTACTTCAAGGTGACTTGTCCTTACCTGAAGGACTCAAAAAAGAATCCTTTGTTGATGATTAAAACTCTGCTTCTTCTAATGCCTTAGCACAAGAGCAACTTCTATCTTTAGGAATTTTTTCAATTAATTCTGTTAGAATTTTCTTTGTTCCTTCAACATTTTTTGATAGTGTTTCTAAAACTTCTTTTGCAGTGACTGGTTTTTCTGCCCAAACATCATAATCAGTTACTGTTGATATTGACGCATAGCAAATTTGTGCTTCTCTTGCTAGTTGACATTCTGGAACTAGAGTCATTCCAATAATGTCTGCACCAGTTGTTCTGTAAAATTTAGATTCTGCTTTAGTAGAAAATCTAGGACCTTCAATGCAGACATAGGTACAATCTTTGTGAATCTGAATGCCAAGATCATCTGTGACTTTGGTAATTGATGATTGTAATTCTGGACAGAATGGATCTGCAACTGAAATGTGAATAACTCTGCCATCTTCAGAAAATGAACCATCTCTTGATTTTGTAAAATCTAGAAACTGTGTTGGTAATACAAAGTGTCCTGGTGCTAGCTCTTCTTTTAGACTACCAACAGCTGATGGTGCAATAATCCTTGTAACTCCTAGTTCCTTGAATGCCCAAATGTTTGCTTTAAAATTAATCATGTGTGGTGGAATGGTGTGCTTTTTTCCATGTCTTGGTAAAAATGCAATCTTTCTTCCCTTGAATGTTCCAACTGTAATGGTATCTGATGGTTTTCCATATGGTGTGTCTATGTCTACTTCTTTTGCATCTTCAAGTAATCCTGAATCATAAATTCCAGTACCGCCAAAAATTCCAATCTCTACGTCTTTTTCCATTAGTATTTCACCAGTGATTTGCAATCATACTTGCTTATGCCTTTCATTCCGTTAAGGTCTACTAGTTCTATGATAAATGCAAAACCAACAATCTTTCCACCTACTTTTTCAATTAATTTTGCTGATGCTTTTGCAGTTCCACCTGTGGCAAGTAGGTCATCACAAATGAGTATTCTTTGACCTTCTTTGATGATGTCTTTTTGAATTTCTATGGTGTCTTTTCCATATTCAATTGTGTATGAAATTTTTGTAGTCTTTCCAGGTAATTTTCCTGCCTTTCTGATCATAATCATTCCCTTGTTGTATCTTGAGGCTAGAATACATGCTAGAATGAATCCTCTTGATTCAATTCCTGCAAATAAATCGATATTTTTTGGATGGAAATACTTTGAAAACTCATCAGCAATTGATTCCATTGCTGATGGATCTTTTAGAATTGGACTAAAATCTCTAAATAAAATTCCTTTTTTAGGAAAATTTGGATATTCTGCAATTTTCTCTTTAAGATTCATGTCTGTTGCTAAATTTAGGTGGAATAAAATTGTTTGAAACTACTCTGGTATTTCAAATGTGGATTCACCTGAAGTAAAGGCATCAGAAACTTTGATTGTGTATGTTCCTGGTTCTGTCTCTTTTGGAATAATCCATGGTTGATTAATTTCTCCTCCTGATGACGCAACAAATTCTAATGAATCAATAATTTCTCCATCTGCTGAAATTATCTCAATTGCAGTAGTTTGACTGACGCCGACAATTTTGATTTGCATTGAATCTCCGACACCTGGAATGTTAATTCCTTCTTTCACAATTATCTGAATTCCTTCTATAATTGTGGAAATCACTTCGATTTCTATTGTATCAAAGTTTGCACCACTTTTTGCATTAATTGTCCACATACCAGCTTTTCCATCTGATGGAATTCTAAACGTGCCTTCAGAAATTTTTCCATCTTTATTTGAAAATGTCTCTTTTTCTTTTATGATGTTTCCATCAGGATCTGCTAAAGATACTGTTAGCAAGACGTTTGCTCCTGTATCTCCCAAAATTAGAATAGAATCACCAGGTGCATAATCTATTTTGGTCGTATTGATTTGGATATCTCCTGAACCTGTTTGTAATCCTACAGTGAAAACTTCGGAACTTTGTGCACTTCCTTTACTAATCACTGCTGAATATACGCCTGATGCATATCCTGTCAAGTCAAGTTGGTATTCTGCGGTTCCGTCACCTCCCAAAGTAATTGAGATGGAATCTCCCTTTGGTTTGTCAGATGGGTCTATGATTAACAAACTGACAATTTCAGATGCTTTTCCTGAAATAGAAATAACTGCTGTATCTCCTGCACTATAATTGAGTTCGTCAAACTCCAAGTTAACTGGAATTGAAGGTAACTGTCCCAATCCTGCAAATATGAATTCTGTATCTTTTTCTTGTGTTGCAATTAGGGTGTATGTTCCTTTAACTGATGATTGCTCTGTTGTATATTCAAATTCTACAAATCCTGATTCATCTAATTGAATGATATCTGAGAATAATTCTTTACCTTGAGGATCTTCTAAGATGATTTCAATTGGTTTGTTAGGCAATGC
>REGH01000073.1 GCA_003702495.1 Candidatus Nitrosopumilus sp.
AAACGATGGTGTACAATGAACGACTTGGAAAATGGGTAGAGCTATTTGGAATGGGAATATTCAGACCTGAAGTTACAAAGCCACTTGGAATCACAAAGCCTGTCTTGGCATGGGGCGGAGGTATTGAGAGAATTGCCATGCTAAAGTATGGTCTTGATGATGTTAGAGAATTTTACAATAACAACCTGAATTGGTTGAGGAGTGCAACAAAATGCCAGTAGTTGAGTTATCCTATTCCAGTCTTCAAAAACTAATTGGAAAATCATCCAAAAAACAGATTGCAGACTCTTTGCCATTTCTTGGACTGGACATTGAATCTGAAGACAAGGATCTTGTCAGAATAGAATACAGTCCAAACAGACCTGACTATTCCACAGACTTTGGAATTGCACTTGGAATGCAAGGACTCTTGGGAATCAAAACTGGAGCAATCAAACTAAAAATCAAAAAATCAAAACAGTATTCCATCTCTGTAAAGCCCGATGTTGCCAAAGTGCGACCATTTGTGACTGGAATTGTCGCAAAAAATGGCAAAATTGATGATAAAACAATCAAGCAACTCATGGCAATGCAAGAGGACCTTCACTTTGGTATTGGACGAAAGAGAAAGAAATCCTCAATTGGAATTCATGATTTAGATAAAATCCAATTTCCACTTGTATACACCACCACTGACAGAAAACACAAATTCATTCCGCTAAATTCTCAAAAAGAACTCTCCATAACTGAAATTCTTGAAACCACTGAAGTTGGAAAAGACTATGGAAACTTGCTTGCAAATTCTTCAAAGATGCCAGTAATTACTGATGCAAATCAGAACACTGTGTCCTTTCCGCCAATAATCAATGCAGCAGTAACTACTGTAACAACAAAGACAAAGAATCTCTTTGTTGAAGTTACTGGAATAAACAAAGATGATGCTGAAGACATGCTGTCTGTTGTTGCAACAATTTTGCAAAGTGCAGGATTTTCTTTGGAAACCGTAACAATTTCTGGTGCAAAAAACTCTACACCAAAACTTGCTGAAAGAAAGATGACTGTCAGTCCATCACTCATCAACCAGACACTCGGTTTGGATCTCAATACATCGAAAATCGTCTCATCTTTGAAAAAATCTAGGCTAGATGCAGCCGTCAAAGGCAAGAATATCGTATGTACAATCCCTGCATACCGCTTTGATATCTTTGGTGAAATGGACTTGGTTGAAGAAGTTGCCCTAGGATATGGAATTCAAAATCTTGAACCAACAATCACTCCGTCCCAAACACTCGGACAAACAAATCCAGTTTCACTGCAACTAAAGTCACTAAACCAAACAATGATTGGATTGGGATATCTTGAAGCACTAAATTCCAGCTTGACAAGCAAGCGAGTTCTCTATGAAATGACAAACAGGGAACCTAAAACAATCATCTCGGTACTTGATTCAAAAAGCCAAGAGCACACAATTTTGCGTGATTCAATTTTGCCCGGATTGCTAGAGAATCTCTCAAAAAATATTCACGAATCATATCCTCAGAAATTATTTGAAACCGGAACTGTATTTTCTGCAGGCGATCCTGTCTCTGAGACAATCAATCTATCTGGAATTAGTGCACACCAAGATGCAAATTTCACTGAAATCAAATCTGTCTTGCAATCAGCACTCAAGACCGGTTTTGATTTGGAGATTGCAACAAAGACTACAGAACATCCAACATTTGAAAAAGGTCATTGTGCAGATGTGAAAATTAACAACAAAACAGTTGGCGTAATTGGAGAAATCAGTTCCAAAATTATTGAAAATTATAAAATCCGCGTACCTGTAGTTGCTTTTGAAATTTCTCTATCTGAGTCGATTCTCAAATCTCTTTGAGAAAGATACTGCTAACAATCCAATTCCTGTAACTGCCAATCCAATTCCGACAGTAATCTCTATTTTCATTCTTTGATGGATGTTCTTTTTTTCTTCATCAAGCATGTAATATGACTCTGAATCCAAATTGTCTAAAATCTGGAGTTGCGGATAATCAAAAATTATGATTAGTGTACCCAAAATCAAAACAATAATCCCGACAAAAAACAGCGTTTGGTTTTTGATTTCCATTAATAGTTTTTAGTAGGATATCCTCTATAATTAATCGCCCAAGAGCAGGCACGCAGACGGATTAGGATGATGTCGATCGTAATGATACCAATGATTTCTAATTCACCCAGGCGTGCTACATTATGGGCGCCCCGGTTTCAGAACCCAAGGAGGTTTTGGCTAAAATACCAATGAGCTTGTGCGAGTCAGAACCGGGGAACATTTCATAAACCATTAAACGTCCCTTGATGATACAAAATTTGAAAATGGTAAACTATTGGTTGGCAAAACAAGAACCCAGCGGACCTAGAGGTTACAACTTTGAGCAACTCAAAAAAGACAAGACCACTGTCTGGGATGGAGTCCACAACAATTTGGCTCTAAAACACATGAGAGAAATGAAACCTGGAGATCTTGTTTTCTACTATCACACCGGTGATGAAAGACAAGCAGTAGGAATTATGCAAGTTACATCCAAACCATATTCGAATCCAAAAGAAGACGTTGAGCGTTTCATCGTAGTTGATGTAAAATACAAAAAAGCATTGAAACGTCCTGTCACCCTAGATGAGATGAAGGCAAATAAAAAATTCAAAGACTGGGAACTGATCCGAATCTCAAGATTGTCTGTAATGCCTGTTCCAAAACCAATCTGGGATGAAGTCATAAAGATTTCTCAAACCTAAATGTAATCGCTTTATTGATATAGTCGAAATTTGTAATTGTTTCATGGCAACAGCTTATGTGTTAATCAACTGTGAACTAGGTTCAGAAGAGGCAATTATCAGCCAACTAAAGGGCCTAGAAGGTGTCAAAGAAGTTCATGGAACTTTTGGTGCATATGATATTTTGGCCAAAATCGAATCTGATACTGTGGAAAAACTTAGAGAAACAATTACCTGGAAGATCAGAAAAATTGAGAAGATTCGTTCAACATTAACCCTTATGGGTATTGAAGGCCAGACATAATCACCCTTTTTTCTTATTATGATTTTACACTTTATTTTTCTTGTAAAAGAGGAAGAACGCGAAAAGCGACAGTTTGAGTACGAATATGTCAAAAAGATGGCTCAATTCTTCAAAGTTTGGATCAAAGAAAAGTTTGGCAAAGACTATGAGATTCAATGCGACGAGATGATAACAAAACCTACAAACATTTTCCAAAGAATTGATACAAACACCCTTTTGCGTGATCATGAGCAAAGAGGAAAAGACATCTACCATTTCTATCTGACTCATTTCAGACCTTTGTGGACTGATTCGACTTGTGAAGGGTATCATGGAGAAAATTTTGGAATGGTTATCTGGCAACATCCAAAAGAAGACAACAACGAATTATTCTTGGCAGAAAAAAACTGTACAGCTGTATCTAACATTATACTAAATGAACAGATGCGTCAGATGGGACGCAAAAAACATACCAGAGAAATCAATGACATCTGGACTAAACATCTCTTTGAGCAACTCGAGTTTGAACAGTATGATGAGAATTTCCAAAAGACTAATGGAAAACCAACTTTTCTAACTATGGATACTAGAGAACTAAATTTGTAAAATTAACACTTTGTAACAGAGTAAATATTATTTTCAAAGTTTGCTGTCTTGAAATCTAATTTGTTTTCAGCATCATCTTTTCTT
>REGH01000007.1 GCA_003702495.1 Candidatus Nitrosopumilus sp.
GGCCCATGAATCACAAAATGGTATATTACCATACTTCATCACAAGCGCCGCCTATTGCGTTACGTATGCAAAAGCATCACATGCCAGAATCCATATAAACCATGCGAGAAATTATGCCTGATCGACCATATTTCTTGTAAAATTTACAATTTTGTAACTATGCAAAACTATGCAGAATGAGGAAATTATGCATGATGGCCATGCTAATCCATGTTATTTTCAATAGTTAAAATGATAGTGATTATTTTGTGAATTTGGTTTTGGATTACATTAAAGAATACAAAAAGAAGACAACCACATCAGCTAAACTATTTTCAAAATCTGCCAAGTTGCATGTCAATGGAGTTTCTCATAACATAAGATTCTATGAGCCATATCCATTTGTTGTAAAAAAATCCGCAGGAAAAAATTTGATTGATGTTGATTCAAACAAGTACACAGATTACTGGATGGGTCATTGGTCTTTGATTTTAGGACATGGTCAAAAAGAGGTGAAAAAAAATCTGCAAAAACAAATTGAGAAATCTTGGATGTATGGAACAGTAAATGAACAAACTATTCAATTATCAGAATTAATTTCCAAAGTAGTTCCAGTAGCTGAGAAAATTCGTTATGTGACATCAGGAACTGAAGCTACCATGTATGCTGTAAGATTAGCCCGTTCTGTTTCAGGTAAAAAAATCATTGCAAAAATTGACGGAGGATGGCACGGATACACATCAGATTTACTTAAATCAGTAAACTGGCCATTTTCAGAATCTGAAAGTTCAGGGATTGTAAATGAAGAACAGATTGTTTCCATTCCTTACAATGATTTGGAAAAATCCTTATCCATTTTGAAAAAATATTCCAAAGATTTGGCAGGAGTGATTATCGAACCAGTTTTAGGAGGAGGAGGATGTATTCCAGCAGAGTCTGATTATCTAAAGGGAATACAAGAGTTTTGTAAGAAAAATAATTCATTATTCATGTTAGATGAAATTGTTACGGGATTCAGATTCAGATTTGGATGTCTATATCCTACAATGAAGTTGGATCCTGACATTGTCACCTTGGGGAAAATTGTTGGTGGAGGATTGTCAATTGGAGTAATGTGTGGTAAAAAGGAGATTATGGAATTTGCAGATACTACGGGTAAGAAAAAATCAGAGAGAAGTTATGTAGGGGGAGGTACATTTTCAGCAAATCCAGCCTCAATGGTAGCAGGGTATTCTACGCTAAATCAGCTAAAATCAAAAAAATCAGTTTATACAAAAATTAATGATTTAGGTAAATTTGCAAGAAAAGAGATTAGCAAGGCATTTGATGGTAAAGTGATAGTTACTGGAAAGGGCTCTCTATTTATGACTCATTTTCTTAAAGATGGAATTTCTGAAATCAACAATTCAATTCAAGTTGCAAAATGTGATGGAGCCTTATTGGCAAAGTATCATTTCAAGATGATAGCCCATGACGGCATATTCTTTTTACCAGGAAAATTGGGGGCAATTTCAGATGTTCACACGAAAGAAGATATCACAAGAATTGTAAAAGCATCAGAAGAATTTACTTGTTAGAATCATTTGGGAAAAATTCTGATTTCCAAGATTTCAGTTTGCGGAAAATATCCATGTATTCTGATGACTTTACAGTAATGTGGATATGAGCAAATAATTCTCCAAATTGCGATTCAAAAATCATTCTGCATTCATCTTTGAAAAAAGGTACAGAAATTCCAATTTTTTTGATATGAGAAAACTCAAAGTCTTGAATTTTAATTGATTTCTCAAAAACAGTGATTTTTTTTGGTTCAGGGTTTTTAGAGATAGTCTCATCGAGCGTATGCTTAACTAAATCATCCCATAAAGGGGTATCATGTGGCCACCTATGAACAAATACTTTGTCAGCTAAAAATGAAATTTCAGACAATACCAAAAGAGACTTTTCATGTTTTTATAAAATAACTGATCTGGAAAATTATGGAGAAGAAGAAAGTTGAAAAAGAATCCTACGCAACAGAAGACCCAACCAAGGCAGATGCAAAATCTCAAGAAGATATGGCAAGAGAGGCAATTAAGAAATTCAAATCATTGAATAGTTAGCAAGGATTGATAGCACAGTAAAGGATGTAGAAAATTATGGGATTATTTGGTAAAAAAGAAGACCCTGAAGATTTGATGTATGAAGGAATGGGAATGATGGAGAAAAATCAACCAAAAGCAGCCATTTCATTTTTCAACAAAGTTCTAAAACAAGAACCTGAAAATACAGAGGCGTTACTTCAAAAAGGATTAGCCTTGAACTTGGTAAAAAAATACCAAGATGCAATAACATGTTTTGATAAATTAATACAAATTGATCCTAAGGATGCTCAAGCCTTAAACAACAGAGGAATATCAATGGCGGAAACTGGAAACATACAAGGAGCTGCTGAATATTACGACAAGGCAATAGAAGCAGATTCAAAATATGCATCAGCATATTTCAACAAAGGAGTTCTACTTGACAAACTCCAAGAACATGAAGAGGCCTTGACAGTACTAGAAAAAGCAATAACACTTGATCCAAGAAAACCAAATGCCATGATCTATAAGGGAATTGTTTTAGGAAAATTGAAAAGAAACGAAGAGGCCTTGAATTGTTTTTCTAATGTTTGCAAAAAGTATCCAAATAATTTAGATGCGTTTTTTCAAAAGGGAGTTCAATTAGCAGAATTAGGCCAACACAAAAAAGCACTGGATGTTTTTGATGAAATATCTAAAAAATTCAAAGACAACGTAAATGTTGTATATGCAAAATCGCGTAGTATGGCAGCACTTGAAAGGTATTCAGAATCATTAGAATTATTGAAAAAAGCAGTTAGTGTAAGTCCCAAAGTTATTAGAGCATGGGCAAAAGAGGAACCAATTTTTACAAAATTACACAGTGATGATCAGTTTAGAAAAATAGTAAGATTATAGGATTTTCTTTCTAACTGCATCTATTCTAATTATTTCGACTTTCTTTTTTGGACCAATCAACCTTGCCTCAAATATTGGAACATACAGTTCGGTTATTTCACGTAGGACGAATTCTTCAGAAAGTTCTCTAACATCAGTTTCCAGAGGTTTTTTTAGCTGAGATTGAAGTTTTTCCAGTGCGGCATCATAAGTCATTTCAGGTCTTTTGACATTTGGTTCATTTTGTTCAAGTAATCTCTTTGGATAGTTTTCGACAGTTTTTGAATCAACTTTGAATGGGAATTTAATTTCTCTTCCATGATGATCAAACGCAAGTTCATCTTCTTCCTCAACAAAAACATGCTCTTCAAGTTTCATGTCAATCTTATTTTTTCCTCTCTTACCAACAAACGCCCTCTCAAATCCTGACTTTGAGCGAATTTGGAATACTCCTTCTCCAAGTTCAACTTCTTTTACATTTGAAGGAACAGAAATGGTATGAACTGCTTTGCGATAATAATCAGCAATATACTTTCCAGAAACCAACAAAATGCATTCATAATATAGTTTGATAGAATGGATGTGAACCTGTTCTTTTTTTGCTCTTGACAACAGTGATTTGAAAGGTTTTGTTTTCTTTTCCTCTACAATTTCTGTTGCATCCTCTAGTTCAATATTTTTTCGAAGAACAACTGTCTTTACATCATATGATTTAGTCAAAACTATACAAAGTAGAGAAATCCAGCTATTAAACCAATTCTGCTTGGAAAAGAATAATAGATTTAAGATTAATCAAAATACATGGCCACAAAAAGAGCGGGATATATTGAAAAATTCCTAAAAAAAGCTGATAAAGCACTTCAAGATGGAGTGAAAAGAGCCGACGAGGTACTAGAAGATGCAGTAGAATTTGGAACAATGACTGCAAAACAAGCTTCACAGGCAAGCAAAGAACTTCGAAGTCAAGCAAAAAAAGAAAGAGAGCAACTACAGAAAAGAGGGGCTAAGAAAATTAGTGATGGAATTGCCGCTGCAAAAAGGTCAACATCAAATACTGAGGAAGACTTGGTAACGCTTCAAAAACTAGGCAAGCTTAGAAAGTCAGGTGTAATTACAGAAAAAGAATTCCAGGCAAAGAAAAAGAAAATCTTAGGGCGAATATAATCATGAAAAAAACAAACATTCAAGGAACAAATGATAGAAGAAATGTAAATCCAAATTGGTTTACATCAAAGACATGGATGAAAGTTTTATCTGAAAAAATAAAATCAGAAGATCAGGACATATATCATGTACATTTTGAAAAAGGTTCAAGAACAAAACTGCATGCACATAATGGAAACCAAGTGTTAATTGCAACTAAAGGTAAAGGTAGTTTAGAAATTTTTAGAAGATACGGCACGAGTAAGAATAATTTTAAAATAAAAAAGATTCAAAAAATAACTCTTAATGAAGGAGATATTGTTCACATACCAGCAAAAACATTGCATACTCATGGTTCAGTGGATAAAAAAAAGACATTTGCTCATATCGCCATAAACATTTTGCCAAAAAAGAATGCAGAATACAAGACAGTTTGGTGGGAATCAGATTTTAAAACTAAAGCAATTATAACAATCTAATATGTCATTGAGAAGGGATTCAGAAATAGAACCTATTCAAGGAAATGAAGGAACTAAAATCAAACAATTTTTTCATCCCCACAATACGCTAGAAGGAATAGGATATAGTCTTGCGCAGTTTACCCTAGAGCCTGGAAAAAGCTCAAAACTCCACAAGTTAAAATCATCTGAGATATACTATATTCTGGAAGGAAAGGCAAATCTAAGAATTGAGGATGAAAATATGAAACTTGGAAAAGATGATTCAGCATATGTTCCACCAAATGCTGTGCAAAATATCAAAAATATAGGAAATGATGATTTGAGATTTTTATGCATAGTAGAACCAGCATGGAAAGAAGAAGATGAGATCATACTCTAATAAACAATTCCTACGCAAAATAATATGAAATAATTTTTAAAATATGGCGAACTTCTAAAAATACAGTGAATACTTACCAGGCTCTCAAAGTATTAGATATCGATTCTAATTCATCTCAAGAGCAGATCAAGGCAGCATTTAGGAAAAAGGCACTAGAACACCATCCAGACAAAAATAAGAATAAGAATGAAGATTTAGAATTTAAGAAAATTACAGAGGCATATGAATATCTAAAGAAAAACCACAATCAAAAAAATGATGTTTACCACACCACACAGTCTGGAACACAATCAAAACCAAAATCTAATTTCAAAAGAAAACCATGGGGAGCTCCAGATGATGAAAAAATTCCAGAACAAGACTGGGGCAAATATACAAAAGAGTTTGAAGAAGGAGATCCTGAATTTTGGAAAGAATATGAGAAAAAATTTTGGGAAGAATACAATGCGAGAGTCCGTCCTGATGGCAGAAATGGAGAGTATGAAAAGGCACAAGAGCCTAAAAAACAACCCAACCTCTTTGTGGATGTAGACGAAAGTCTGTGTATTGGTTGCTGTAGTTGTGAGATAATAGCACCAGATGTTTTTGAAATTAATAAAGAAAGAATGATGAATCCAAAATCATCCGTAATTGATCCAAAGGGTGCAGGGGTAAACAAGATTATGGATGCAGCAATGACTTGTCCTACAAAGGCAATAATTGTAGAAGATGTAGATACAAAAGAAAGAATGTATCCTTACTAGTCTAGAGTTTTAATTTTTTAGACAGTTCATCAAGTTCGGATTCAGATAATTTCAAAGTGCTATCAAACATACTATGTATTGCAGATGCAGAGTCATCAGATGAACGTGGAACCAAATGAACATGTACGTGAGGTACTTCCTGTCCTGCTTCTTTTCCATTATGAACAGCAACCAAGGTTGCATTAGTAAGAGAATCAACTTTAGATATCATCTTATGTACAAGTGAAAATAGATCAGTGTTTTCATCACTTGACATATCTTGAATTTTTTGATGATGTTTTTTTGGAATTACCAAAACATGTCCTTTGGCTAAAGGAAATGCATCATGAAAGGAAATTGATGAAGATGTTTCTCCAAGAATTTTACAAGGAATTTCTTTCGCAATAATTTTACAAAATATACAATCCATAGTAATTCATATTTTTTTTTAATATTAAATGATTAATTATGGGTCAGTGATTTTAGCCCAGGCTAAACCCTCACCATAAGTAATAGTCACAACATCACCAGGCTGAAGTGTACAATCTTCAATTATTTTTGGAATATCATCAGTAGTTTCAACATAGCACAATCCATCGTCATTAGTCAAAATTTCTACTTCTTCATGGATGTCTTCTCGAATTAAATTCCAAAATGGGAAAACTAGTGTAGAGAGAACCAGACCTGCAACAATTAAGGCACCACCAAAAACTAATCCACCTTTTTGGCCTGAACTTAGTTCCATTTTACCAAGTACCGCCATCGCCGGCATTGGGATCTAGTTTCTTTGCAGGGACATTTCCATGTGCTTTTTTCATATGCCTTTTAAGACGTTCAGGATCATGAAGTTCAGTACCGCAAGTATCGCATTTTGTTTTACTGTCATCTTTGTCTTTGTTACGATTAAACAATCCCATAATTTCTTAAAATTTTGAAATACATTATAAAGGATACGTGATTCTTGCTAGAGCATGACAGTAAAAAATATCACAATTTTGGGTTCTGGAGTAATGGGGCACGGGATTGCTCAGGTATCAGCTACTGCAGGATACAATGTAGTTCTACGAGATATTGAGCAGGGCTTTTTAGATAAGGCAATGGAAAAAATCAGATGGAGTTTAGATAAACTAGTTTCAAAAGAAAAAATTTCAAAAGAAGAAGGGGATGCAATTTTTGGCAGAATCAAACCAATTGTTGATTTGAAAGAAGCTGTAAAAGATGCAGAATTAGTTATCGAAGTAGTTCCAGAAATTATGGATCTAAAGAAAAAAGTTTATGCAGAACTGGATCAAGTGGCAGCACCTGAAGTGATCTTTGCATCAAATACCAGTACACTACCAATTACTGAAATTGCAAATACAACATCAAGACCAGAAAAATTCATTGGAATTCATTTCTTTAATCCTCCACAATTAATGAAATTGGTAGAAGTTATTCCAGGTGAGAAAACATCTCAAGAGATTACAGAATTGACTAAAGATTATGTAAAGTCAGTGAACAAACAAGCAGTGTTATGTAGAAAGGATGTTCCAGGATTTATCATAAACAGATTATTCATACCAATGGTTCATGAGGCATGTTATGCTAAAGATAGAACAGGGGCAACTCTTGAAGAGATTGATTCAGCTGTAAAATTTAATCTAGGATTTCCAATGGGAATCTTTGAGTTAGCGGACTTTACAGGAATGGATGTGATTCACAAAGCAACCGTTGAGATGCATTTGAGAGATAAAAAAGTAATCAATCCACATCCAACAGTAGAGAAAATGTTTGATGAAAAGAAACTTGGGCAAAAATCAGGGGAAGGATACTACAAGTATTCAGATGACAAATATGAAAGAGTAGAACTTTCTGAAGAGCTTGCTCAGAAATTTAATCCAATTCAACTGGTGGCAAATATTCTAAACAATGCAGCATGGCTTGTAACAAATGGTGCAAGTGATATCGAGGAGATTGAAAAAGCAGCCCAATTAGGTTTAGGATTGAAAAAACCCCTATTTGAGACAGCAAAAGAAATTGGTATTAAAAATATTGTAGATGAGTTAAACAAACTTGCAGAAGAACATGGTGAGTTTTACAAGCCGGATCCACTACTATTATCTATGCAATAATCAAACATCGAGCCGTCTTTTGATTTCAGTGATATCCTCACCAAGCATTGAAATTTGACTGCTTAATGCAAGTAAAGAATTTCTTGACTGAATATTTTGATTATTAAGATATTTAATTAGAGTTATAGTGTATTCAGAATTTTTTGTTTTTTCAAGATAAGATATGAGTTCATCAATCATTTGGGGAGGAATGCCTTTGTCCAGTTTATCGATGAGTTCTTTGCACTCTTGATCGTTTTCAATTGGCATTGTATAATGTATAGTGTTTTTGATTAAATAAGATTATGCAGATATCAATTCAAGAATTTTTGTGATTGCTTCTTGTGGAGTGTCAACCCCAATTATCTTCACATTTTCTCGGTGATCAATATAGCCATCAATGAAAGGATCAACTGAGCTGTTTAGGTTTCTTACTGCAACCATTGGTTTTTTGTGCATATATGCAGCACAGGTTTCAGACAAAGTTCCAGAACCTCCACCAACAATAACAATGCCATCAGCAGAAAGTGCATTAAGAAAATCACGAGCTAGACCCATGCCAGTTGGAATTACAATATCACAATAATCATTCGCCTCAGAAGGTTCATTTTGAGGTATTATGCCAATAGTTAAACCACCTGCATCTTTTGCACCGTGTGCTGCTGCAGTCATCACACCTCCCAATCCCCCACAGATCAATACAGAGTCAGACTTTGCAATCTCAATTCCAACTTCATATGCAATTTTTTCATGTTCGGGCAGACATCCCTTTGTGTTGTGACCAATTACTAGGATCTGTCTTTTCTTTGGCATAATTCAAAATAGAAAAGTGGTTTGAAATATCTTCCGAGAGAAAAGGATATTAGTAAAAAATCCTACTGTTTTTTATGGAAAGACGTTCAATGCCAGTATGTTTTACTGAAAAACAATACAAAATGATCGAAGAATATGCCAAGAGAAATGGCATGCTCAATGCAAGTCAAGCTCTTGAGAAAATCCTAAGCGAATAAACGCTTTTTTGTTATTTTTATTTTGTTTACATTTATAGAATAAGCTGTACTAGGTAGATTTGATATGGGATTATTTAGTAAAAAACCATCATTTTGTACTATTTGCAATAAAGAACTTACTCACAAACATAAGCCAAAAAGAGAATGGAACGTCAAAGGTCCACTTTGTGGTGATTGCCATTTTGAAAAACAAAAGGAGTACTATGAAGGGAAAGTAAGACAGCCTTGTGTTGAATGTGGAAAAACTCAGAAAATCACTGATTTGTGGGAACCAAGATGGCAATGGGATATGGAAGGACTACTTTGCAAACCTTGTTTTGATAAAAAAGAAGAATCTCATGGAAAGAAGAAAAATTTTTGTGCGTTATGTGGAGGTAAAATGGGATTGATTAGATACAATCCAAAAGCGAAATGGAAAATTGAAGGTCAATTATGTAGAAATTGCTGGGATGAAAAAAAGGCAGAGTTAGGATAATTGGGTTTTTTTAAAAAAATTAAATGCGATATTTGTAATAGTAAATTTTCAAAGCAAGAAGAGTTGATGAATCACAAACAGATTGTTCATGGCAAGGATTTACAATACGATTGCAAAGAATGTAACAAGTTTTTCTCAAACATGGAAGATATGAGAACTCATTTACAAAGAGAGCACAGTTACAAAAAAGATAGATAACTAAATTGCTTTTACGGTTTTGACTACTGGAGGTCTAACTTTAGTAAATACTCTGAATCCACAAATACATTTGATTTCAGGTAATCGAGATAACTCAGTATTTGAAACCATGGTACCACATCTAAGGCAAGAATAGTTTACATCAAATGTTTCAACAGGGGTTTCTTCTACTTCATCAAAGTTTTCTTCAGCCATGTTTATCATCAAAATTTCTATAATTTAGAGATTATGTTAATGAGAGTTCAATGTAGACGTCATCAGGGATTTTTAGTCTCATTAATTGTCTGATTGCTTTATCATCAGCGTTAATGTTGATAATTCTTCTATGCATTTTCATTTCCCATTTCTCATAAGTTTCAGTTCCATTACCGCATGGAGATTTCCTAGTTGCAACATGTAGTCTTTTAACAGGAAGTGGTGTTGGACCCTTCACCTTAACACCGGTTTTTTTCCCGATACCCATGATTTCCCCACATACACCATCTAACTTTGGTAGACTGGTTGATGTGAGTTTTACACGGGCGGTTTGGGTCATAAAAAATCCGCCTATGGTTTGTACTCTTCGGTAATTTCCTTAACGATTCCTGCTGCGATAGTAGCACCCATATCTCTAAGGGCGAATCTACCCATTTCAGGGAAGTCTTGGAAGGTCTCGATACAAGTTGGTCTTACCGGTCTAATTTTGACAATTGCAGAATCACCAACTTTGAGGAATTTTGGATTTTCTTCCTCAACTGCACCAGATGCTGGGTTGATCTTTTGTAAGAACTCAGTAACTGTTGCTGCAACTTGTGCAGTGTGTGCGTGCATAACTGGAGTGTAACCAGGAGCGATTGCTGTTGGGTGGTGAATTACAATAATTTGTGCTTTGAATTCTTTTGCAACTGCAGGAGGAGCGTCAGGACTTCCTAGAACATCTCCTCTCTTGATATCTTTCTTTTCAACACCTCTAAGGTTGAAACCAATGTTATCACCTGCTTCTGCAGATGGCATCTCTGTATGGTGAGTTTCAATAGATTTGATTTCACCAGGAGCGCCTGAAGGCATTACAACAATTTTGTCTCCTGCTTTCATAACACCTGTTTCAACTCTACCTACAGGTACTGTTCCTACACCAGTGATGGTGTAAACATCTTGGATTGGAACACGTAGTGGTTTACCAATTGGTTTTTCAGATACTGTAAAGTCATCAAATGCTTCAAGTAATGTTTTACCAGAGTACCAAGACATATTCTCGGATTTTTTAACCAAGTTGTCGCCTTTCCATCCAGAAACTGGAATGAATGGTACGTTTTCTAGTTTGTAACCTACAGATTTAACTAATTTTTCACCTTTTTCTTTGGCTGTTTTGAATGCTTCTTCAGAATAGTTGCTATCATCCATCTTGTTGATTGCAACAATTAGTTGGTTTACACCTAAAGTCTTAAGCAAGAATGCATGTTCTCTTGCTTGACCACCTGCTGCAATTGCAGTATCGGTTTCACCTTCTTTTGCTGAAAGTACTAAGACTGCTGCATCGGCTTCAGAAGCACCAGTAATCATGTTTTTAATAAAGTCCCTGTGACCAGGAGCGTCAATCAAAGTAAAGAAGTACTTTGGAGACTCAAACTTTTGGAATGCAAGATCGATTGTAATACCTCTCTCTCTTTCATCCTTAATGTTATCCATAACCCAAGCGTACTTGAAAGTATCACCTTTTCCGGTCTTCTCGGATTCGGATGCATGGGATGCAATTGTTCTTTCATCTACAACTCCAAGATCCATCAAGAAATGACCCATAGTTGTTGATTTTCCATTATCAATATGACCTGTAACAATCAGGTTCAAGTGTGGTTTATCTGCCATGTACAGAGCGTATCTGAGGGCATTTATTACTGTTATGAATTTTTGAAGAAAATTCTAAAATTTTTCAATTAATTTCAGATCAGAAGACTTTGCTAAAAGCACATAAATCAAAGAGACAAAAATGGAAAATATGAAAATTACAGTTTCAGTTATCAAAGCCGATGTCGGCGGTGTCGGAGGACACACAAAACCCAGTGACGGATTATTAGACGCAATCAGAAATACCGTTAAAAATTCAGCAGATTTGCTTATCGATTATTACATAGGATATTGTGGAGATGATACACATATCGTAATGTCTCATACCCACGGAGTAGATAATCAACAAATCCACAAACTGGCATGGGATGCATTCATGGCAGGAACTCAAGTTGCAAAAGAAGAGGGATTGTATGGTGCAGGACAAGACTTACTCAAAGACTCATTTTCTGGAAACGTAAAAGGAATGGGTCCAGGTGTTGCTGAAATGGAATTTGAAGAAAGACCAAATGAAGCATTCACTGTATTTGCAGCTGACAAAACAGAACCAGGTGCATTCAACTATCCAATTTACAGAATGTTTGTAGATGCACTTAGCAATACAGGATTAATTGTAAACAAGAATCTCGCAGACGGAGTAAAAATCAACATCATGGATGTTGAAAAGGCTCAAATTGCAGAATTAGAATTATGGCAAGACAAACCAACAATCGAAGCTGCATTGATGTATCCAGGAAGATATGTTGTAGATTCAGTAACAACAAAAGATGGAGAACCAATTCTTGCAGCATCAACTGACAGATTACACAATATTGCAGGAACCTATGTTGGAAAAGACGATCCAATTTGTGTTGTTAGAACTCAAAAAAAATTCCCAGCAACAGAAGAAGTAGGAAGTGTCTTTAACAATCCTCATTTTGTTGCAGGAAACACAAGAGGAAGTCACAATATGCCATTGATGCCTGTGAAACTAAACTCTGCAGCCACAATCAACTTTTGTATTCCAATTGTTGAGGCACTTGTCTTTAGTATGCACAATGGTAAGTTCACTGGACCATTTGACGGATTCTCAACTCCAGACTGGGATCTAATTAGAGAAAGAGCAACAGAAAAAGCAATGGCAATTAGAAGTCAAGGATTCATCCATCCAGCAACACTAGTTCCATCAGAGCTAGAATATGCCGAAGGTTACAGAGCTAGAATGGATGTTTTAGAAAGCAAAATGAAGGCAATGGAAGGAACAGATTCTAGTGGTGACAGAAAAGAAAATTACGAAGATCCAGATTAGTAATTTTAAGAACTGCAAATCATAAGAAATAGTTAAATCAAAAAAGAGCCTATTAAATTAAGGTAGAAATGGGTTTTCAGAAAATTTTTGATTGGAAGACATACATCTTCACAGCATTAGCAGTCATATCATTTTCAAATTTCATGGTTGGGTTATTTGGTCAAACTATACCAAATGTGATAATAGACTTTTTCAAAGTTGCAGGGGAGTATGTCGTCCTAGGAGCAGTATTTGTGTTTGCACTCGCATGGTTACTCAAAGCAAAACCTCACAATCGTCCAAAACAATACTCAGTAGTAACCTTTGACGTATATGGAAAAAAGAGTCAGATTGATGGATTGAGAACAGAATTCAAAACACATGATGTTGCATGGAGTTTTATGAAACAATACAAGAAATCTTATCCACTATACAATTTTGCGCTTGTGTCAGATCTTCCAAAGTCAGATAAGCCAACAATTTTTAGATACATCTAGATTCAATTTTTATTCAACATTACATAAGGGATTAGAATGGAGTTTTCTATCTTAGCTGATTCATTTAACAGGATGGAATCAACTAGAAAAAGACTAGAACTTACACAATATTTAGTGGAATTGTTTGAAAAAAGTCCACAAGAAGTGATTTCAAAGATTGTCTACTTACTACAAGGAAAGCTCAGACCGGATTTTGAAGGAATAGAGTTAGGAGTTGCTGAAAAGCTAGCAATAAGAGCAATTTCAAAATCATCGGGAATTCCAATTAAAAAAATTGAAGATGAATATAGAAAAGGAGGGGACTTGGGACATGCTGCAGCTATAATTCTTGAACAAAAAACTCAAACAACGTTTCTTGTAGAAGACATTACAGTTGAACGAGTTTATGAGACATTATTCAAAATTGCAAAACTAGAAGGCAACAGATCACAAGACATGAAGATGAAATACATATCCAGTCTACTTAATGATGCAAGTCCATTAGAGGCAAGTTTCATTCTAAAGATACTGTTAGGCACACTAAGACTAGGAATTGCAGAGAATACAGTGATGGATGCATTAGCAATAGCATTTTCAGGAAGTAAAGAGAATAGAAAAATTTTAGAACATGCATACAATGTTTCAAGTGATTTAGGAAAAGTTGCCGAAGTATTAGCAACTGAAGGACTAGAGGGTGTTGAGAAATTTGAAATAATTTTGTTCAATCCAATTCGACCAATGCTTGCAGACAGAGTAAAGAGTGAAAAAGAAGCAGTTGAAAAAATGGGGAATGAATTTGCAGCAGAATACAAACTAGATGGAGAAAGAGTTCAATTACACATTGAAGGAGACAAAGTAGTTTTATTTTCAAGAAGTCTAGAAAACATTTCAAGTTACTATCCAGACATTATAGAAAAAATTCCAAAAACAATGCTAGCAGAAAATATTGTGCTAGAAGCAGAAGCAGTTGCAATAAACGAAAACACTGGAGAATTTTTACCATTTCAGGAATTAATGCATAGAAGAAGAAAATACAAAATAGAAAAAGCAGTTACCCAGTATCCAATTACAGTTAATCTCTTTGATATTTTGTATTGTAATGGAAAGAGTTGCTTAGAATTAGACTATAAGGAACGAAGAGAAAAGATGGAAAAAATGGTAAAAGAGGATGAATTTGTAAAATACATTCCAATGGCCATAGTCAAAAATGAAAATGACATTGAAGACTTTTTTGAAAATAGTATTAATGCTGGAAGTGAGGGTCTAATGCTAAAGATGCTTGGTAGCCCATATCAAGCAGGTTCAAGAGGAAGTCACTGGTTAAAACTCAAAAGAGAATATCAAAATGAACTCGGAGATAGTTTAGATCTTGTTGTAATAGGAGGATTCTTTGGAAAAGGAAGAAGAACAGGAAACTATGGTACTCTTTTGTTAGCAACATACGAAGAAGATGAAGATACATTCACAAGTATCTGTAAAGTTGGTACAGGATTTTCAGATGAAGATTTAGATCAATTATATCAAATTTTAAATCCCAAAGTAACAATCAAAAAAAATCCACGTATCAATAGTGAAATGGAAGCTGATGTTTGGTTTGAACCAGAGTTAGTTATAGAAGTTGTCGCATCAGAAATTACACTCAGTCCAATTCACAAAGCAGCAAGAGATAAAATTAGAAAAGGCGCTGGACTTGCACTTAGATTTCCAAAATTTACAGGAAAGATAAGAGTTGAAAAAATGGCTGAAGACGCATCCACAAATGAAGAAGTCATTACATTATACCAAGGTCAGAAAAAAGTGGCACATGACAAAAGTCTCATGTAATCATGCTCAAAAATCATTTCAGATCATAGAGGATTTAAATTACCTTGGGATTGGGTAGTTTTGTTATGTATAGCGGAGAGCTTGAAGTTCAAGCAAAAAGAAAGGCTATAGCAGTTTTACAAGACGAAATCAACAGAATTCTAAATGCTTCCAGAGAACTAGCAACACTTCCTGAACTGATGATGAAAAAAGACAAAACAGGAATCAAAAATACATTAGAACAAATTTCTACAATTGAAGAAGAGGTAGAAAACCTAAGAAGAAAAATTACACGTGAAGTAGCAGATGTTGGAGGTTTGATCATGAACAGAGAAAATCTTCTAAACACAGCATACACAATGGATGAAATTGCAGGTTACATTACCGGAATTTCATTCAAACTCTCAAATGTAAAACCAGCTACTCTAAAAAGTGCAAAACTAGACAAAGACTTGACAAAACTAATTGAATTAGTTGTAGACGAAGTCTACAAACTAAACGAAATCATTAGAAGTCTTAACACAAATACTGCAAATGCAATTGAATTGGCACAAGAAACACAAACAATTGAAAGAGAAATCGACATCAAATACAGACAAGCAACAATAAAGCTTCTAACAGAAGTAACAAACACAAAAGAATTGATGTTAATGAAAGACGTGATTGAAGGAATCGAAGAGATGGCAGACAAATGCCAAAGAGTATCAGATTCTTTCATTTTGTTAGCATTAAGCCTATAACCAAATCACATCTACATTTTTACTTTATTTTCTATTTTTACAAGTATCAATAAGCTAATGAATTCATATACACTAGAAGTTTTAAAAAATTATGAAGGGAGAGTTAATTGAAAACAGAGTGATTGTGTGGAACATCGAGGATTCTCGTAAGCTTTTCGCTAGTGGGTATTATGGAAAGCCAATTGGCATTCCAAAACCAAAGATTGAAGAGATTGACGCACCTCTAATTTTAGATTTGATTGAATCATTATATTTGTTAGAAAATAAAAAAATTACAATATCAAAATCAAAACATAAAGTTACAGTTAATCAAATGACAGATATTTGTAAAAATGAACATCACGATTTTGATAAAAAATATCTAGTTTACAAAAACTTTAGAGACAAGGGATACATCATCAATCCGGGAATAAAATTTGGTTGTGACTTTGCAGTTTATGAGAAAGGTCCAGGAATTGATCATGCTCCATTTTTAATTCAAGTATACAATAGAAACGAACCAATTACATCCACAGGAATTGTATTAGCAGGTCGATTAGCAACATCAGTAAAGAAACAATTCATCTTAGCAATTCCTAAAGGCAAAGATAATGTTGACTTTTTGGCGTTAGATTGGTGGAAAGCCTAAATTGATTTTATGTGACCGGCAATACGATCATAGATGTCAAAAAGATCTTTTGTAATTCCAAATGCTAAATGATTATCCCATTTACTACGAATTCTGACTGCATTCTCTGTTGGTTCAACATAGATTGTTGCATCTTTTACGGATTGTTTTGCAATCATCTCGTTTAATTCAGAATCTTGATTTAGTTTTTGTGCAATAGCACCAGGACCGTCCCAACTTACACTCTCAACAGTTTTTGATGCAAAATGACCTCTTGTTTTGAGTTGTGTTTTTGCAACATAGCTACTGACATTATTTCCAACATCTTTTCTTACGATAAAGTGTGCTTGATATCTATCTAGTGCGCCCCAAGGCATTGGATTTGGATCTTGCATTTTTACCCCTTTTGAATAATTTGAATTACGTCAATGTTAGAGTTCTTAACATCAAGACATCCTCTATTTGTTATCATTCTTGCTGTATGAGCAAAATATCTACTGTAATAATCACCTTGTTCAACATCATCGGTTCCAATCTCTTTGGATTCAGAATCTACACCGATCTCCTTTAACATACTACTAAATTTCTCAGGCCATGTCTGATAGACAAATGTATCTGGCTCTGTATCATGCATTAAAAATCCTGAATCATACCCACAAATAAAGATATCAAGAAAAAAGTCCTAGAGATCAATCCAAATAAATATCACAAGAGATTTGAGAATTCTATTATGTTAAAATTCCAAGACAAAGTCGCACTGGTTACAGGAAGCGGAACAGGTATTGGAAAAGCCATTGCAACAAAATTTGTAGAAAATGGTGCTAGTGTAATTATTCTGGGTAGAAGAAAAGAGCCACTACAAGAGGCCGCAACAGAACTTGAGGGAAAAATTCCACAAGGAGTAAATGCTACAGTCAAAATTTTTGCAGGAGTAGATGTTGCAGATGAAACAGCAATGAATGAAATGTTTGACACATTAAAAAATGAAGGAACAAATGTAGATTATATCATTAACAATGCAGGAGTTTCAGGTCCTGTAACATGTTTTCCAAATTCACCATTAGATGAATTCAAAAGTACTATTGCAATTCATTTGACTGGAACATTTTGGGGTTCAGTTCAAGCACTAAAAGTAATGAAAGAAGGAGGAAAAATAATTACAATTTCAACATTCTTTACTGAAGAAAAACCATTAGAACAAAGACCATACAGATTTAGAAGTCCATACACTGCATCACAAGGTGCAAAGAACAGACTTGCTGAATGCATGTCATGGGAATTAACTGATAAAGGAATCATATCAATTGCAACAAATCCAGGTCCAGTTCATTCAGATAGAATTTACAAGACAGTATATCCAAAAGCAGCAGCAGAATTTATGAGAGTTAGCGGATTTGAAGACTTGACCCCAGTTCAAGTTGAAGAAGCAAAAGACGATTTACTAGAATGCATTCAAGCAGACGGAATTGATAAAGAAGGAATTGCCAAAACAGCAGAAAAATTAGCAAACGGAAGAGATGTTGCAAAATTAACAGAAACATATACAAATCTATTAACAAAAATTAAAACCATAGCTGAGAAAGTACAGAACAACACTTCTCACATGATTGCAAACAGAGAATTTTTGTCACAAGCACAAGTATCTGAAACAGTTCTCAATTTGTGTGATGATGAAATTGCAAAAATTATCAACGGCAAAGTAATTCCAGGAGATAGAGTATTTTATCCAGTAAAACCTCACATCGGAACAACAGCACCAGGAGTTCATCAACCAGACTTTACAGGAAAAGCAGTAGTCTTTACAATTGATGGAACAGACAAAACAGATGCTGAAAGAGTCGAATTTTTGGCAAGTCATGTTGAGAAAAACGGTGGGAAAGTTGCATGTTTCATTTCACAATCAACACCTCAAGAGATTCAAGATTCCATTAGTGGAAAATTCCACTCTCATGTAGTAGATATCAAAAATCCTGAGGAAGTAGAAAGATGGCTAAACACTGCCAAAACAAACATTGGAGAAATTCTAGCAGTAGTTCACGTTACAGGTAAACTACCAGAAGTAGGAAATCTAACTGAATTAACTAGAGCAGGCTGGGAAGAACTAGTTGCAAAATTCATCTCAACACCAGCAACTGTTGCCCAAAGAACACTAGAGCAATTTGTTCCAGGAGGAGGAAAAGATCCAAGACTCTACAAAGATAAAACAGGCTCCATCATGATTATTGGCCCAGACTTGCCAGTTGGAAAAAAAGTTTCAGGAACACAAAGAGCACAAGTAGAAGTTTTCAGAGGAGCATTAAGACCATTCACAACAACAGTAAATCAAGAATTAAGTGATGTTCTAAAATCTAAAATCAGAATGTTTACTGTTTTCCCAGGTTCTGTAACAGGAATAGAGCCAGACAATCAAAAAATTGCAGATGCATTTAATTTCTTAGTATCAGAAAATGCTGCTTCATCATCTGAAGTAACTTTCTGTGTTGACGAATCAAGATAAGAATGAAAAAATTTTCCGAATTCAGAGTAGGAGACACATTTCACTCTACATGTAGCATTTCAGATAAAGAATTACAAGAATATCTAAATTTTTCAAGAGTTAGAAATGCATTTTTAGAAGATAAACAAAGTGGAGAACAAATAGTTTCAGGGCGTGCAATTTTATCAAGAATGGAAGGTGAATTTACTAGACTAAGTCAAATTTATGGAAACCATATTGTTTTTCTTGGAACAGATGGAGACCCAGAATGGAATAATAGAAACACAAGATTTCTCAAACCACTATACGCAGATCAAGTTTTGAAATTAAAATTCACAATATCACAAGTAGAAGACATGGATGATGAATTTGGAAAGATAGCAGTAGACTATGAAGGAACAGATAATGAAGGAGAAACAATTGTTCTTTCCAAAAGAAACATCTACAGAATAAAAAAAGAACCACCAAGATAATAATAAAACAGGAGAGCCGACTAGTCTCCCCCGCCCTTAGGTCAAAGACCTAACGAACACTATTCTTCACAAAATTACTATAAAAGCACAGAAAAATTTTTGAGGCTAAAATCCTACAAGTCCAGAACCAATTGCGGAATCATAGAATAATTTCACAGCAGCAATTAAAATTACAACTGAAACTAGAACTTGCAAATATCTTTCTTTAATATCAATTGAGAGTCTTGCTCCAACCAACCCTCCAAGAAATGAGCCAATTGCTAAAAATCCAGCTTGTGTAAAATCAGGATGTCCCAGTAAACTGTGAGTGATAACTCCAGAGAGAGATGCGAAAAGTAAAATCAACTGAGACGTAGGTGCAGCTCTTTTCATCGCCATTCCCAAACCTGCAACCATTAATGGAACAAAGACAATTCCTCCCCCTATTCCAAAAAAGGATGAAATAATTCCTGCAAAAAAACTTGCACCAATTGCAAAGACCATCATCTGTTTTGAGATAATTTTTTGTTTGCTTTCGAGATTTCTTCGAAGAAAAATGTATGCAGCTGAAGCTATCAAGATCAATCCAAACAAAACTTTGAAAATATCAGGTGCAACATCAGATGAAACAACTGCACCCAAAATAGTTCCAGGAACAGATAACAATCCAAGTTTCAATCCTAAAGAATATTCAATTCTCTTTTGTTTAGAGTAGGAAATAGTAGATGCAATAGCATTACTAAGCGCTGCAAACAAACTATTACTTGCAGCTGCAGTTGGTGAAAATCCCAAGAAAGTTAAAACTGGAACTACAATAATACCACCACCAAGTCCAATCATTGAACCTAAAATTCCTCCTGCAAAGCCTAAGAGGATAAGCCATAATTGATCAATCATTGTAATCGCCAATCAAAGAATTTTGTCGTATATAATTAGACGTGTTTTGTAATGATCAATGTTTGTAAAATAGAATCATCTTTGGGAGTTATCTCAAAGACAATTTCAGTGTCGGATAAATTATCTATTTTTGATTTGATACTACGATTATCTGAATCATAGTAGAAAGTATGTACAGTGTCTAGCCATTCAGATATAGTTGCAAATCCAATAGATTCCTCTTCTTCCCAGCAATCACAAACAAGTGTTTGAATTACAGTCTCAAATATAGCATATGTTGTTTCTTTATTAGATTCCAAAGAATCAGTTTCAAGATTTGCAATAGCTAGAATTGGAGATGTAGTACTGCCACCAATATTGATGTTTCCAATAGTCTGACCATATGAATCTAGAACAGCTGTAGTGGTACAATATTCCATGGTTCTTGGAAGACCATTTTCAAAAAATGTACAGTATTGACTAATTGTGTGATCAGTTATTGCGGTAGGAGAGGATACAAAAATGTCACGTTCCTTCAAAGATGTTTGAATGTCTTCAATATCATAATAAGTAAAACCAGAATTGTAAATAGGAGTAGTAAGGGGTTCAGATGGTTCTTCAGAAACTAACATCGCATATGATGTAACAGCTGCAATTCCAAGAATTATTGGAATTAAAATGAATTTATTCACAAACATCAACTAGGATATTCAAAGATAAGGTTTTGCAATGCTAGATAGAAATTATTGTTAGAACAGAATCTTTTGTAATATTATTTTGTTCGATGAATCCAGCAGTTACTTCAAGAACATATACTGCTTCTTGTTCGGGAACTACACTTTGGCAAGTTGCAATTTCTAATGCAGATTTGCATGGAGGAACGTCTTTTTCAATGTGGACTATTTTCCCATTTTCATCAAACCAAATCATATCAAGTGAGAATTGCATGTTAAGCATCCATAGAGAATAAAGCCCTGGTTCACTAAAGACAAAAATCATTCCCTGATCATAAGGTAATTGATCTTGGAACATTAATCCACGTACTCTCCTCGGTTCAGTATCTGCTATTTGCACCTCAAGCGGCACATCATCAACTTTGATTGTACCTCGAGGGAATTCAACGGATTCTAGTTTACTTTCTTGAGGGATAGACATCAAGCCAACAACCCCAATAATTACAGCAGCAATTGTGATTGGAATTAGTGCCTGAGCCCTAGTAGTCACACTACAATTTGGCTGGGCCTTTTAAAATACGTTAATCAATTTTGAATTGAGGACATTTATACAAACAATCAGAAATTTCATATGATTGACTGAAGATAAAGTATTGCCAAAAGATAGTGATTTAGATTATAGTTTACCTGGTCGCTATGAAGAGAGTAATTTTACATATAATCAGCCAATCACGCCCTATGAGAGTACAACAAAATCAAAGAGTAAGGGTCTTGTAATAGGAATCATAGTTTTTACAATTATATCAGCAGGATTCTTTTCATATTATTTATTGAATCAAAATGAAATTGATTCGCAAATTGTACAAAATACATTGAACATGAGTCAAGAACAAGTTTTGGCAAACCAATACAACATTGGAGAATATGGAAGTGATCATGTACATGCTGCAATACTTGTTGTGTTAGATGGGGAACAGTTGAATTTTGGATTACCACAATTTCAATTATCTGGAAAATATATTCATTTTGAGGATCATAATCCATATTTGATTCACAAACATGCAACAGGAGTACCATTAGAAATGTTGTTTGTATCAATTGGATTAAAAGTTACACAGGATTGTATTTTTGTTGAGTATGGTTTTTCTAAAAATACTAATGAATTTTGTGCAGATGAGAAAAAAAATGTTCAAATCTATCTTAATGGTGAAAAGTACCTATCAGATATTTCACAATATGAAATTCAACATAATGATAGAATACTGATTACAGTAGATGAAAAATCTATTTCAAAACATTTGAAGTATTTGGATTCATTTAAGATATTCGATGTTCCCAAAAAACCATTAGTAGATTCAGGGAAGGATATTCTAATTTAGTGGTTCATAACTGATTTTTTAAAATCACTAATTGAGGAGATTGTGTTTTTTGTTTGGTGGCCAATATCGTGAATTGTGGCACTATTGTATTTTTTTTCCAAGTATCTGCCTGCAACAATCATGGGACCACCAACGGCACAAGTTACGCCTGTTGGTTCTGGAATCCACAACATCAAGAATCCTATTTTTTGGAGTTTTTTACCAGGAGCAGGTGCTTTTTGAAGTGCGCCCAATGAACGGGCAGTATGAGAATCATCCATTTTTGCAACATCACAATACAAATTTGCTCTCCGTTTTGCAGATTCAGAGATTTTTCGCAATTTATCAAGTCGTTCCTTTAGTGGGTCTGCCATTCCTACAGTAGATATTGGAAAAAATAGTTAAGATTCAAAGATCAACAACAGTTACTTCCAAGTCAACAAAGAGTAACCAAAATCTCTGAAAAAGACACTCAATTATAGTAGATTGGGTTTAGATACAAAGATTACATGAAATCTAAAAACTCTAAAAGATTAGACTCCATCAAAGCCGCACATCAATCTGAAAGGGCTCGTTCTAGCACCAGAATGGAGGATTATTTGGAGATTATTTCAGAATTAGTAGAATTGAAAGGTTATGCAACAACTTTAGACATTTCAAGACACATGAATGTTAGCGCTCCAAGTGTCACCAAGATGCTACAAAGATTAGACGAGGGAGGATATCTAGAATATGAAAAATATCATGGAATCAATTTAACAAAAAAAGGTACAGAAGTAGCTGAGGGAATAAGACAAAAACACGGAATACTACTAGAGTTTTTTGAAATACTAGGTGTTGGATATGATACTGCAAATCAAGATGCAGAAGGGATTGAACATCATCTAAATCCAAAGACAATAAAACAATTAAGAAAATTCATTACTTTTCTAAAAGCAAATCCAAAGATTATCGATAATTTTAAAAATCTTTAAGAAATAACTGAATATCATTTTGTGAAGATGCAAGTTTCGTTAAATTTCTTCCAACATCAGAACGTTTTGGAATTTTGATTTGCCCCTTTTTACCAATTCTAGTTGATGTAATGTAATCATCATTGACATAAATATCAGCATGCATTGCAGTATACTCTTTACTGACATTAAAAATCAAAGCTGTCTTTGATTCTGAAAAACTGAAAGGTAAATCGCTTGAATCCAAATTATAGTGCTCAGAGTCTTTTTTAACAACATCAACATGGATTTGTAATTGTTTTTCAAGTTCATTAATGTTTGAGCCTCCTCTTCCAATAATAGATGGGATGTATTGCTCATCAACCAATACCTTAACCCTATTTTCAGAAAGAATTTCAACTTGTGCTCGTGGATCATATTTCTTGAATGTCTCACGAATTTTATCCTCAGCTAGTTTTTCTATTCCTATTTTGGACTTTTTTCCCACAGGAACAATCACATTTTCTTCGCCAAAAGTATAGATTTCATGCTCTAACAAATTATCATCAAAGTTTCGAATTTCTATAACAGGTCTTGCAAGATCAGACTCGGTCATTCCAGAAGGCACTTTGACTTTTAATTCCAAATCATATACTTTTTGAATTTGACCATCTTTTACAAAAACTACAGTGTCCAAAACATTTGGAATTATACCAAGTTCAATTTTTCCAATGAATCTTTGAATTGCATCTAAAGGAGAGTTTGCATGAACAACTCCCACCATTCCAACACCAGTTAATCGCAAATCAGCAAACGTTCTAAAATCTTCACGACGTCTTACTTCATCAAATACAGTGTAGTCAGGACGTACAAGAAGTAAGATGTCAGCAGTATTATCAAAACTGCCATCCAGTTTACTGTATTGTGTAATACCAGGCTCAACTTGCAAATCACGTGGAGATTCAAATGTTTTTACTATTTTTCCCTTGTTGTGATAAAAATTTGCGAGTCCTGAAGCTAAAGTACTCTTTCCAGAACCAGGGGCACCAGAGATAACAATTCCTTCAGCTCTGTCAGATAATCTTTCCATAAGTTTTTCAGAGATTGCATAATCTTCAAGAGACATTTGAATAATTGGATGAACAATTGTGATCTCAAAGGATTCAGAAAAGGGTGGATGGGTGATTGCTATTCTATAATCTTCGTGTTGAATGACAGATGCACCAGTTTTAGAAATTTCAACAGTACTAGAATCATTTGTGTTTGCAACATCTAGAATTTGTGAGGACATCATCTCCAAATACTCTCGTGAAAGAGTATCATCATTAATTTTTGTGAGTAAAAAGCTACCAGGTTTACCTCTTTTTGCAAGGGGGTGTTGATTTTCTTTAAGATGAATACTCATTGTTTCAGCATTAAAAAATTTTAGAAACTCCAAAGTTTCCTTTCTCATTTCAGTTTTTAGAAATACCGTTGGGATTCCTTTTGCTCGTGCAACTAAATCTTGAACATGATCAGAGGTGTAAAGAGTTGCATCAATTTGTTTTGCCATATCTGCAATTATTGCATCAATTCTTCCATCTCCTGCAAGTTTAATTTCATCAGGAGATAGGTGAGGACCTTGGGAAATTATTTCTAATCCAAAACTTCCAGACAGATCTTTTAGTTTACTAATCTTCTCTAATCCAACAAAACCCTGTTCTTTATTTTTAGATGCCTGAGACTGTAATTCATCTAAAACTGCTTGAGGAATTATTATTTGGGAATTTCTTATTGATCCAATCTCTATTTGATTTATGAGTTGACCATTAATTATAACACTAGTATCAGCGACAATTTTTGACAAATTTCTTACAAATTGTAAATATAATCTGTCCTAATTATCGTTTCCTGAAATTTCAGTAATTGATTTTAGTACACTGTTAAAATCAAAAGGTTTTGAAATGTATGATGATGCACCAGATTTTAGACATTCATTTATTATTTTTTGATCATCGCTAGCAGTGATTAAAATAATTTTTGCATTGGAATCAAATGCAATTACTTCTTTGACAACTTCCAATCCATCTTTTTTTGGCATAGCCAAATCAAGTAACAGGATTTCTGGATTGTATTGTTTGTAAAAATCAACTGCTTCCGCACCATCTTCAGCTTCGGCAACTACGTCATGATTTCCAATAGATAAAATATCCTTTAAAACTAGACGGATGGCGTCAGAGTCATCAGCTATCATAATTTTTGACATAAGTGAATAAAATTTGCTACGTCTAAAAAATATTTAGTGTTATATGTTGCTTAGAAAATTTTTTGCTTCCTCAATTACAGACTCCAAGTTAGAATCGTTATTCATGTTTTGCACCAGTTTTTGGTGAGAATTAGTCATAAAATCAAATACTCCTTGAGGAGTTTTTCCAGCCATGATTTGTTTCAAAGTATCATCAAGAACAGTTGCGAAACTACCCATGCTACTTTTTCCCATCATAGGAGCTAGTCCTTTAATTTTATGAGTATGCTTTTGGAGATTATCAGAATTTTCAAAAACTTGAGCATCAGTATTGCAAGAGTTTAGAATATTTCCTATGCCTAAAATTTCTTCATTAATTTCTTTAGTTGCTAATTTGATAAACTCATCAGACATTCCAGTAACAAGATGAAATCCGACCATTACTTTTATACTCTATGCTGGAAGATTTTTTCATATGAAAATAGTTACCAAGACATATCTATTGATATCAATATTGGTAGTAGTTGCTGCAATAAACTTGGTGTTATTGTATCAAGAAGGATTAAATCAAAATGCAGAATCACATGCAATTATCGAAATATCAGACATTAAAGTACGCGCCGAGTCAGTATCAGGATTTGCAATATCGGTAGCTAATGGAAACATAGAGGATAAAGAAAATTTAGAAAATGAGGTTGATGAAGTAGATTTTGTCATAAAGAAAATCCTAAGCGGTGATGATGTTCACGGACATGCAATAGTAGTTCCTTCAGGTGTAATTAGTGAACAGTTAAAATATGTTGTAACATCATGGGATAATTACAAATCAAAAGCACTTAATGTTAAAGAAACATCAGTTTTTGATAAAGAAGCAACTGATGCAGTAAATTATGTATTACAAAAAAATCAAGATCTAGTCTTACTTACAGACCAATTAATTGATGAATTAGAACCATTAGACAGGAATTACAATAAACATAAGAAAATTTCAGAAGAATTAGCAGAAAATGCAAGAATAATTGGTCAACAGACTTTGTTAATTTCCATTGGAGAAGATGGTGATTCACAAGAGATTCTTAAGGAGAAAAAATTAGAGTTCGAGATTGGACTCAGAAAATTACTAGGCATCCCAACATGGGGATTAGATGTTAACAGTGTCGGGGAAGTCCACGAAGATTTGGAGATAATTCCAAGAGAGAATGCCAGTACATTACGTGAGTTAGAGCCATTATGGGAGTCAATACAGATCAGAATTCAAATTCTAGAGGAAAGAGCACTATTGTCCCCCGAATTCAATATAGCAAAAAATGAAATGATTGATGAAAAACTAGTTTTGTTTGATGATGTTAATCAATTAGTAGAAAAATGGAATGAAAAGTTAGTTTCAGAAAATAATTCAGGAGAAGGAGTAGTTCAGGCACTACTGGCAGTAAATATTGCTGTTTTTGTAATAGTAGTAATTGTAGTCAGGCAGTCAATGTCTCCACTTGAATCAATTACTCGTGCAATTTCCAAAGTCAAAGAGGGGGTTTACGGAGATAAAATCAACTATTCAGGTTCAGATGAAGTGGGACAGTTAGTTTCAAACTTTAACATAATGTCGGATACCATTAAGGAAAAAGAAGAGGAGGCAAGAAAAACAGACATTGCAAAAGATGAATTCCTTGCAATGATTACACATGAATTGAAAACACCACTTGTTCCAATTCAAGGATATGCAGACATTTTACTAAGTGAGCACTTGGGAAAACTTACTGCAAAACAAAAAGAAAGAATTTCAATTATCAAAAATAGTTCTGAGACCTTGTTATCAATTATTTCAGATTTGCTTGATGCACAGAAATTAGAATTGGGTCAACTAAGAATGAAAAAAGAAGTTAGAAACATCAATGAGACAGTATGTAGTTCAGTTAATGCACTATTGACTGAAGCAGAACGTAACAATGTGCAATTAACTTCATACATTAAAGATATGAACATAAGTCACGATCCTGAAAGAATAAAACAAGTCATTACAAATTTGATTAAGAATAGTTTAACAGCAGTTGCTCCAGGTTCAGGTAAAATTGAAGTCACTATGGAAGATACACCAACAGAAATTAAAATTAATGTCAAAGACAACGGAATAGGTATTCCAGCGGATAAACAAAAAGATCTATTCAAAAAATTCTATCAAGTTGACGCCACTTTAACAAGAGAAACTGGGGGTAGTGGTCTAGGTTTAGCAATTTGTAAAGGAATCATAGATAATCACGGAGGACAAATTTCAGTAACTAGTAGTGCAAATCAAGGAGCCACATTTTCATTAACACTACCAAAAGAGGAATCTAGCAAACAACCAAAAAGTCCAATAGGAACTGCTTAAAGAAAACAAGCTCTGAGAACTAAAATCACTCACTCTCCTGAAAAAATGTCAATTTGACAATATACAGCATGAATGAGCACCATAAAAATAGAGATTTTTACACAAATTGTACTCAATATTTCGAATTCTTGAGAAAAGTAGGAAAGAAAGACTATGAGTTTGAAGATGAGTATTACTTTACCATGCCAGCTATCTCAAACAGTTGAAAACAGAAGACTTAGGAATAACTTCAAGTTTCGTAGCATATGGATGGACAGTTACAAGAATTAGCAGATTATGCCATAAAATATTCAGTTGATTCAGGCGTACAATATTGTGATGTTAGAGCAGAAGAACAAGAAAGAAAGTCAGCATTAATTGAAAACGGAGAAACAGAACATGTTAGATCAATTAATGACGTAGGTATAGGTATCAGACTAGTCAAAGATGGGACATGGAGTTTTTGTTCAATAACAAATCCAAAATCAAAAGAAGAAATCAAAAAAGCAGTTGAAGAATCCATTAAAAATTCTGCACATTACGCAGAAAACAAAAAAGGGAAATTCAATCTATATCCAAATTCTGTTGTAAAGAGGAAGATAGACTATCCAATTTTAGAAAAACCAGAATTAGAAAAATTAGTTGAAATTGGAATAGAATGTAACAAAATTATTTTAGATGTACCAAAAATAATCAAATCGATCGTAAATCCATGGTATACTAACAATTCAAAATATTTTAAAAATAGTGAGGGCTCTGAAATTTTACAAAATTTTTCAGATGTAGTGATAGATATGATTGCAACATCACACGATTCAGGATTAACTCAATCAGTAAACATCACTGAAGGAGGGAGAGGAGGAATGGAACAACTTTCAAAAAATAATAAAGCACAAAATAGCGCACAAGAGATAGCTAAAAAAGCATCAGCACTATTAAGTGCAAAACCTACAAAAGAGGAAAAAGTAACAGTAGTCATGAATCCAGATTTTGTATCATTACTTACGCACGAAATTTTAGGTCATCCATCTGAAGCGGATAGAGTTTTAGGAAAAGAGATGGCATGGGCAGGAGGAGCGTGGTGGAAAGGAAAGATTGGAGAAAAAGTCGGTTCTGAACATCTAAACGTCTTTGATGATCCTACAATTGAAGAAAGTTTGGGATGGTATTTGTTTGATGATGAGGGAGTTCAAACAAAGAAAACTACTCTAGTTGAAGAAGGTGTTTTGAAAAATCATTTGCAAAATAGGGAAACAGGGCAAATTTTCAACACTGGACCTACAGGAAATATGAGAGCAACAAACTATCGATTCATGCCATTGATTCGAATGGCGTGTACATGTATTGGGAATGGGGATTGGAATGTAAATGAAATGATAAAGGAGATAAAAAATGGATATTTGATTTCGAATATGAAAATTCCATCAATCGATATGAAACGATACAATTGGAGTATTTCTTGCCAATATGCGCAAAAAATTGAAAATGGCGAAGTTACAGATTTGCTCAGAGATGTTATTGTAATGGGAACTGCTCCAGAATTTTTTGAGTCAATTGATGCGTGTGGAAATGACTTTACAGTTAGACCAATTACTAATTGTGGAAAGGGTGATCCAATGCAATCAATGATTATGGGTAACGGAGGTCCATCAATTAGAGGCATTGCAACTGTAAAGAGTGTGAATTAGATGAGTCAATTAGAGGCAATAAAACAAAAAGTGATAGAATGTACAAAATGTGAACTTTGTAAAACAAGAACAAATTCAGTTCCAGGAAAAGGTAATTTTCAATCAGATGTCATATTTGTAGGAGAGGCACCGGGTAGAAATGAAGACAAGAATGGGGAGCCATTTGTAGGCGCAGCAGGCAAAAAGCTATCGGCAGCACTCGAAGAGGCAGGTGTATCAAGAGAACAAGTATACATTACAAATGTTGTCAAATGCAGGCCTCCAAATAACAGAGTGCCAAATACAGCAGAAAGAGACACTTGTAAAGAATATCTAAAAAAAGAAATTTCAATAATTAAACCACAAATCATATGCGTGTTGGGAAATACAGCGTTTAATTCAGTTTTAGGAGGTTCTGAGATTACAAAGTTTCGAGGAAAGATAGTACGAAAAGACAACCAATTGTATTTTCTTACAATCCATCCTGCTGCAACCATATACAATCAAGAATTAATTCCAACATTAAACAAAGATATGAAAAAACTCTTTAATTTAATCAAAGAATTAAAAAATAACAAAACAGTTTCAGTAGATATTGAATACACTTCCTAGAAAATTCTATTTACAAGACACAGTAACTGTTGCAAAAAATCTTTTAGGGAAAAAGATTGTTAGAAAAATAGGAAGAACTGAAATTTCAGGGATTATTACTGAAACTGAAGCTTATACACACAAAGATGATCCTGCAAGTCACGCATATAGAAAAATTACGGATAGAAACAAAGCAATGTTTGGAGAGGTGGGAATGGCATATGTCTATTTCACATATGGAATGTATTACTGCTTTAATGTTGTAGCCAGAAATTCAAAAGTTGCTGCAGGAGCAGTTTTGATTCGTGCGATAGAACCTGAAAAAGGGATAAAGATAATGCAATTAAATAGAAACAAAAAAGACTTGAAAGAACTTACAAACGGACCTGCAAAATTAACTCAAGCCATGGAAATTACAAAAGAGCATTACGGTATAGATTTGACAAAAAATTCAAAATTATATATCACACAAGGAATTAAGATAAAAAATATTATTTCATCTCCCAGAATAGGAATAAAACAGGCAACAGATAAGTTGTGGAATTTTAAAACAAATATCTAGTCTTCATTATTTTCATCCAAAGTCCAAGGTGCAAATTTACCAAGGATTTTTTGCCAATCTAATCTCAAAAGCAAAACGACAACCGAAGTCATCATTGCTCCAAAGATAATAATTCCAATATAAACAGGGGTAGCATCATCAATGTTTTCTAAAAAAGGTTCAACTAAGGACAATCCAAGATAGTGGGAAATAAAGACAATTGCATAACTTAAAACAAATTTTCCTGTAAGTGTTGCAATAAAGAATCGTTTTGGATTATACTTTGCAAGTCCCAATGGAACATAAACTAAATCATCAGGGATAGGAGTGGCAGCAGCAAAAAATGCAGCACCTGCACCATATCTTTTTACTAATCTCTCAAAAGGTCTCATTCTTTTTCGAGTCTCCTCTTTGATAATTTTTCGTCCACCATAACTCACATAGAATATGATCTGTTTTGCAATAGTAGCAGAAACTGCAGATAAAATTGCCAACACATGAAGGTCAAATTGATCTCCAACGGACATTGTAGCTAATAGCAAGAAACCAGGTAAGGGAACAAAGGGTACAAGAGAACCAAAAAAATTTACAAGTGCTAAACTAAGATAGCCCACTTCGGGTGCGAATGGAAAAAGATCAACAAAATCCACTGTTCAAACTGTTTTCACGTATTATTTAATTAAAACTAGATCAGAAAATGTAACAATCATTAAAATATCATATTTTTTCAAGACAAGTAAATGGAACAGAAGGAATACAGAGAGATTTGTGATACAATCGCAACAATTAGTCCATACATCAGATTTGTAGGAGTGATAGGTGAGAGTGGAGAATTATTGGCATACAAAAGAAGACAAGATTTAGTGCCATTATTGAATGAAAAAAATACGCAATATCAGTTCTCGCATATTGCCATAAAGACAGATTTAGAAGGATTTTTTGATAAAAATCTAGGTGAAATAGAATTTGTGTGGGAAGAGCGAAAGAAGGTTCAAACCATATCATTTGCAATCAAAAAAGAAAGAGTATGGATTTCGATTGATAAAAAAGTAATAAGATCGGAGATGCTAAGAATAATTGATTCCTGTCTACCAATTGTAAAGAAATATTCTTAGAAATTGAAATGTCCATATTGTGAAATTAATTTAGACTCACTTAGTATGACAGACGGATTAAAACATGTTTTAGAACATAAAAAAGAAAATCAGGATTAACTTTTTTGTATGGCTTTGGATATTAAATAACATGGATGAACCAGATGAAATTCAAAAATTAATTGATGAGATTAGTTTTAGAAAATCAAATTCTAAAGATTATAAAAAAATGAGTGCTGAAGAAATAGGAAAAGAATTAAGAGATGTAATGAAATTTGAACAAGAATCTTTTAAAAAAATAGAAGAGTTTGAAAAAACACAAGATAATCCTGATTTGATAAATTATGCTAAAATGATTTGTAAAAATACAACACAGAGAGAAATAACAGAAATTCAGGAAATTTATTTAGAAAAGATAGACAAAGAGTATCTCAAATCAAAATAAATTATTTGTCTTCATACAACCAACATCTAACATAACCAGTTTGAGTTTTAAATTTGGGTGGAATTTGTTTACACTTGTCAACAACTAGAGGGCATCTATCAATGAATCTACATTGGGTAGGGGCATCAAGTAAACTGGGTGGAATTCCTTTGATGTATGTTGGTTTATTTCCATTTAGTGTAGGAATTGACTTTAAGAGACCTTGTGTGTATGGGTGTTTTGGATTTTTGTAAATTTCTTCTGAAGATCCAAATTCGATTATTTGTCCACCATACATTATACCAATTTTATCAGCAATCTCAGATAATACTGCCAAATCGTGTGTGATAAGCATAAAGGACATACCTGATTTCTTTAAAGATTTCAAAAGGTTAATGATTTGAGCCTGAATTAAGACGTCAAGTGCAGTAGTAGGCTCATCAGCAATGACAAACTTTGGTTTTAGCAACAAAGCCATAGCAATTACAACTCTTTGTTTCATCCCACCACTAAGTTCATGAGGATATTTTTTTAGCACATTTTGATCAAGATTGACCGAATTTATTGAATCATAAATTACCTGTTTTGAATCACCTTCAAAATCATGTTGTTTTAAAATCTCAAGAAATTGCTCATTAATTGTAAAAACAGGATCAAGAGAATTCATTGCACCTTGAAACACCATGGAAATTTTCTTCCATCTATAATTTTCATCAAATTCAGTTTCATCAACATCTAAAATGGATTTACCATCAAAGACAATCTTACCTTGTGTTTTTCCACCAGAAAGCATTCTAATGATGGATAGTCCCAAAGTACTTTTCCCACATGCACTTTCTCCTGCAATTCCTATTGACTCCCCAGTATCAAGTGAAAAATCTACATCATCTACTGCATATACAGGACCTTTGGAAGAATCATATCTAGATGTTAATCCATCAACAACTAGAAATTCCGTGATTTGCTCATCCAAACTAGGATTTTTGTTTTGTACTAAGGGATATAAACAACTCTGTTAGAATGTAAAAAGCGATTCAAATGAAATTACCAATATGTGGCTTTGATGCAAAAAATGCAATATTATGTCCTCAGTGCGAAAGTAAGGTTGAATCAGGAGAATTAACAAAAGCAGATGTTGATGCATCAATTGTTTTAGCTAAAGTTGCAAAAACAAATAATGAAATTGAAAATTTCACATTATTTTCATGTAAGGAGTTTCAAGGAAATTTTGTACTTTCTTTAGCAAAAAACGACATTATGATTATTAGACAAAGCAGGACATTATACAGACTGTTACAAGAACAATTCAAAGGTAAAATTTGGCTTGTAGAGGCAGATGAAACAGACAATAAATTCATAGAAGATCTGTTCTTTCCTACAAAAATTCTTTCAATCAACTCAGTTTGGGCGCCAGGAGGGGTTCAAAAGACAAAAGCGGTTGTATCAGGAAAATGGACGCCTAAATTCCCAATTGATACAGAAAAAGTTGTTGAAATTGTAAAAAATGCCCGAAACCTTGACATTGAGATAGAATTTGAGGATAAGGGTAGAAAATAATGGTCTTTGTAAAAACTCACGATATTTCAGAACTTACATCAGAACTTATTGGAAAAGAGGTTGTGTTAGGCGGTTGGATTGAAGATTTAAGAAAATTAGGAAAAATGTCATTCATCACATTACGTGATGTGTCTGGAATTTCTCAAGTTATTGTGAAAGGAGAGTTAAATGACAACCTTGGAGAGATCAATCGTCAAAGTGTGGTAAGTGTAAAAGGAATTGTTCAAGAAACAAAGGCACGTGATTTTGCATTTGAAATCAAAGCTGAGGAAATTGAAGTGTTAGGAAAAGCAATTCACCCATTACCAGTTGATCCTATTGGGAGAATAGAGAGCAATATCGATACAAGACTGAATCATCGTGCATTAGATATGAGAAATCAAAAAACAGCATCTATTTTCAAATTAAGACATTATGTTTTACAATCATTAAGAAAAACATTAGCAGAGAAAAAATTCATAGAAATCACTACGCCGAAAATTATTGGTAGTGCAAGTGAAGGAGGTGCAAATCTCTTTTCATTGGAATATTTTGGAAAGAAAGCTTACTTGGCACAAAGTCCACAGCTATACAAAGAGCAAATGACCATAGGATTAGAAAGAGTATTTGAAATTTCAAACTTTTATAGAGCAGAAAACTCTCATACAGGAAGACATCTTAGTGAGTTTACCAGCATCGATATTGAAGCTGCATTTATGGATTACAATGATGTGATGGATGTTTTAGAGTCACTAGTAATGGAGGTGTACAAGTTTACTGCAGAAAATTGTAAAAAAGAACAAGAAACAATTGGACATACAATAGAGGTTCCAAAATCACCATTTGAGAGAATTACGTATAATCAGTGTGTTGAAGAACTAAAGAGTGCAGGCGAAAAGGTGGAATTTGGTGATGATTTGCTTGATTCCCACCTTAGAATTATCGGAGATAATCATCCAGGATTTTTCTTTTTGACAGACTGGCCTATGAAACTAAAACCATTTTACATCAGAGAAAAAGATGAGGACCCAGAGTTATCACGCTCATTTGATTTGCAATTTGGATATCTAGAATTATCTTCAGGTGGTACTAGACTTCACAATCCAGAGATGTTAAAGTCAAGACTAAAAGAACAAGATTTAGATCCTGCACAGTTTACTGACCACCTCAAAGCATTTGATTGGGGAATGCCGCCACATTCAGGATGGGGAATGGGATTGGACAGATTGATGACCACATTAATTGGAATCGATAATGTTCGTGAAGTGGTGCTATATCCAAGAGATCCGGATAGACTTAGTCCATAGTCATTCAGATTTTTATTGTGATAAAATTACACTAGTTTATGATAGAACAAGAAGATGCAAAAAAAGTCGTCGAAGTCATTGGAAATAATTTGATTGGTGTTTCACATGATTCAAGTAGTTTTCAAAAATTACCAGATTCTTTTTGGGGATATTTTGCAAGAGGTCATGATAAGAAGGGAAACTTTGGAGTAATTGTAACATATTCTGAAGATGGAAAAGATGTCGACGAGTTAATCAAAATGTATGAAGAATGGGCAGAAAAAAATAAGCCAAAATCAGAATAGATTATTTTGTTTCTAACAATAGTTTGCGATAGCCCTGGCATTCTTTACAGATGGGTTTCCCTTTGTATTTTGGATTACCTTCTTTAATTTTGAGTGTACCTTCAACAAGTTTACAGATACAGCATTTTGCCATAATTATTCATCAGAAATGTGATTAATAAAAATTGGGAATTTGAAAAAGAGATAAATCTAAAGAAATGGATCTATGTTAGTGTACAAATGTGATTTCTGTGGTTCAAATTTTGGAGACAGAATTTGCTATTTTTGTGAGAAGAATTGTTGCACATCATGTATGGTAGATGATAGAACGCGTTGTAAGGAATGTTATATTCATAAAAGAAAGCTTAGTGCAAAACAACTAGTTAGAAAAAACAAACTGGTTTTTGTTTTCATAGGAATTTTATGGTTTTATGCAGTTTTTCCAGGCCCATTCATGCCTGGATTAGAAGGTGGATTCTATGTAATTTCAGTTGTTGCAGCGGTTCTAATTTTGATTCCAGTGTGCTTTGCCATGTTCTTTTGGTCTCTGAATCCACCAAAATCAGATCTTAGGAAAAGAAAAGACTAGAGATTATCAGTAATTTGTTTTGTAAATTCAGAGGTAGTTTTATCACCACCAATGTCTTTTGTTTTTACTCCAGTTTTCACTAAATCAAATATTGTAGATTCTAATTTTTGTCCTACTTCAAAGCATTTAGAGTCATTGTGTTTTGTTCCAAGCCAATCAAGCATCATTCTAATTGAGAGTAAGAATGAGGAGGGATTTGCAATATTTTTTCCTGCAATATCAAATGCAGCACCATGAACTGGTTCAAATAATGCAAAATTATCACCAATGTTTGCAGCAGGTGCCATTCCCAAACCACCTACCACTTGGGAGGATTCATCAGATAAGATATCTCCAAATAGATTAGTAGTAACTACAACATCAAATTCCTGAGGTTGACGAATCAAGTTCATTGCGCATGCATCAACATACATCTCTTCAAATTTAATTTCAGGATAATCTTTTGATACTTCAGTACAGGCTTTTGCAAATAATCCATCAGTAACTCGCATTACATTTGATTTATGAACACAGGTTACTTTTTTCTTTGAGTTTCTCTGTTTAGCAGTTTCAAATGCATATTTTGCAATTCTCTTTGAAGCATTTTCAGAAATTATTCTCAAAGCTATTGCAGAATCACCTAAACTGAATTCCTTTCCAGTGTAAAGATCCTCAGTGTTTTCTCTAACAATTACCATATCAATATCATCACGTAATGCAGGCATGTGAGGATAAGATTTTGCGGGTCGGATATTGGCATAAAGATCAAGCATTCTTCTTAATACAACAATCACATCTGCAGCACTTTCTCCAACAGGGGCTTTCATACAGGCATCAGATTGTTTTATTGCGTCAACTGTTTCATCAGGTAGTGCTTTTCCTGTTTGTTCTAATGCTTTATCCCCTGCAGATAATTTTGTAATTTCAAATTTTAAATCAAGTTTATCATTGATTGTAGTCAATACAGAAATTGCAGATTCTGATAATTCAGGTCCAATTCCATCACCAGTAATTAATGATATTTTATACATGTAATCACTTTATCAGAGTTTTGAGATTAACTTATCTGTTTTTCTTGGAGTAATTTTTTGAGCATAATTCTGTTAATTGCATCAATGACTGCTTTGACTGAAGTAGTAACAATATCTTCACCAACAGATTTAGCTGAAACTTTGTTTCCTAATGCATCTTCAACTTTTACGGTTACCTCACATAATGCGCCAGAGCCTCCAGAAATAGATGCTAATCCATAATCTTTGATTCTAATTTCAGAAAGTTTGCCAGTAACTTTTTGAATTGCATTGAGTGCTGCGTCAACTGGGCCAACACCATAATCGGTCCCAACATGATCCTCACCATCAATATTTAATTTCACAAATGCATAAGGCATCGTTCCAATTCCAGTAGATACTGAAAATCCAGTTAATTGTACAATTCGTTTAAGATCTTTATCGCCCATAACTTCACTGGCAATAGAAAGTAGTTCAACATCAGTGAGTTGTTTGCCTTGATCACCAATTACTTTGACTTTGTCTAAGATTTCTTTTGATTGCTCTTCAGTTGGTTTTACACCATACTCAGATAGCATTGCATTCATTCCGTGAACACCAGCATGTTTTCCAATTTGAAGCCATCTTTTTCTTCCAACAAGTTCAGGGCTGATTGGTTCGTAGGTAAGTGGATTATTTAACACACCATGAGTGTGAATTCCAGATTCATGACCAAATGCATTTGCACCAACAATTGCCTTGTTAGGCTGAACAATTATTCCTACAGTCTTTGAAATGAACCTAGAGGTATCATAAATTAACTCAGATTTGATATTAGTTTCATATTTTTGTTCATATGGTAAGCATTTGAGTGCCATGGAAAGTTCTTCCAGAGAAGCATTACCAGCTCTTTCACCAATTCCATTAATTGTAACATGAGCACATGCAGCACCAGCATGAATTCCAGATAAAGAATTTGCAACAGCTAATCCAAAGTCATTATGACAATGAACGCTAACAGGTAGTTTTGTAGCTTCAATTGTATCTTTTGTGATTTGTGCCATGTATTCAGGGGTAGAATACCCAACAGTGTCTGGAATGTTTACTCTGTCAGCTCCTGCTTTTGCAACTTCACCAAATACTTTTTTCAAAAACTCTCTATCAGTTCTTGATGCATCTTCTGCAGAAAATTCTACTTGTAGTCCAAGAGATTTGCCATATTCAACTGCTTCAATTGCTTTTTCAAGTGCTTGTTCTCGAGTCATCTGAAGTTTGTGTTCCAAGTGGATGTCAGAAGTTGCAATGAATGTATGGATGTAATTTAATCCAGCATTTACTGCAGCATCAATATCTTTTTTGATGGTTCTTGTTAATCCAGCAATTTCACAAGACAATCCTTCAGAAGTAATCATCTTTACTGCTTTTAATTCACCGTCAGAAATTACAGGAAAGCCTGCTTCTATTGCATCTACTCCTAAAGCATCAAGTTTTTTTGCAATAGATAATTTTTGTTCAGGAGATAAAGAGACACCAATTGTTTGTTCGCCATCTCTTAATGTTGTATCAAAAATTCTAACTTTCATTCAGCACCACTCCTTTGTAAGGCGGCAACTCCAGTTCTTGCAACATCAATTATTCCAAAGGGTTTTGCTAATTCTTCAAATGCTTTGATTTGATCAGGAGTGGCAGTTAATTCTACCATGATGGAGTCTTGTTTAACATCATGTACTTTGCCACCATATGCATTTGCCAATTTATTTACCTCCATACTATCATTAGCATTACTTAGTTTAATCTTAAAAATACTCAGTTCTCGGTAGACGGTTTTATGCTCATCTAAACGCTCAACTCTGACAGTATCAATCATTTTATCAAGTTGCTTTACAATCTGATCTATCTGCTTTTCATCACCAACAGTAGTGATGGTCATTTTGGAGTATTCAGGATTTTCCGTTACACCTACAGATATGCTATCTATATTGAAATCTCTTGCACGGAATAGGTGTGTGACTTTGAACAAGATTCCAGGTTTATTTTCAACTAAAATAGAAAGAATTGCCCACATGATTATCACTATGATGGTAGAATCATATCCTTAAGCGAAGTTCCAGGTGCAACAAATGGCAATACGTCTTCTTCAGGATCAATTGGAATATCAATTACTGTTGCAACATCACTGCTCAATGCATCTCTGATTGCTTTATCAAGTTCATCCATAGACTGTGCTCTTATTCCCTGTGCACCATAAGATTCTGCAAGTTTAACATAATCAGGGCAGTATTTTCCTTGATCCACACCAATCATTCTTCTTTCATAAAATGTTCTTTGCCATTGTGCTACCATTCCCAATGTAAAGTTGTTTAATACAAATACAATTACCGGAATGTCTTCTAAAACTGCAGTTGCGAGAGAATTTTCAGTCATTGCAAAACTTCCGTCACCAGCAATATCCACAACGGGGACATCAGGTTTTGCTACTTTTGCACCAATTGAAGCTGGAAATCCCCAACCCATAGTACCAAGTCCAGTAGAGCTAAAGAAAGTTCCAGGTTGTATTACATCATAGAATAATGATGCCCACATTTGGTGTTGCCCTACTTCAGTTGTAATGATAGATTCTTTAGGTAATATCTCCCTAAGTTTACGTAAAATCTTAGCTGCACCCATTTCTCCTGGATGAAGTTTCAAATTTTCTTGCCAGTAGGCTTTTGTTTCTTTAACATGTTTTACCCATGGACTCTCTTCAGTTTTTTTGATTACTTTTTGCAATAGTAATTTTACCATAATTCTAAGATTCATTTTCACATCACCAACTACTGCTAGTTGCGCAGTTTGGTTTTTACCAATCTCAGCAGGATCAACATCCATATGTATAATCTTAAGATTTTTCTCAAATTCTTCAAAAGTTCCAACAGACCTATCAGAGAATCTTGTTCCTATTGCTAAAACACAATCAGCCTCAGACATGATTCTGTTTGCTTCTGCATGCCCATGCATTCCAATAGGGCCTAATGATAAAGGATGGTTTTCAGGAAACGCACCTTTTCCTTTGAATGTAGTTACCACAGGAAGCATTAATGCTTCAGCAACAGCTTGTAATTCAGCAAAAGCTGATGAGATGATGGTTCCACCACCAGCTAAGATAACAGGTTTTTCAGAGTGAAGTAACATGTCAATTGCTTTTTCCACTGCAACAATATCAGGATCAGCCCAAGGATGATAACCTTGAATTTTAAATTCATCAGGGAAAACCATTTCTGCTTCATTTTGTTGTACATCTTTTGGAATGTCAATCAAAACAGGTCCAGGTCTTCCAGTTTCTGCAATGAAAAATCCTTTCTTTACAACTTCTGGAATTTCAGAAGCATGTCTAGGTTGAAATGCATATTTTACAACAGGATTAGCCATTCCGATTATGTCACTTTCTTGAAATGCATCTTTGCCAATCATTGGTGTAGGTACTTGTCCAGTAACAGCAACCATTGGTGCAGAATCAGCTTGTGCAGTTGCAATACCAGTTAGAATGTTTGTTGCTCCAGGTCCAGATGTGGCGAAACAGACTCCAGGTTTTCTACTTACCCTTCCGAACCCATCAGCCATATGTGCTGCTGACTGTTCATGTCTTGTCAAAATGTGTCTAATATTACATCTAGCAAATTCATCATACATTGGAAGATTTGCACCTCCCGGTAAACCAAACACTTCCTTGACGCCCTCTTTTTCCATGGCAGTCATCAAGGCCTTTGCACCAATCATATTTTCCATATTATTCATCAAATTTCTCTCCATAATTTTAATGTGTTAAAATTTTGAGCACTCTTTAGAGTGTTAGTAGTACAACTGGCAATTCTTTGCCAAATGTTATCGTTAATCTTGCGCTCATTGAAATCAAAAAAACAACCAATCTATAATTAATAAAGATTATCTGACGAAAAATCGGAATTTTGTCCTAATCGGTGCAGAAGATTTAAACTGATTATTTTCATATTCGAAAATACGGTTTTGTCGGATAACGAAGAGATCATCCAAGTGATTGAGGCATTATTTCAAGCAGGAATTACAAAGGATACATCGATTCTAAGAGATATTCACCTTAATGATCCAAAGTTTTCCAGTTTCAGTGATTTGCCACCATATGATCTCAAAGATTATCAGAATACTATAGAATTAGAAGAGCTCAGATTTGTTAGTATTTCAGATTACACTTATGAAATTAAACATCCAAAGATTAGCGTCTTTGGGGAAACAGCTGTAGTTGCAATGGAATTAAATCAAAAAGGAATGCTAGTAGACAACAAAGCATTCACGGGAGAGCATATGGAGATTCAAGGGAGAGCAACTTTTGTTTTAGTAAAGCAACCAACATGGAAAATTGCTCATATTCATCTATCAAAGATTAATGGATGAACTAGTTGTTTTTTGGTTCAGGTTTGTTTTGGGGTTTGTTTGATTTGTTTTGATTAGGTTTTTTGCCTTTTGATTTGTTTTGGGGTTTGTTTGATTTGTTTTGATTAGGTTTTTTGCCTTTTGATTTGTTTTGTGGTTTGTTTGATTTGTTTTGATTAGGTTTTTTGCCTTTTGATTTGTTTTGTGGTTTGTTTGATTTGTTTTGATTAG
>REGH01000074.1 GCA_003702495.1 Candidatus Nitrosopumilus sp.
CTATCTCATCAATGAAGATTATGCTTGGAGAATTTTCTTCAGCTTGATTGAAGATTTCTCTAATCTTCTCTTCGCTTTCACCATAGTACTTGCCCATGATTTCAGGACCACTAAGGGAGATAAAGTGAGCATTTGTTTCTCCGGCTACTGCCTTTGCAAGAAGGGTCTTTCCCGTGCCTGGAGGACCATACAATAAGACTCCTTTTGGGGCTTCTACGCCAATTTTATCAAACAACTCTGGATGTCTCATTGGTAATTCAACCATCTCACGAATTTTTTGAACTTCGTTTTTGAGGCCACCTAGTTCATCATATGTTATTCTTGGAACAGAAGAATCAACTGATTTTGTCATTGTGCCAAGTTTGAAAATTGTATTTTCAGTGACAATAACTGGTTTTGAAGGCTTGGTGCTAGTTACAATGAATTGAACTCGTCCACCCATCTGTGTGTTAAGAGATAATGCATCTCCAGTTGTAAACACATGATTAAGATAGTTGTAAGTCATGTATTCTTGCAATCCTTCAGCGGATATTTTTTCAGTTGGAGACAAAACAATTTGTTCGGCATTTGCAGCTTCAACTGACTTTAAAGAAATTTTATCGCCAATTCCTGCTCCGATATTTTGTCTTGTCATTCCATCAATTTTGATAATTCCTGTACCATATTCTTCAGGATTTCCTGGCCAGAGTTTTACATGTGTTTTTTTGTTATGTGTTAATTCTAGGATTTGGCCAGTATTCCAATTTTTATCCTCAATAATTTTTGGATCAATTATTGCTCTTCCTCTTCCAACATGTTGTTGAGGAATTTCATCAACTTTTAAAATTATTTCACTCATTTTTTCACCTCAAAAATAAAGGGGGGTTTATTCAACCTCCACCTGTTTGCCAGTTGGTTTTTCTTCAACTAATTTGAAGACTAGTTGTAAAATTCCATTTTTGTAGGAAGCCTTTGCAGAGTTTTCATCAACTTTGTACTGGACTGGAACTTTGACATGGTATTTTTTTTCACCACGCTCTGCAGACAAATCTACAACTTTATTGTCAACAACAATTTTGACATCAGTCTTTTCAACTCCTGGCATCTCAGCTATGAGTTTTACAACCTTTTCTTTTTCATCAACGATTGTGTCAACTATTGGTTCTCGTGTATCAGAAATTGGAAGTTGGTCTGGTTTGACGTTTCCATATTCTTTTACCACAGGTTTTCCATCAGGACCCACGGTCATTGTATAACCATAATAAATTGGGCCAGATTCAGAACCATTTCCCTTGAATCCCTCAAAGATGTCATCTGTATTGAAAAAAGATTTAGACATCTGTTTGAAGATTCTATCAAATTCACTATCAAAGAACATTGTCATATTCACCTATAGTATGTAATATCTATGACATTATATAAAGATTATTGAGTAATCTTTGATTTCTTACATAAACCTATTATAACTGACATTATATAATAATCTTAATGCGAATAGCAAGTATGTCGGTTCCTGAAGTGGTCAGGGAGATAATCACTAGAAATCGTTCAATTTATGACTGCATGAAGATGGATTTGATAAACTACACAGCATTGGCAGTAAAGATTCAACCAGAAATTGAGAGAATTCTTGGAAACAGTGTAAATCTCAATACCATAGTTGTGGCAATCAAGAGATATTCAGATTCATTTGAGATTAAAGAGGAAGTGAAGGAAGAACCAGTTTTGAAGAATGCTAGATTGGCTTTGACTGATGGAATTATGGATGTTAAATTTTCTATCAAAGATTCTAATCAAATTGATCCTATGGTAATTTTGGATAAATTCTCAAAGATTACAAATAATTACGAATTTTTTAGAATGTCTGATTCCTTTAGATTTCTTACAGAAGACATGGAAGATATTAGACAGATTTTTGGCAATGTCTCAGATAGGGAGGATGTTTTTAGCACAGGTCTTGCAAAAATCAAAATCACAATTCCAAATTCTCAAAATCAATCAGATGTAGTTTCTTATGTTGCAGAGGTATTGCATGCAAATGGTATTGAACTAGTAAATGCCTTTTTCAGTCAGGACAATATCATAATTATTCTAAATGAAAAACATGCCTCCAGAGCATATGATATTCTCCATTCTGATATAATGAGAGGATAGAATTTTAGCCCTATAACGAAATCAAACTCATAGGATATATTCAGTTATTTTCAGAGGATCATAAATGGCCAGATATAAGAAGAGAATTGTGGTTTTAGGGGGCGGTTTTGCAGGCGTCCAATGTACCCAAAAACTTGAGGATTTGTTTAAAGATGATTCAGAGATTGAGATTGTTATAGTTAGTGAAGATAATTTTCTATTATTTACCCCAATGTTACCTCAAGTAGCATCTGGAACTATTGAAACTAGACATATTGTCATGCCAATTAGAACAATTACAAAAAAAGCAATCTTCTATGAAGGCAGAGTCAAAAATATTGATCCATATGGAAAAATTGTGAATCTTTGGGGTAGTGGAAATAAAAGAGGTATTTCGCTACATTATGATTTTCTTGTAGTTGCATTGGGAAGTGAAACCAACTTTTTTGGAATGAGTGATTTGGAAAAGAATGCTTACCAAATGAAAACACTCAACGATGCAGTAATGGTCAGAAACAGAATCATCGATATGTTGGAGCAAGCAGAAAATGAAACAAATCCAATTCTTAAACAAAGTCTTCTAAATTTTGTGGTTGTAGGTGGGGGTTTTGCAGGAATTGAAACTGCGGGAGAGATAATGGATCTTTTACTAGATGTAAGAAAATACTATCCAAATATTTCAAGAGAGGACATCAAGGTGATTGTTTTAGAGGCATTGCCAAATATTCTACCAGGATTCAGTGATGATCTTGCAAAATTTGCACAGGAAAAATTATCAGAGCATGGAATTGATATTAGACTTCAAACAGCAGTTACAAGTTTTGATGGAGATGAAGTGATGACAAAGAGATTAGATGGTGATAAGGATAAAGTTGACGAATCAATGATTGATTCAATACAATCCAAAACAGTGATTTGGACTGCTGGTGTCACTCCAGTAAACACGATCAAAAGATCACTTTTCAAAACTGACAAGGGAAAAATTGTGGTTGATAGATTTTTAGAAGTGAAGGATTTTCCTGAAGTGTTTGCAATAGGTGATTGTGCATTATTTTATGATCCTAAAACAAATAGACCATTTGCACCAACTGCTCAGCTTGCCGAAGCTCAAGCAAAGATTGCTGCAAAAAATCTCCACGCCTTGATAAGAAATAAGGAAAGAACAGAATTTACCTACGAATCAAGAGGCCAAATGGCAATTATTGGAAAAAGAACAGGAATTGCTTCATTTATGGGAATGAATATTCATGGAATTGTAGCATGGTTCCTGTGGAGAAATGTCTATCTATCAAAAATTCCTACTTGGGATAAACGATTCCGGGTATTTCTTGATTGGACAGCTGACGCAATTTTTGATAGAGATATTTCAAGACTCAAATTCATGAGACGTGAACCAGAAAAAGAATACAAAGTTCTTGATGAAGTCGATGATGTTTGGTAGTTAGTTTAATTTTCTAATTTTATAGATGATTATTGCAGGAGCTCC
>REGH01000028.1 GCA_003702495.1 Candidatus Nitrosopumilus sp.
AAGTAAAGAATATTTTGATTTGTCCCTATTGTAAAGGTCGGCAAATCACTGCAACATTTTACTCTGATTATGATCTTCCTAAAATCATTCGCAAAAAACATGAAGGTAAAAAACTCACTAGTGAAGAAAAACATAAGGTAGATCGTGCCTGGAAAGTCTCTTCTCTAGTGGAAAATTTTGGTAAAACTGCAATTGTTGTCATGTCTGGCTATGGTGTGGGTGCAGATACTGCTGCTCGAATTCTACGAAATATGGTTGATGAAGAACATTTGTTTAAACAAATCTATGAAGCAGAAAGACAGTATGTAGTTACTAGGGGTTTTTGGGATTCCTAATTCTTTTTTGTAATTTTAGAAAATGCTGTTAGGAACATCTCTATTCTGCCCTCTAGTCCAGCTTTTGCATTAAGACCCGTTATTGAAACAATCTCCCCTAATTCACATTTGTCAATTAGTCTAGCTTGATTTCTCCACCCTTTTACCCAAATTTGTCCTGTGTCATCTTCTACAAACATTTCAGAAAGTGCAATTGATTCACCAGTTTTAGTTTGCACTTCACGTCTTTCTGGCACTTTCAAAATTATTGCTTCAATGCAGTAACTGCCATCCACTTTAACATCATTAATTTTTGTTCTAATTTGAGATATTGAAGGAATACTTTCATCATTATCTAGTTTTCTTACAAAAGAATTTTCATCAAGTGTTATTGAATTTCCATAAACCTTTGATGGCATACACTCTATGACATCTCCTTCTACACAAATACTAGTTGAATTTGATGAATCACTAATGTTGTATAGATTTTTTTGATTATCTACAGCTAAAATCATGTTTTTTCCGTTTTCTGTTGGTGACATTGAAAGAACTCTTGCAATTACTGGTTCTGCTTCTTTACCGCCTTCAATCTCAATTATTGTTGCATCACTTCCATGAATTTCTAATCCTTGATTTCCAGATTTTACTCTGACACCAAGTAGTCTCACTTTAGCTGATTGTGAAATCATATTTGGAATTGATGATTCATCTTTTCCCCATAGAACTACTCTCATACCACTGTTGTCTTTTCCTTTTAGCCTCATTCTCAAGGCTTTTCCAGGCATGCCTCGAGAATTTGTAAACTCCATACCACTAATTACACCGTCAATTTCTCCCAAAACGACAAGATCTTTTTGACCTTCTTGTAACTCACTCACATCTTTTGTTATTGTGTCTATACTTGGAATCTCACTTTCAGAATCAGTAGCTTCTACATTTGAACCTGAACCAATGTTAATTGTTGGTGAACCATCAAGATCAGATTTAACATAAGCTTTGATAATTTTAATTAAATCTCCTGGTTTTAGATTTTCAATTCCAGGAAGATTTGCTTTATCATCCCACAACTTTACACTCGCTGTAGAATTTGCATCATCATATACTGTCATAGTTCTGAGATAAAATGGAGAACCATCTTTTCTTGAAAATTGTTTTGCAGGTGATAAATTCAAAACTCTTGTTTCTAATGAGATTTCTTTTGCACCTGCATAAAGATCTTTTAAACTCATTTCAACTTTTAGTGGACCTGATAATGTTACTCCATAATCTGACGCAATTAAGAATAAGGCACCTTGATCAGTTAGATACCCTGCACCAATTTTTTCTTTTTTTAGTTTTATTTGCTCTTCTATAATTTCTCTAGTTAACTCTGGCTTTTGCTCAGTTAATTTATCAACTAGAGTATCAAATTCAGACAATTCACAAATTCTACCTTTATTGTATTAATAAAAATTTCATTATGTCGTAATTCTGAGTTTATGCTATTTTAGATCGCTTTTTCTATAGTTTCAAATTTATAGTTTCAAATTTTTCTTTTTCTGAATAAATTGTCTCTCAATTTGATTAAACTACAACAAAATCTATGATGAAACAACTGATTAACTAAATTAGTGGGATGATCGCAGTTTCAATATGTCGTGCATTGATGTTAATCATTTATCAAAATCATATGGCTCCCTCAAAGCAGTAGATGATATTGTTTTATCAGTAAAATCTGGTCAAGTTTTTGGATTTTTAGGCCCAAATGGTGCTGGAAAATCAACTACAATCAAATTACTCACCACTTTGATTCCTCCTTCGAATGGATCTTTAACTATTCTAGGAATAGATGCAATCAAAAATCCTCTAGAAATACGGCACAAAATCGGAGTGGTGTTACAACAGCCAAGCTACGAACCTACTTTGTCAGTTGAAAAATCTCTTGACAAGTATGGAATGATGTGGGGTGTTCCAAAAGCCCAACGTAAGGAAAGAATGGAACAGCTCTTGAAAGATTTTGACTTGGTTGAGATTCGAAAAAAAAGAAATGAAGATTTATCCATTGGGCAGCGAAGACGAGTACAAGTTGCACGTGAATTCATGCATGATATGGATTTGTTATTTTTAGATGAACCCACCGTTGGATTAGATCCTAGCGCAAGAAGAAAATTGTTGGATTATTTAAAAAATAAAGTTAAAACTGGATTGACAATTTTCTATACAACTCATATTCTAACAGAAGCAGAATATCTCTGTGATGAAATTGCAATTATTGATAAAGGAAAAATTGTAACTGTTGATTCACCTGAAGCATTAAAAAGTAAATTTGGAAAAGAAAAAACTATAAAAATTCATTTACTGGAAAAAAACTCTGAAATTCCTGATTTACTAAAAGGGATTTCTGATTGTAAAATAAATTTTGAATCTGGAACAAATATTGTGATTCATTCTGAACAATCTGAATTAGTTTTGTTAAAAGTTTTGAAAATTCTAAACGATAATGATGTTGAGATAGAAGATCTTTCTGCAGTTCCAACAAATCTTGAAGAAATATTTCTTAAAATGGTGAGAGAAAATGCATCCAATAATTAGACTTGTTAATAGAAATATCACAATTTCTTTGAACCCTGGATTTTTAATATGGCAAGTAATCTTTCCTTTGATCTATATTTTTGTCGCAGGTTTTGCATATGCTCCATTAATTCAAAATGTGCCATTTGGTGCAAAAGATCTTGATTATCCAGCATTTCTTGCATCAGGTATGATTGGATTTAACATAATGAATAGCACCTTGGTTTCTGGAATCATAATCTGGAATGATCGAAGGCATGGAATGTTTGAACAAATAATGTCTGGTCCATTCACAAGAAGTCATTACATTCTTAGCAATATTTGCACTATAGGCATAATTGGTTTAGTTAGTGCCTCTTTGATTGCTTTAGTAGGGTATCCTGTATTTTTTGAATCTGTAGAATTTTCATTAATTACAATCCCTGTAATTATTTTTGGTGCCATTACTGGCTCAGTTTTGTTTGGCTCGTTGGCATCTATTATTTCAACTAGATTACGATCTAGTGAAGGATTTAACGTAATAATTAACACCGTCTTTCTATTTTTTGCATTTGTTAGTTCTGCATTTTATCCTGCAGATAATGTACCTGAGCCGTTACGTACTGCATTTTATCTAAATCCTTTAACTTATCTGGTTGATGTAATTAGAGCAGGAATTTTTGGAAATATTACAGAATTTGTAATAATGGAAATGATAGTACTTGTTGGAATTGCGTCTGCTCTTTTTGTAATTGCATCAAAACTTCTAACTAAATTAGATTTCTAGAAAATTTAATTATTCTTAAAGTTCTCATACATTTCATTAATTTTTTTAATTACATCTAGATTTTCATAATCAATCAAACTTAGATTTGGTATAACACAATGGCCTCCTATTATTCCTGGATACATTTTTGGTCTATTTCCTAAATTATCATGTATTTCATCTGCAAATTTCCACATTTCATCAAAATCTATTCCTTCCTTTTCACAAATCATCTTTGTTATCTGGGCATAATTGATAAGCCATCCATAATATGATGTATCTACTAGGATTTTAGCAAGTTCCCCTGTTTTTGTAGTTGACATCCAATCAACTTTCTGAAATCTTTTTTCTAAATCTGATTTAATTTCAGGATTAATTTGGTTATTATCTGAGGCGATAAATTTTGTATATTTTTTGATGTCATCTAGGAATCTTCTATGAACCCCCCGTACTGGTGAAAATAAAACTGGAACACTAGATTTTTCTTGAATATTTTTTGTAGTACCTGGTCTAACTGTAGAATGTATGATTATTGCTTTTAGATCATTTAACTTTGGAATCCAATTTAATGTAATGTCTACAAACTCTGTTAGTTCTCCTGGTAAACATACATGAAGATATTCTGGATTTTTGATTGTATCATTTCCTGAGTAATTTTTACACTTTGAAGAATCTGTGTCAATACCCACACAATCAAAATTTCTTTCTTCTAATAATCCAAATAATGTCTCGCCTACTTCTCCCATACCTAGTATTATATCTGACATTGTACCTATTTTCAGAAAAATACTTCATGCTATATTCGTGTTACAGTTTTTTTATTTTAGATAAAGTAGCCCGAGGCAGATTCGAACTGCCGTCACGGGCTCCAAAGGCCCATATGCTTGACCTCTACACTATCGGGCTGCTAAATCGAGCACGCTAACTCCCTTAATGAACTTTTTATTCTAAGTTACCTAAAATCAAACTAATTTCTGATAACCTTAATTAATTTCTCAATAGGATCTTCCATTTGCTTTAGAATCTTTTTTGCTTTTTGTTGATTTAATTGCTTTTCAGATTGAAAAAACTTTGTTATTTGTCTTGAAACTTTTTCAGGAACTGTTTCTCTTTTGACTAATCCTTTTTTTACCAAAAAATTCTCTATGATGTTTGGAACTGCATTATATGATATTGTAGGAATTCCCATCAATGCCGACTCCGCAGTCATAGTACCTCCTGAACCAATGAACACATCTGTATTTTTTAACAAATATTTTCCGTCAAATGACATTTTCACAACTTTAGCTTTTTTACCTACCTTTTTTTGGAGTTTTTGAATTTGCTTTGGATATCTACCCAAAACAACAATATTTTCTTCAGCAAATTTAGAAATTACATTATCGATAATTGGAATTATCTTGTTTGATTTTTGAGTGTATGCTGCTTCCTCTTCTTCGATTCTTATCAAAATATTTCTTCTTTTATTATTTCTAAATGGAAGTTTTTTCTGCTCATCTATTTTTCTTTTGATTGTTACTGCTGCATCAATTGATTTGTAGGGTATGATGTTTTTTTCACTTATGCCAAACTTTGAAAACTCTTTCTTTGGGATTGTATAAGGAATTAATAATTTCTGAATTAATGGTAATGTTAATTTCATCACTGCCTCAGCATGTGGTGAATCACAAAATGCTATGTGCTTAATACCCAAACCAAATGAAATTCTTGCAGCCTCAGGTGAACAAAAACTGATTACAAGATCAGGTGAAAACACTTCGATTTTTCTAGTAAGCTTTTCCATTCTATCAATTCCTGCTTTTAATTTGGAATTTTTACTTCCTCCACCATGTTTGCCTACAAAAATCAGATCAAAATTACGTATTTTTGCTAATTTTGAAACTTCATCATAATCTCTAGAAGTACACAAAATCCTGTTTTTTTTACCTAATCTCTGAATTATTGGTTCTGAAAACAATAATTGCTTTGGAGTTAGAATATCTATCCATATTTTCAAGTAATTTTCATAATTGAAGTTAGTTCAATAAGTTTTTCTTAGTCTAATCCTAAGCTTAGTGTAATGGGGGGAACAAAAGTTGTTGTTTATGGTCTTAGTACAGAAGGATATGCCATTGCATCCCAAATGGCCATTAAAGGCGCTGATGTTTACATAATTGATGAATCAACCCCATCAGCAATATCATTAAAAGCAGAAATTGCTAAAACATACCCTAATGTTTCATCTCTAAAAGAAGATGAACCATTATTAGCTATGGAGCCAATTGAAGTGGCAATTTCAAAAGCTCAATACTTGTTCTTTACTCCTAGAATAAGGAAAACTGGACAGGATATTAAAACAGAGATTCATTCAAAATTCAAGGATGCTACTGCATCTTTAAAGAAAAAAAGTTCTGTTGTTTTTACTCTTCCCACAGGATTTGGCGGAAATAATGAAAACATCTCTTTACTTGAACATGTTACAGGACTAGAAGTTGGAAAACATATTTCATATTTTTATTATCCCTTAGAGGGCACTGATAAACAACCAAAAATTATTGGTTCTTTCAACGGCAAAGAAGACCCCGTATTGTCTGATCTGTTAACCACTGGAAAAAAAGAGAAAAACTTTGTTGCAATTTCATCATCTGAACATTTTCATGCAATTAATATTCTATCTCAATTTTCAAGTTTGTGTAGTGTGCTAGAAGTTTGTAAATACGCCCAAGATGAAATCACTAAAAATGATTTATCCTCAGATGATTTTCAAGAAATATTCCTTGATGATATGGTTGGAGGCTTACTAGATCTCAAATCTTTAGGCTCATCATTTGAAGGTGCAAATACACTAATGTATCTCATTAATGGAAGTGTAAAAGGAATTGATGGTTACATCAAACGATTGATAGATGAAATACGTGCAACATTAAAGAAAAATGATCTTAAAGCTAGCCGAACAAAAATTGCTTTGTCTTGGACACTTGATCAACATTCAATGCGTGGAGATAAAATAGAAATGCTTCAAAATCTGACTTCAAGATTACGTGATTATATTGGTGATGTTGAAGCATATGAAGATCCAAACTTTGATCTATTTCACAGTGATAAAACAACAATTGTTGTGGCTTGCTCAAAATCTGATTTTACAAATATTGAAAAAACTAAACAAGATTCTGATTTGATTATTGTCAAAGCAAATCCTTTATGCGAAACAATCCAATAATAGTATAAATTAGCTAAACGAATATTCTGTTTGAATTGTCTAATGGTAATGAATCTGATGAAATCCCTGTAAATGTTATTTCTGAAAATGCACGTGATGACTTAATCAAAGATTCGGAATCCTCAGATGTAGTTCAAGAAAATTGTTCAGACTTGTTAGATGCAGAAAAACAAAAAACGTCAGAATGCGAAGAAAAATTAAAACATATTTTGGCAGATTTCCAGAATCTTTCTAGAAAGACACAATCTGATATTGAAAATGGTATTAATGCTAAAGTAGATGAATTTCTATTAGATTTTCTAAAAATTTATGATGATTTTATTCGTGCAAGAGATGTCTTTTCTGAAAATAAAATCAATACTGAAGGCCTTGATTCAATTTTAAAAAATATGGATTCTATGTTGAAAAAATATGGAGTCACTCCTATTGATGCATTAGGAGAAATTTTTGATCCAAACATTCATGAAGCAATATCTGTTATCTCTGATCCTAATTTAGATGACAATACGATTACCAAAGAGATCAGGAAGGGATATATTTCTCAAAACAGGATTATAAGACCGACATTAGTAGAAATTTCAAAAAAGGATGATAATTAAAAATGGCTAAAGTAATAGGTATCGATTTAGGAACAAGCAACTCTGCTGCTGCAGTTATGATGGGTGGAAAACCTACAATTATTCCTGCAGCTGAAGGTCAAACCGCAGGAGGAAAGGCATTTCCATCCGTAGTAGCTTTTTCTAAAGAAGGAGAACTCTTAGTTGGTGAACCTGCTAGAAGACAAGCAGTTACAAATCCAGATAACACCATTATTGCTGCTAAACGAAAAATGGGTTCTGACTACACCTTTAAAATTCAAGATAAAGACTACAAACCTCAACAAATTTCATCATTCATTTTACAAAAAATAAAAAAAGATGCTGAAGCATTTGTAGGAGAATCTGTAGAAAAAGCAGTTATCACAGTTCCAGCATATTTTGATGACAACCAACGTCAAGCAACAAAAGATGCAGGAACAATTGCTGGTCTTGAAGTTGTAAGAATAATTAATGAACCAACTGCTGCATCCTTAGCATTTGGATTAGACAAGGCAAAAGAGGACATGAAGATTCTTGTCTTTGACTTTGGTGGTGGTACTCTAGATGTTACTATCATGGAAATGGGAGGTGGTGTTTTTGAAGTCATGAGTACTTCAGGTGATACACAACTTGGTGGAACTGATATGGATAAAGTTCTGATTGACTACATTGTTGATGAATTCAAGAAAAAAGAAGGAGTTGATCTCTCTCAAGATACAACTGCAATGACAAGAATAAGAGAAGCTGCAGAAAAAGCAAAAATTGAATTATCTACTGTAATGGAAACTGATGTTAATTTACCATTTATTGCACATGATCCATCTACTGGTGCAAAGAATCTTGAATTAAGATTAACAAGATCTAAACTAGATGAATTAATTGGACCAATTGTAGATCGTTGTAAACCCTCTATCCAAAAAGCACTTGAGGATGCAAAACTTGCAAATTCTGATATTAACAAAATCGTAATGATTGGTGGACCAACACGAATACCTCTTGTCAAAAAATTTGTTAGTGAAGTTATTGGTAAAGAAGTTGAATCAGGAGTTGATCCAATGGAAGCAGTAGCCATGGGTGCAGCGATTCAAGCGGGAATTATTGCTGGTGATGTAACAAGTGATATTGTTCTACTTGATGTAACTCCATTAACTTTGGGAATTGAAACCCTTGGAGGAGTTAGAGAACCTCTTATTGAAAGAAACACTACTATTCCAACTTCAAAAGGTAAAGTTTTCACAACTGCTGCTGATAATCAAACTGCCGTAACTATTCATGTTGTTCAAGGAGAAAGACCTATGGCTACAGATAATGTCTCATTAGGAAGCTTTAATCTTACTGATTTGCCTCCTGCACCAAGAGGTGTTCCTCAAATTGAAGTTAAATTCGATATTGACGCAAACGGAATCATAAATGTAACTGCAAAAGATCTTGGAACTCAAAAAGAAGCAAAAATTACTATTGAAACCAAAACCAAACTATCTGAAGAAGAGATTGAAAAATTAAAAGAAGATGCTGAAAAATTCTCTGAAGAAGATAAAAAGAAGAAAGAAAAAATTGATCTTAAGAATGAAGCAGAAAGTTACATTTACACAACTGAAAAATTAGTCAATCATGATCTTAAAGATAAAATCTCTCAAGAACAAGGAATTAAAATTTCTGATGCAGTTAAGGAAGTAAAAGAATTTCTTGATAATGAGCCTGAAGAACTAAAACCAAAACTTGATGCATTGCAATCATTAGTCAATGAAGTTACTACCGAACTCTACAAGAATGCTGCTCCTCCACCTGGTGCTGATGGACAACAAGGTGCTGATGGACAACAAGGTGCTGATGGACAACAAGGTGCTGATGGACAACAAGGTGCTGATGGACAACAAGGTGCTGATGGACAACAAGGTGCTGATGGACAAACAACAGAGTCATCTTCAAATGATGAAACAAAAACTAACTAACTCTGTAAATTCAACCATTTATACAGTAATTAGAATAAAGGAATGATTCATGTCTGCAAAACGAGATTATTATGAAGTTTTAGGTGTATCAAAATCATCTTCAAATGATGAAATTAAGAAACAGTATAGAAAATTAGCATTAAAATTCCATCCTGATCGAAATCAATCTTCTGAGGCTGCAGAACATTTCAAAGAAATTTCTGAAGCATATGCAGTTCTTTCTGACACTGAAAAAAGACAACTTTATGATCAACATGGACATGCAGGTGTAGATGGAAGATATTCCACCGAAGACATCTTTCAAGGTGCAGGAGGTGATTTTAGCGATATATTTGGTCGTGGAGGCGGCGGATTTGATTCAATTTTTGAATCAATATTTGGTCGTGGAGGCGGCGGATTTGGTCAACAAAGGGGATCTGATATTCTGTATCAAACATCTGTAACACTAGAAGATGTTTTACATGGAAAACAAATGGAAATTGAATTACAAAAACAAATTGGATGTGATACCTGTACTGGTTCAGGTTGTAAACCTGGAACTGACAAGAAAACATGTTCTTCATGTAATGGTCAAGGGCAAGTAAGGCAAACACGCAACATGGGATTTGCATCATTTGTTACAGCTGCACCATGTTCTTCATGTAAAGGTCAAGGTTCAATTATTGAAACACCATGTGGTGATTGCAAAGGTCAGGGCAAAAGAAAGGGCACAAAAAAAGTTACATTTGATATACCTCCTGGAATTGATTCAGGCGATTATACCGTACCGAATGAAGGTAACGAAGTACCAAGAGGTTCAAATGGCGATCTAATTGTTAGAGTAAGAGTGCAACCTCATTCCAAATTTCATAGAGATGGAAAAGATATCTTCTATGATCAAGATGTTTCTATGGTTGATGCAGCATTGGGCTGTCAAGTTGTTGTTCCAACCCTGGAAGGAAATGAAAAAGTAAAAGTTGATTCTGGAAGCCAACCAAACACAATTATCAAATTAAAAGGAAAAGGAGTGCCACACATCAACTCTAGAGGTAGAGGAGATCAGTATGTTCGAATTGTAGTAAATATTCCTAAAAAACTTAACAAACATCAAAAAAATCTACTTGATGAATTTAAACAAACTAGTGATTAACTGACATGAAGATTGCATTAGACGTAGATGGTGTACTTGCAGATGTGATATTATCTTGGCTAGATTATAGTAATTCGATTAGACAAGAAATTAAAAAACATGAAATTACTGATTGGGATTTTTGGAAAAAATTTGAAATTGATCGTTATGATTTCTACACTGAATTAAGTTCATGTTGGAAGAATTGGACTTCAATTCCTCCCACTGAAAAAAATTTGGGGTATATAACAAAAAATCTATCTGATATTGGTCAGGTAGATATTGTGACTGCAAGAGAACGTTCTACTGATTCTTTTGTAAAGAACTGGTTAAAACACCATGAAATTTCTTATGACAATTATGTTTCTGTAATTGATGGTCCTATGAAAGCTGATCTGGATTATGATGTTTTTATTGACGATTCACCATTAAACGCATTAAAGTTTCTACAAAATAATAAAAAAGTAATTCTATATTCTCAACCTTGGAATCAACATATTTCTGAAAAAGATATTCATCGAATTTCAAATCTTTCTGAAGCAATAAAAAAATTAATTTAATTTTTTTTAATTTTTTTAATAATTACTTCATGCCCTTGTCTTACATGTACGGAATGAGTTGTTTTAAACAATTCTGAAATTTTATCATCATCGTAAAATTTGATATTGTAACGTCCTAGTGTTTTTTTACAATTCGCACAATAAACTTCTTTGAATTCCATTTTGATTGATATTGTTTTTTCAGTATAATAAAGAAACTTATTCTACATTTCAAAAATTCCCAATGCGGGAGTCGCCCAGCCTGGTCAACGGCGTAAGGTTCAGATCCTTATCTTCTAGGAGTTCGTGGGTTCAAATCCCACTTCCCGCATATCTAATTATTTTCTAATTTACTTTTGATATTTTTTAAAAGAAGTTTGTTAATTGTTTCGCCAGATGCTTTTCCTCTTAATTCTTTCATAGCAATCCCCATTAGAGGTCCAATTGCTCTTTCTTTTTGGTTTTCCACAATTTTTTGATTTTTATCTACAATTTCTTTGCAAATATTCTCTAATTCTGATTCGTCAACAGTCTCTATAGAGGTATTACTCATTGCCTCTTCTATTGTCTGAGATTTTCCGTTCATAATATTCTCAAAAATAATCTCAACTGATTCTTTGGCAATTTTCCCTTCTTCTAAAAATTGAAATGTTCTTGTTATTTCTTCATTTTTTAACAATTTTGAATCCAATCCATTTCTTTCTAAATTGGTAATGGTTGAACACAATACTGATGCAACAAATGTCGGATTTACTTTAGTTTTTTCAGTTATCTTTTCAAATAATTCAAAATAATTTGAATCAAAAAGTTGTTCTGATAATTGTAGATTGAGTTGATATTTTGTTTGAAGATCTTTAATTGAATCATCCCATGACTTGGGAATGTTGTTTATTGCATCATCTAATTCTGTTTTTGAAATTATTATTGGAGGGATATCTGTTTCTGGATACATTCTTGCTGCGCCTGGTCTTGGTCTTAGAAATTTAGTCTCACCACTTTGGGTAGCTAATCGTGTATCAATTGGAATTCCTTCATTTCGAATGTATTCTATTCTCAAAATTATTTGATCTATGACTACACTGATTTTTTCTTCTGGTGCTGCTAAAATCAAAAATCCATCATTTTCATTGATTCCTAATGTTTTTTTCAAATCATCAATATCTTTTTTCTCAACACCATAATTTGGTAATTCATCTGAATGAAAAACACCCCCTATCCCAAAAAATCTGACTAGTTCTGCTACTTCTTTTCCTAATCGAATCCCTTCATAAGGAGAATATCCAAACATGCCTGCCATATTCCTAAATGATATTCCAACTATCTTCTGATTTTTCTTTATGGCATTTTGAATGATTTTTGATTTACATTTTTTGAATAACTCTGTAACATCTTTTCTATCTTCATTATTGTGGGTCCAATCAATATCTTGTAATTTTTTTGAGATTTTTAATAATCCATCTTGTCTTTTTGCCTCATATTCTACAACTTTTTCTAATTGATCAAGTTGCTGAACTCCCTTGACCTCAATTACTACATTTCCATCTTTAATTGAAACATTAACATCTTGCCTGATTGAACCTAATCCTCTTTTCACTTTTTTAGTACTTCTTAAAATTCTCCCTAATGCCAATGCAATTTTTTTAATTTCGTGTGGTTTTACTTCAAATGGTTCAGTAGCAATTTCAACTAGAGG
>REGH01000075.1 GCA_003702495.1 Candidatus Nitrosopumilus sp.
ATTACTCTATCACCTTTAGTGCCACCTGGATGTGGTCCATCACTTCATCAATTGTTCCAATTAGCTGTTTCATGTTCTTCTTACTTTCAAAATTAAAAACTAGTTTGTTATCAACATTTTCAACATCCAGACTCAATCCTTCTGGAAAATCCACATTATCTGGCTCTAGTGCTTTTTTGACAGTTTCTGCCTTTTCTTTTGTGATGTTACTGAGGACTATTTGGACTTGACACGTTAACGACATTTACTTCTAAATAATTGAGGAACTCATCTAATTTGTCTTTAGTTATTTTTGCACCAGCTGCTGCATCGTGACCTCCTCCAATTCCGTCAAATTTCTCAGCACCGGTTCTCATCAATTCACTTAGGTTGATCTCTGATTTGCAACCAAATGATTTTCTTGATGAAAATTTGATTGTGTTCTCTTCTCCCTTTGTTCTCAAGATAACGATTTTGCCGGAATTCTTTGGAGAACCTGCAATTAGTGATGAAATGGTTCCAGTCATTGTTTCAGGGACAATGTCTTCGCCATTTACCATGACACATGTCTCACTTTCAGAAATTCTCCATCTCTCATTAGATAGAATGTTCATGTATTCTCTAATCATCTTTCTATAGTCTGTCAGGATTGTTTCTCCTTCTCTGAGAATCTTGTTTCTGTCTCCCATGCAAATTGCCATTCCGACTCCGGAGCGACTAATCCTTCCACAAGAGTTTAGCATAGTTGAAAATTCTCTGCCGTCTCTCAAGAAACTTCTCTTGTCTTCTCTTGGAAATGTGTAAGTGTATCCGATTAATTCTGACATTATTTCTGTGGCATTTTTGCCAGCTGTAAATTTGGTGATTGATTCGATGACCTGTCTCTTTTCTTCCTCGTCTAATTCTGCTGGAACCCTCCATCTTCCCTCGTCTTTGAGCTGGATTCCTGACGAATTTAGCAGTGAAAGGCAGGCATCTCTGTTCCACGTGAGTCCTTCGATAAATGGCTGGGATGTAAATGCCAGGGCATCAGGTAATGGTCTTGTCTCTCTTCCGACCAATAACAAGTCCAAGTCAATCTCAACTAGTCCTTCTTCTTTGGCAGTATTTGCAATCTCGAAATTCTTTCCGGTAAATGATTTTCTTTCTCCCTGGTCTTGTCTGTCTCCAAGGGCTGAAACTACTGCAATTGATGAGAGGTCTGAATTTTTCTCATCCAGTGCCATTGATGCAAGATATGCCATTCCACCTGCGCAGATCTCAAGACCTCCGTCAATTCCATACTTCCATGCATTAATCACATTTGGATTATCCATTTCCTCATCTGGGATTTGGTGGTGGTCCAATACCATCCAGTTGTCTCCCAATGCCTCATCTAGATTCTTTGCAAAACCTCCGCCGAGATCCGTAACTATGTGGAAATCTCGAGAATCTGTTTTGAAAGAATCTACAACATTTTTGCTAAACTCTTTTGATGTTCTAACAGTACAATTTGCTCCCTCTCTGATCAGGGCTTTGGTCATAATACTTCCAGATGTCAATCCATCACAATCAATGTGGGTTGTAACAAAAATTGATTTTTTGGATTTTATGCAATCTGTAACTTTATCTTTGAAAAACGAAAGTGACTCATCAAGTGATTTTGTCATTACTCTAATTGAGCTACTACTGATTTATATTTCCAAGTTGCAGGAATTCGACCGATCTTTTTGTAATAGACTGATAGTCTGTGAACTTTGGCTTCGATTAATTCCAAAGATCTAACATTTCTTCTATCTCCTTTGTTTGCTTTGAGGTGTTTTTGAAGACCTACTGCCTTTTTGACAATGTTTTCCAAATCCTCTGGCATCTCTGCTTTCAAATCATGTTCTTCTAAAATCTCGCCAACTGTCTTTTTTGTAATTGGTTTGATTAGTGGGATTGAATGTTGGTCTCTTAGTTTGATTCCAATTTGACTAGGAGTTAGTCCGTCTTTGGAATATTTTACTACCAATTCTTCAACATCTGCAGGACTTAATGTGATCCATGAAGGTGCACGTAATGTAGCTGGTCTAATAGAATGTGACTTTCCGTGTCTGTGAGTGTGCATTCGTCCCATGATTTGGCTCACTTAAGTACAAAATTAAACGTTACTTATACTGATCTCGTACATTCTTCAAAATTTGGGGGTCAGAATAAAGTTTTAAATAAGTACTCTTCATCCAAACGATTAGGTAAACGGTATGAATACAAAAGTACTCTTAACAGCAACCATGCTATCTGTATTTTTCTTCGGTGCCATCGGTGCAGCTTCTGTTGCATTTGCCCAGTACATGGGTAACGTTGGTGACGCAGGAGAAACCGGATCATACACATTAGAAGAGGCACTTGAGATTCAAAGAAGAAGAATCGAATCTGCTGAAGCAAACCCATCATCTGGTTCAGGAACTCCATATCTTGACGCTGATGGTGTCGTTGGTGCAGCAGTTATTGCAGGTGCAGTCTTTGGTGGTATTGCAGGAGCTTTCTTCATTAGAGGAAGATCTGGCAAATACGCAGCAATGGGTAGAGGATAAAATACCTCACTTTTCTCTTATTTTATTATCAAGCCTTAGTGGATACTGATCTCGTACTTTATGATAATAAAAGAAATGTATATATCGCAGAAATTGAGCCAAAATATACATGACTCCTATCGTAGGAACTTTCCTAAGCATCTTGTCATCACTAACAGGACAATTAGGACCAAACTATGATCCATTATTCTATGATGTAATGATTTACATCTTCGGAACCATGATGTTCACTGTATTCCTTCTTGGAATTATCTCATTCTGGTTACGTGTTCACGGATGGGCATACAAAGACAACCGTGAGAGATGGGTCGACGAATTGGACAGACACTTTGAAAGAGAAGGTATCGGTCTTATTCCAGACAACGGAAAATACTGGTAGAAATCTACCTTTTTCATTTTCATTATTTTTAATTTCCTAGAGCAATCTAGCTCCAAGTCGTTTTTCAAAAATTATTGATTTTTTACAAAGTCTGCAATTGGCTAATTCTCTGGTAGGAAGTCTGTATCCTTTGATTCATCATATGCCTTTGATGTGAACTCTGCCTTGTAGTGGTATCCGTCCTGTAGTGGGTGGTTGATAAAGTGAGGTGATTCTTTGCCATTAACGTAGATAGTTGACTTGCTCTGGTCCATGTCCCTTAGTGGAAAGTCCCACATCCACAAAAAGTGGCCTATCTCAAATGGGAAATCTTCCTCCCATTCGGCGTAAATCGTACCATCATTGGTTAGAGTATACATGGTTCTTTGGCATTCGCCATCCAGACCAGAATTGATGTTTGCTGGAATGTCAGCTGGAATGCCGTCAATTATCAACTCTAGAGATGCCTTGATTTTGTAAGGGGTATCCCTGTCATTGATGCAGACCTTGAGAGGATCGTCTTGACTCAACTGGCCCTGAATTATACTGCTTGCAACACCAACTGATATTGCGATAACTGCAGTAATGGCTAGAAACTTTAGTGTCTTTTTTCGCTTGTAAGGATCACCAGTTCCCG
>REGH01000029.1:0-8720 GCA_003702495.1 Candidatus Nitrosopumilus sp.
ATCTGAATTACTTTGGTTTGATGTTCATCAGGACAAACAAAGATCAATTCTTTTGCAAGAGGTTTTACTTCAGAAGCTCTAACTACCATTCCGGAAACACTTGTAATTGTTCCAATAGTTTCAGCATTGATTTGTCTAAGACTTCGTTCAGAAGGATAATTGATTAGTCTAACACGAACTTCATCCTTAATTTTTTCAGCATAATCAGGAAATCTAGTTTGTAATGCTTCTTTGATTGCTCTTGAAAAAGCATCAAATATTCTATCAGGATTTTCTGAAAACATAGAGATTATTTCGGGCTCAATAATCAAATCATTATAATCAACAATAATGTATTTTGAATTCTTTGGCATCATCTCGTCGATTTCTTGAACATACTTGTATTCACCATTTGCATCTTTGAATCTAGTCAAGAATTCTTTTACTTTGTCAGATAATGCAGAATCAGTAAATGTACTAGTTTGAGCACTACTCATCGTTTTCACCTTTTATTTGATTTTCAAATTCCATACTATTTTCATAGATAGCTTTGTAGAAAATAACTTCTTCAACAGTTAGTTTGTTGTATAAATCAGAATTTAGTTTTATAGAATCAGCTAACTTTACTAGTTTCCCTCTTCTCATTCGGAATAATTCTAACATCATGCTTTCAACTTTATCAAAATCATCTCGATTCAATTCTTTCATAGATTCTTTTAGTTTGATATAGAAATGAGGATCAAGTGTAGAAATTTGATATTCACCAACCATTTTTTCTTTTGATAATGCTTGTTTAAGTTCAGTAATCATATCAGGAGAATCAAGAGTACCTAAATTATTGTCTGCTAAGATTTTGCCTACCCATTGAGGCATGTTGTTTACCTCACCTTGTTTTCCTTCAGCCTTGAGGCCAGCTACATTGAATTTGTAGTCTTGGTTAACGGTAACTTTAGCATCCTTTAGGCGGTATCCAATCGAATGCACTTTTTCTACTTTATCTATTTCCATTAGAGATCACTAATCATCTTTAAGATCCTCAAGTTTCGGATCGATCAATTCTTTTTACAATTTGGTGAGATCAATTGATCTAAATTAACTTGAGCCTGATCGCACTTTAGTTAATGAAAAATTTCATTTGAATGATTGGGGATTATACAATAACCAATTCGGATTTATTAGTGGGAATTGCTTCATCTACTCATATGGCTGCAACTGGGATGTGGGTAGAAAAATATCGACCAATGAAACTTTCCGAAGTGGTTAATCAAACAGAAATTATTGGAAGTCTTGAAGCTTTAATCAAAGATCCCACAGATATGCCTCACCTATTATTTTCTGGATCAGCAGGTGTTGGAAAAACAACAACTGCATTATGTATCTCAAGACAGATCTTAGGCGATTATGCCAAAGATTACACCCTGGAACTAAACGCATCTGATGAAAGAGGAATTGGAATGGTCAGAGAAAAAGTAAAAAAGTTTTCACGATATGCAGGTATGGCAGATGTTCCATTCAAAATTATTATTTTAGATGAAGCTGACGAAATGACTTCTGATGCTCAGACAGCTCTTAGAAGAATCATAGAAGATACAGCAAAAATATGCAGATTCATCTTGATTGCAAATAACATCTCCAAAATCATCGATCCTATTCAGAGTAGATGTGCTACTTTCAAATTTACATCAGTTCCAGAAGAAGATGTAATTAAAAGACTAGAAGAAATTGCTAAGAAAGAAAAAGTAAAGGCAGACAAAAAGGGACTAAAAGCAATTTATGAGTATTCTGAAGGGGATTTGAGACATGCGATAAATCTCATGCAAGCTACTGCAAGTTTGGGCATAATTTCTGAAGAAAATGTGAAGTCATCTGCAGGATTGACAAAAACTACAGATGTGGACACAGTTCTGAAAATTGCATTATCTGGAAAAGTTCCAGAAGCCAGAGAAAAGATGATTGAATTAATCAAAGTTTACGGAATGTCAGAATCAGACTTTTTGAAATATTTGAATTCTGCAGTCTTCAAATCAAAGCACGATAATTTATCAGATATTTTAGAGATAATTGCAAAATACGATTATAGGATTTTAGTTGGCTCAAATTCTGAAATTCAACTATCGGCAATGCTTGCAGAACTTGCAAAAGTAGAAAATTAAAAACGCAGAGAGAGGGATTTGAACCCCCGTATGCTTGCGCACACAGGCTCTCAAGGCCCGCGCCCTACCGAGCTAGGCGACCTCTGCAAAAAATTATGGATTATAGACATTAAAATTTGTTGAGGATTAATTGAATTTGGAAAAATAAGAAAAAAGAAAAAATTTCTTTAATCGTGTGCGTGTGGATTGTTAGAGGTTGATTCCATTTTTACATAAGAGCCATCAGCTTTTTCATGATACTCTAGGTAAGATGGTTCAATCAAGATTGCGTGTGTTGGACATGCTTCTTGGCAAGCCATACATTGTGTACAATCGTGCTCTCTGATTGGTTGTGATTTATCTGTATAATCTAGACGTTCATCTTGTTCGGTTAGACCAGTTCCGTCAAAAGTTGCATCCAAGCATTCTGCTGCTGGAATGTCTTTTTCAGTTCTATACCACTGGAAGGTTTGAACAGGACAGACACTCATACAAGAACCTGCGGCAACACAAGAGTCCCAGTCAACTGCTACAGTTGTACCGTGAATTCCAAGAGGAACTTGTTCTTCGCCTCTTGCTTCATATGCTGCTTTGACATCATCATTTGAAAATGCCTCACCATCAGTTCTGCCTTTACCCCAGATGAAGTGTTTATTTTCACCATCACTGTGGCTTGTCTTTCCAACGACTTCTAGATTTTCAACAAATTTCTCATCTATTGGCATGAAGTGTTTTATTTTAAAATATTATTTAAAGCTAGATAAAATTAGTCATGACTAAACAAGAATAGATCGATAAAAATCAACAAAAATAAAAATTCTGAAAATAATTTTAGAATCTACAGAGTTTTTGCAGCACTCTCATGTTTTTCAACATTTGATTGATCTACTTTGATTGCTTGTGGAGGACAAACAGAAACACATGCCATACACCAAATACAATCATGCTCTCGAATTGGGTCTGCCTTGTCAGTCATGTCTTTTCTTTCATCTTTGACAGAACTTCCAGTTCCTTCAAAGCTTTGACCAACGACATCTTTTGCTGGAATGTCTTTTTCAGTTCTATACCATTGAAAGACTTGTACAGGACATGCTTCAATACATGCGCCATCTGCAACACAAGAATCCCAGTCAACTGCAACCATTGTTCCACTTACACCAAGAGGAACTTGTTCTTCGCCTCTTGCTTCATATGCTGCTTTTACATCAGCATCTGAAAACGCTTCAGCATCTGATCTTCCCGGACCCCACATTATGTGAAAGTGTCCTTCTCCATCTGAAATTTTTCCTAATGGTTTTAGTCCTTCAGGGAAATTTTCTGCTATTGGCATGTTGTGCTTTTCTTTCAGTTATTATTTAAAGCTAGACTAGGTAAATACCATAATTCTAGTCATGAATAGATCCCTTACGTTCATAACGCTGTAAGATCAATTTTGTGGATATGGATATTATCAAATTTGATGTGTACCGTGGTCCAAACATTGGAGTTTACATTAGTGTTAACGATAATACCATTTTACTTCCAATGGGGTTTGCAAAAACTAAAGCAGAAAAATTATCAAAATATCTCGGAGTGGATTACATTTACACATCAATTGCAAATACGAGATTAATTGGTGCATTGTGTGTAATGAACAACAATGGAATTTTGTTACCAAAAACTGCATTTGAAAATGAATATGATTTTCTCAAAAAAGAATTAGATTTGGAAATTGGTGTATTAGATTCAAAATTAACTGCATTAGGAAATGTAATTTGTGCTAATGATAAAGGAGCTGTTGTTTCACCATGGCTATCAAAGGAAGACTGTCAGACCATTTCAGATGTATTAGGTGTTGAAGTAATTCAGAAAAAAATTGCAGGATTCAATCAAACAGGAGTGGTAATGGTTGCAAATAATTCAGGTGCTGCAATACACCCTGAAGCAGATGAGGAAGATATGAAGACATTTTCCAATTTGTTAGGCGTGAAAATAGAGCAGAGTTCCATCAATAATGGAATTCCATATGTCTCATCAGGTATTCTAGCAAACAATAATTGTATTGTGGTAGGTTCACTCACTACAGGTCCAGAGATTATGATGTTGACTAGAGCTTTTCTAAATTAAGAACAGAATTGGGGTCCTCAGTTAGTTTTTCTAGAGAAATAGTTCCTTCTTTTCCATCTCTCATATCATGTAAAACAACATTTCCACTTTCTAGTTCTTGAGGTCCAACAATGATAGAATATCTAGCATTTCCAGCGTTATCCATTTGCTTTTTTAGATTACGTCCGACAAGATCAATATCAGCTGGAATATTATTTAATCTCAACAAAGATGTAATTGAATGAGCAACTTTTTGCATATCTTCATTTATGTAAACAACTGCAACTCTATTTTGTAAAACTTCAGGAATTATTTTTTGCTCTTCCATTGTAAGAATTATGCGTTCTACACCACCTGCAACACCAGTGGCACCAATATCATCACGTCCAAATGCTTTTGTTAATGTATCATATCTTCCACCACCAGCTAATGCACCAAGTTTTGAATTTTTGTCAAATACTTCAAAGACCATTCCGGAATAGTAATCCAATCCACGAACTATACCAAAATTGATTCGAACATTTGAAACTCCTCTATTCTCTAATGAATCAAATAGTTGTTTTAATTCATTCCAGGATTCTAGTTGGGTAGTATCAAAAATTTTTTCAACTTCAGAAATGGTTCCCTGTATTTGAGAAAATTCTAGAATTTTTTCAAGTTTGTTAGTGTCATATCCCTTTTTAGAAAATTCAGTTAAAATTTCATCTTTTGATTTTTTTGCAATCTTGTCAATTGCTCTTAGAATATCTGCCACTTTATCCGAATCAGTTGTTTCAAATATTTTGTTGATGTATGATTCAACAAGATTACGATGATTAATGTCAATCACGATATCTTTCAGCAACAAGGAATCGAACAATCGTGATGTTAATTCAATGATTTCAGCCTCAGATTCTAAAGTTTTCTTGCCATAAACTTCAATATCCCATTGATGAAAATATCGATATCTTCCTTTTTGAGGTTCATCATATCTAAAAACACCACCAAATGCAGAAATTTTCGCCGGAAGTTTCATAGATTTTTGTGCTGTTGCATATCTAGTCAAACCCATTGTAAAATCAAATCGTAATGCAACTTCACGTTCCCCTTTGTCTTTGAAATAGTAAATTTCATCCCTTATTGCAGGACCTGATTTTGTTTCTAGTGTAGATAATGATTCCAAAACTGATGGCTCCATAAAAGAAAACCCATACAAGTTAGATAATTTTTTGAAGTGGCTTCGAATATGTTCAATGTTTGAATTTTCTCTAGCCTCAAAGTCTTTCATTCCTCGTGGAAGTTCCATGTGATTATTTCATAAGGTGTTATGATTTAGATATTTCTTTATTGGAAAATAAGATAAATATCTCAAAAAAATAACAAGAATCATGACAAAAAGCATTAGTTGTAAAGATGCAGGTAAAGACTGTGGTTGGTCAGCATCGGCTGATACTGAAGAAGATTTGATGGCAAAAGTTACAGAGCACGTATTAGCAGAACACAAAGAAATTGAACTTAATGAAGAAAGTATTTCAGGCATTAAGTCACTAATCAAAGAAAGTTAGTTTGTATAGATATACAAAACTACCCAGTTTTGAATTTTTTTAAAAAATGAACAATTGATTAGTAATTTCTTTTATCTAATTATTCCATGTGAATTCATGTTATCACAAGAAGATAATCAATTCATTGAAAAATTAGTAAAATGGGCTGAATTGATTGGAGTTAATTTAGACATAGATTTAGAACAAGTACAATCCTAAAAATCCGAATTCCAATCATAGTAAAATCCTAAAGAGATAATCAAAGTGTAGTGAAAGTAGTATCTACATTGTGGGAAAAAATTTGAATATAACAATTAGAAATTTTGTGCGAATAGTTGTGTTTATGTCCCATTTTGTCATTAGAAAACAAAGTATGAATCTGTAAACAAGGATCCTAGTCATAGTAGAAAAATAAGTAATTTATGAAAACTAGTTTTAGGATGTTAGAGTTGTTGCAAGTCCCATTGCTTCTCCAAAGTAATATCCAGAAAGGATGGTTCCAGTAGACCAAACACAAGAACCTGCAAATGTGTACATGATAAATTTTGGAATTTTCATTTTAAGCAAACCTGCAGGAACTGATATCATTTCACGCATTACTGGAACCATTCTTCCAAGAAAAACTGCCTTATCACCATATTTTTCAAACCAATCTTCAACACGAATTAATTTTTGTTCAGATATTCTGAAATGTCTTAGATAACGTAACAAAACTGCTCTACCAAGTTTGAGAGCTATAAAGTAAATTGAAGATGTTCCTATTGTTGCACCAATAGCACCAAGAATTATCATAGGTATTACTCCAATAAGTGGAATTCCTTGTTGCGATGCCAAGAATCCTGCAGTGGGAAAAACTGCTAATGTAGGAATTGGAGGAACAATAGTTTCAAGTAAAGCTGCTAAGAAAATTCCCTCATAGAGATGGTCTCCTAAAAATCCCGTAATAAAAATAATAAATGAATCAAATGGCTCCATTTGATTTTGAAAATGAAATCGTATTAAATTACTTTACGAGAAAAAGATAGAATTAGAAATTATTTTATGACTAGAGATTAAAGGAAGATTATGCCAAGAGTTTCACACTTCAATGTACCTGTAGATAATCCTGAAAGAGCACAAAAATTCTATGAAAAAGTGTTTAATTGGAAGTTTGAAAAATGGGACGGTCCAACAGATTACTGGATAGCTACAACAGGTACAGAAGAACCAGGAATTAATGGCGGACTATCAAAAAGAGTTCCAGGTCAGATAGGAATTACAAATACGATTACTGTTCCATCAGTAGATGAATTCTCAAAAAAGATCATGGATAAAGGTGGACAGATTATTCTTCCAAAGATGGTGTTCCCCAAAGTAGGTTGGATTGCGTATTGTACAGATACCGAGGGAAATGTGTTTGGAATTATCGAGATGAATGATAAAGCAAAATAATACCAACTAGATTAATAATTAGATAAAGTCAAAACATACAATTGAGTTACAAGTTTTTAGATCATGCAACTGATGCAATAATTGAGGTTAGAGCAAAAGATCTCAAAGAAGCATTTTCAGTAACTGCAGATGCTGTAATTAATTTGACACTCGATCAGTACAAAGTAGAAGAAAAAGAACAAAGAGAATTTTTAGCTCAAGGAAAAGACTTGAGATATTTGTTATTTAGTTGGCTAGAAGAGATACCTTTCTTGTTAATTACTGAAGGATTTGCAATAAAAAGAATAGAATTCGATATTATTCAAAATCAAGATTACAAAATAAATGCTACAGCATATGGGGAACCACTTGATTTTAAAAAACATAATTTCAAAGTGGAAATAAAGGCTCCAACATTTTATGAGATGGAAATCAAGCAAAACGAAGGAGTTTTTATGAGATTTTTGCTAGATTTGTAATTTTTGTAAAGATTTCTTTGCAATTCTTTAGAAGAAATTATACGTCTTTTTTAAAAGGCTCAATAACAAAGGAATTTTGTGAGCACGAAATTAGGAATATTTGCAGTAATTTCATTATCATTACTTATGCTAACGCCTGCTTATGCTAATGTGGTATCATTTTCATTAGACAAGAGTTTTTTCACAGTAGACGAGTCCTTTAGTTTTAGTGGAGAGCAAGAAGGCAAAGAAATCGTGTATGTCATAATTCGCAATTCAAATGGAGGATTCAAAGGAATGTTATCTGATCCTGCACCAGGTCAGGGAGAATTTTCTGTGATACCAAGACCAGTTGAAAATTTCTTTACCAGTCAAGGAATCTACAATGCAACAGCATTTACAGATAGTCAAAAGGAGAATGAGGGCGTTACAATTAAAATTGAATATGATGGAAATAAAATTTTTGAGGTTCCTGACTTTGTTTTGCAGTTAAAACCTATTTCAGATAAAGAAGTTGATGAATTAAAGACAGTTTCGTTTACTGCTAGCATTACAGATAGTTCTGTTGAAGGTGAAGTGTATAGTTTAGAAAAAAATCCACCAAGTGATGCAACAATTAATTCTAGTACAGGTAAATTTACATGGACACCATCAGGATCTCATGGAAATAATCCAGGTGCAGAATATACTTTTGATATTGTTGTAACAAAAGGCAGTCAAACGGATAGAGATACTATTACAATTACAGTCAATGAACCTGATGCAGTAAATCCAGAGCCAAAACCAGAACCAGAAGAAAAAACAGAAACAAAACAAACAACAGATGAACCAAAAGAATTAGAGATTCCTGCACCATTTGTTGATGAAACAAAAGATCCTCAAAGTTATGTTGACAGATACAATGATGAGGCAGGTTACAAAAAGTGGTTTGATGACAATTATCCTGAATATTCCTCAATTTATCAGGCTGTAGGACTAGAAGAGCCTCTGGAGATTCCTGCACCATTTGTTGATGAAACAAAAGATCCTCAAAGTTATGTTGACAGATACAATGATGAGGCAGGTTACAAAAAGTGGTTTGATGACAATTATCCTGAATATTCCTCAATTTATCAGGCTGTAGGACTAGAAGA
>REGH01000029.1:8730-12576 GCA_003702495.1 Candidatus Nitrosopumilus sp.
TTGTTGATGAAACAAAAGATCCTCAAAGTTATGTTGACAGATACAATGATGAGGCAGGTTACAAAAAGTGGTTTGATGACAATTATCCTGAATATTCCTCAATTTATCAGGCTGTAGGACTAGAAGAACCCAAGATATTAGCACCATTTGTTGATCCAAATTTAGATCCACAATACTATGTTGATAGATACAATAATGAAATTACATACAAAGATTGGTTTGACAAAACATATCCTGAAATGACAATTTATGAAGCAGTAGGATTAGAAGAGCCAGAAGTTATTGAACCAGAATTTGGAGAATGTGGCGAAGGAACAAAGTTAGTAGATGGAATATGTACAGTGATTCCATCAGAGAGTAAACGTGGAGGAGGTTGCCTAATTGCTACTGCAGCATATGGTTCTGAGATGGCACCACAAGTTCAATTCTTGAGAGAAATTCGAGATAATCAATTGATGAGTACTAATTCGGGAGCATCATTTATGACAGGATTCAACCAAGTTTACTATTCATTCTCACCACATGTTGCAGATATGCAAAGAGAAAATCCAATGTTTAAAGAAGCAATTAAGATAGGAATCACACCATTGTTGTCATCATTATCAATAATGGAATATGCAGAATCAGAATCACAAGTAATGGGATATGGAATTAGTGTCATATTGATAAACATTGGAATGTACTTCGCAGCACCAGCTATGTTGTTTTTTGGAATAAGAAAATTAAGACGAGTTAGGTTTTAATCATAATACTTTTTGATATTCAATATGGGGAAGCTAAGTAGAAATCTTCGAATTTGCGGAGATTGTGGAATCGCATATACTTCTGTTAGTTTTACAAAATATATCGATCAATGTCCAATTTGCAAATCAAGAAGATATGAAGCAATTCCTGTCAAATCAGCTGATGAGTAATCCTTCAACATAGATTTTTTAGTAGAAAAAAATTTTAACATTATATTGTCTGAAGACCCAGAAATTGAGAAAATTAAACAAAGAAAACTTGAAGAGATGCTAAAACAGCAAAACCAGCCTAAAGTTGAGCCTGGAATTATTGATTTGAATGACTCTAATTTTGACCAGACAATTTTGGCTGAAAATCCAACATTAGTTGATTTCTGGGCAGAATGGTGCGGTCCATGCAAGATGATGCATCCAGTATTTGAGAGCCTATCAAAAAAATATCCCAAAGTAAAATTTGCAAGAGTTAATGTAGACAATAATCAAAACATTGCAATGAAATTTTCAGTACAATCAATTCCAACATTTATCATGTTCAAATCAGGACAAATTGTAGATAAGATGATGGGAGCGGTGGGAGCTCCTGGAATCAATATGATTTGTCAGAAACATTCACAGTAAACTAGTAAGCATAAGCAGCTTCTTTCTTTCTTTGAATTTCAACTATCTCATTTAGTACTTCTTGTTCTTCAGTAGTTAGTTTATGCATGAATTTGTTTAGTAGTTGTTTTGCTTCATGGGAGGGGGGAAATGTGTAAAACACTTCTTCTTCAAAAAGTTGTCTTCCAATGGTAACATCTTGAACTGAACATGCAACCTCATCACCTGCTTTAGCTGAAGTAACTGTTTTTTTATCATGTTGAAGTTGGTGTATATATCCAACTTTACGTCCATCAGAATTCATAAATGGAATTTTATGTTTGAGATTTCCAACATCTACACGTATTCCAAAAACTGCAGGGTTGTTATTTCTAAATACCATCCCTTTTAGAAAAGTAAATTTTGAAACAGGAGTTAATTCAGAAAATATTGCATCTTCTTGATGTGTAGTATCCTCTTCAACCCAAGCATTATAGTTATCAATCAAACTATAGATTACTTTATCTTCAAAGACTTTGATATGACTAATTTCTGATTCTTCTTTTGCATCAGGTAAAACTTTGACATTAAATGCCAAAACAATTCCCAAATGTCTGTCTTTTTCTTTAATTGCCTTTGCTTCAATTACATCACGTCTATTCACAGGGCCAATGTCAGCCTTGGCTACAGGTACTTGTGAGCGTCTGAGCATCTCAACTATGGCTTCAAGAGAACCAATAGTATCACATTTTAAAATAATTCCGTTAGTTTCAGTATCCACAAACATGGATTTCATTTCAGATTCAATGAGATTGGTGTATTTTGTAATCTCATCATCATTTCTTGCAACATAAAGTGTACTTCCTGGAAGAACGCCTTCAAGTTCGGGTGATGCAATCTTTAGTCCAGCTGCTGCATCTACTTGAGGAGTAGGTTTGAATTTATCACGAGGATCACGCATTTCATCAAGTGCTTTAGGTAATAACAAGGCTTTTGGTTTTGTTACAATTACACCATCACGTTTTGCTACAACTATGCTATCTTCTTTTTTAATAGAACCATCAATTAGGATAATATTTGCAGTTTGTCCTAATCCAACTTCATCTTTTACTTCTAAAACAATTCCACGAGGATCTTTTTCTTCTTGATCTAGTCTTTTTTGGAGATATTGTTGAGTCAAACCCACTAAAACACTAAGAAGTTCTGGAATTCCAACACCAGAACGTGCAGAGATTGGAACAATTGCAATTTCAGATTTAAAGTCCTTTACACGATAAAATGCCTCAGACTGATAGCCTAAAACTGAAAGTGTTCCCACCACATCATAGATTTTTTGATCAAGATCAGCTTGAATAGATGCATCTTGTTCTTTGATTGCTTGGGAGATAAAAGATGTCTCAGATTTTCTCCATCCAGAGATTTGATCACATTTGTTTAGTGCTACAACGAAAGGGACCTTTCTGCTCTGTAAGATTTTCAAACTTTCATTTGTTTGTGGTTGAAAACCACGATTAACATCAACTACTAAAATTGCAATATCAGCAGCAGAACCTCCACGAGAACGTAGATTTGTAAAGACTTCGTGTCCAGGAGTATCAATAACTAAAATTCCAGGAACTTTGTTTTCTGACTGTTCGAGTTTCTTGTATAGTGGACCACAGGTTTCTTTGATTGTTTCAGTGGGCAGAAAACTTGCACCAATATGTTGCGTGATTCCTCCAGCCTCTCGACCTTGAACACCAGTTCCACGAATTCTATCTAATAATGATGTTTTACCAGAGTCTACGTGACCAAGAACTGCCACTATGGGCTGACGAATTTGCAAATCAGATCACTCAAATGCTACCCTCGATTCGTGATCAAAACTTTCTTGTGAATCTGATGCATGAATAATATTTTCACTAAATCCTAATCCAAAGTCACCTCGAATAGAACCAGGTGCTGCTTCAAAGGATTTTGTTGCTCCAATCATTATTCTAGTAGTTGCAATTGCATTATTGCCTTCAATAATTGCTGCAACCACTGGTCCGGATGTGATAAATGATGTTAGTTCCCCAAAGAATGGTTTGTCTTTATGAACACCATAGAAGTTTTCTGCTTGTTCTTGTGTAAATGTAAACATCTTTAATTTCAAAATTTTGAATCCTTTTCTTTCAAATCTAGAGATAACTTCACCGACTAGATTTCTAGATACTGCATCTGGTTTTACAATGAATAATGATTTTTCAGTCAATTCTAATTCTTTCTAATTCCGCCTTTGACATATTTCTTTGTCCACTTGAATTTTCTGGGATCACGTTTTAGTTCTAGAGCATTCTTTTTGCATTTTGCTGAACAAAACCACAAAACAGTTCCATCATTTTTTGCAAGCATTGTACCAGAACCTTTTGCAACTGGTCGGTTACAGAAATTACATGGTTTAACTAAAAGACTCATTCAATTCACCTATTTGATCTTCTTTGCTTCTCTCTCTGTTTCTCTTAGCATTAGAATTTCTCCTAATCTAACAGAACCTTTGACGTTTCTT
>REGH01000076.1 GCA_003702495.1 Candidatus Nitrosopumilus sp.
GCATTCCACCAGGATATTGTTTTGCTTCAGCATCATAGATTCTAAAGAAGAATGTTCTTCCTAATCCTCTATCAACTGATGCCTTGCTAAGAACAATTGCATCCTCAATGTTGTAACCATCAAATGGGAGTACTGCAACTACACAGTTCTGACCTGCAGGTCTGTCTTCTAATCCCAAAAGTTTCATTGCTTTTGTGTTAACAATTGGAACTTGTGGATATAGCATAAAGTGTTGTCTAACATATGTACTGGTGTTCATCATTGGAGTTGAGAATCCTAAACTCTGTTTTGCCATTGCAGACTCGTATGTATTTCTTGGAGACTGGTTATGTTCAGGATATGGAATGATTGAAGCACCTGCACCAAGAATTGCTGGTGGGAAAACTTCGAGGTGTGTGTGTTTCTTTGTGTCTTTCTCATCTAGTGTGACATAACAGTTCTCTTCTTCATTTGCATCAATCATTTCTAAGACACCCATTCTCAAAAGGTCAGTCCATGAGATGAGTTTCTTTGAGATTTTATCTAGTAAATCAGCAGTAAGTAATGGTTTGTTATCCTTGATTATGATTAATGGTCTTAAGACACGTCCTGCATTGCAGTTAACGTATAGTCTTCGAGTAGAGCCTTCAATTTCAGATTTATGAAATGACACTCCAACGTGTGGGTGAATCTTTGAGTTTCTTCTCAAGTCTCTAAGAGACTCTGCAAGTTGTTCACCATCTTTGTAGTATCCAATTAGTCTACCATCAACAAAGATTCTAGTTCCATCTTTCTTCAAATCTTCTTTTGCATCAAAGAAGTGAACAGTTCCAAGATCATAGAGTTTCTCTACAATTTCTTCAGATGGTACGTTTACAGAAATGATTCCAGATAATGCCAAGTTCTTTACAAGGCCACAGTTAGAACCTTCAGGGGTTTCACTTGGACAGATTCTACCAAAGTGTGTTGCATGCAAGTCTCTTGCCTCAAAGTTTGGTTGTGTTCTGCTAAGTGGAGATTGAATTCTTCTAAGGTGGCTAATGGTTGAAAGATAGTTTGTTCTATCAAGTAATTGAGTAACACCGACTCTACCTCTACCCCAGTTTCCTGTGGCAATTGCGTTGTTTAGTTTATCAGTAATAATTCCAGGACGTATTGCAGCAGCTACTGCATTAATTCCACGTTTTTGTCCAGAACGCTCTAATTGATATTTCATATCGCGGACAAGATTTCTAAATGCAGTTCTAAACAAGTCTGCAAGCATCTGTCCTGCAAATTTGATGACTTTGTTTCCATAGTGGTCTTTGTCATCAGGTTTAATCCAATCAAGTTTTAGTTCTAATAATTTACAAGCTGCTTCTCCCAAAAATTGTGCCTTTTCTTTTCTGTTTTCAGGATGTTTACCCAAGTGAGGTAAAAGACCCCAATCAAGTAAAGTTTCAGCACGTTTAATCTGGAATTCTTCAAGCATTCCTGGTGCAATTCTCTTACTGATGTAAACAATTGCATCTTTTGCAGTTGGAACATCTCCTGCTTTTTCAAAAGATGCTTCAAGTTCATCTTGGAGTTCATCTACCAAAGAAACTGCTGCGGCAATCTCTCTGTCAGATTCTAATCCAAGTGCTCTCATCAAAGTAACTACTGGAATGTCAACAGGAGAACCAGGAATTCTTGCTACAATTAATCCATCATTTTTCATAACAAGTTCAAGTTTTGCACGATAACCAACAATTGAAGAATATACTTTGGCTTTGTGAACAATGTTTCCACCAACGGTTTCTCTATCTACAATGATTTTGTTGTATGATAGATCCTCCAGTCCAACAATGACTCTCTCAGAACCATTGATGATAAAGTAACCACCAGGATCATTTGGGTCCTCACCATGCTCAACTAATTTTTGTGTAGAGAAATTGTGCAATATGCATGCATTTGATTTTGCCATAACCGGAACATCACCGATATGGACAAATCTTGATTCAAGAATTTTTCCATCTTCAACAACACTTGCTTCCATCATAACAGGTGCAGAATAAGATACATTTCTCAATCTAGCTTCTGCCGGAGTGATGTGAGTAATAGAACCATCAAGTTCCATCATTCTTGGTTGTTGGAGTTTTACTTTTCCTAGTTGAATTTTGTAAGGGTATTCAGCATTTTCAATATCAATCTGACCAACTTCGTTGATTATACTTTGTAATCCTCTTTCTAAAAATTCATCAAATGAGTTTAGATGTTGACGTGCAATACCTTCTCTCTTCAAGATATCTTGAATTACTGGCCAACGTTTGGTTGAAGGATCTGCCATCTAAACTTCCACCACGTATCTGTAATAGAGACTTTCTCCAGCGGTTGGACTTTTTCTTGTGATCTTTATCATATCACCAGGTTTTACACCAAGTCCCAAAATTGCAGGATCGTTTACAAAGATTAATGGTAATTCGGTTGGTTTACAATTGTATTTTTTTAAAACTTCTTCGGCTTCTTGTTTTGAAATGATTTCATGTTTTGGAACATAGATGTGGTCAGGTACAAGAATTTGGTTTTTCTTAGTTGCCATTTACAAAACCTCCACGTCGAACATTAAATGTAACAGTAATGAATACACACAAACTGTCAAAATCTCACGCTCAGGTTAATATATATCTAATCTGAAATTCGTTAAAAAATTAGTGATTTTTCTATTTTGTCAAATAATCTTTTCACAACCTTAAATAGGAAAAATTCAGGCGTATAATCAATGAAATCACAATTGATGGTGTTTGCATTATCAGCAATTCTAGTTGCAGGTATTGGTATGGCACCAGCATTTGGACAAATACAAAATACGATTGTTGTTACTACTGATAAAACAGCCTATTCAGAGGGCGAAGTAATCATGGTAACAGGTGAAGTTAGAGATCTTTATGCAGGAACTCCTGTAAGTCTCATTGTAAAAGCTCCTAATGGAAACATGGTATCTATTGCACAACTAACAGTTGGCGCAGATAAGAAATTCAGTACAGAAATTACTGCTGGAGGTTCATTGATGAGAGCAGAGGGAACTTATACAATTACTGTTCAATATGGTAATGAGAATAGAGCATCTACAACATCCTTTGAATTTGGTGGTTCTACTGCTCCAGTAGAAAACCCAACAGAAACTATGACTTCTGAAGTAACTGAAACAACCGTTTCAGTTCAGGGTTCATCTGATTTGATAGGATACGAGATTGCGGGCGCAAAATTGCTTGGAATCATACCTGATGCGGATGCAAATTCTCTGATCATCTCAATTGATGCCATGGAAGACGGTTCAATCACTGTAACAATCCCTAGATCAGTTTTAGATGCCACAATTAATGGTGCAGATGACGACTTTTTCGTCCTAGTTGACGGAGAAGAAGTAGACTTTGATGAAACAATCACATCTACTGACAGAACACTCACCATAGCATTCCCAGCAGGGGCTGAAGAGATTGAAATAATCGGTACCTTTGTAGTCCCAGAATTTGGTACAATCGCAGCCATGATTCTAGCAGTAGCAATTATCTCAATAATTG
>REGH01000030.1 GCA_003702495.1 Candidatus Nitrosopumilus sp.
GAAATAATGTTTAATCAAGCAATGGAGTTTTTCTCAAATGGAAATTACAATCAAGCCATAACAATTTACGACGATATTTTGGAAATTGCGCCAAACAACATCTCTACTCTAAAGATGAAAGGTATTGCGCATAGCAATATGGGAGATCATAAAAAATCATTAGAGCAATTTTTCACAGTATTGCAATACAGACCAAATGATGTCATATCATTAGCTGGTATGGGTGTTGGGTTTGGTAATTTAGGAGAATATCAAGAAGCAACATCATATTTTGAAAAAGCCCTAAAAGAGAAACCAAACAGCACAGTCATTCAAAATTACAAGGAATTCATAGACAAAGTAGTTGCAAAATATCCATACACACCTACAGATAAGCCAGAAGGTTTAGAGAACCAACCAGCACCATCAATACCAGACTGGGTTAAACCAATAGCAAAATGGTGGACAACAGGGGGTATTGATGATTCAGAGTTTGCATCAGCATTGATATTTATGATCAATAATAAAATCATCCAAATTCCACATGTAGAATCCCAAGGTACTTCTGAGGAGAAAATTCCGGAGTGGATAAAAAATACTGCAGGTTGGTGGGCAGACGGCCAAATTGATGATGACGCATTTGTTAAAGGAATACAATACATGATTGAAAATGGGTTAATTGTCATCAAAACAGATGAGATAACACAAAAAACACAAGAAGAGTTAGAACATGAATTTTATTTATTTACAAAGTATCTAAGAGACATTTCAAATAACATATCAAAAGAGAAACGTTACATAGAATATCCAAATCCCAGTCAAGACGTAATTAAAAAATTCCTAAGAGATTATGTGAAGTGGAATTTTGAAGAAGAGGTGAAAAAAGCATCTACTAGTTTCCCAGATCCGACATACGAAATTGTTGATGACACTTACATTATCTATTACAAAGTTTTTATTAATGAACAACCCTCTGGTCTACCATTAGATCATGTAAGTACACTTGGTGATTCATTTGCATTTTGGGAAGGACAGGAATTATCAACAAATAATCAAAAAGCAAAAATGAAATTTGAAATAACAAATTTGAAACATGAGGCAAATGTTTGGGTTACATGGGTGGTTCGAAATATAGGAGACGGTGTTTTAGGACATGCCCATTTAGGTAAAGGGGTTGTAGAAGTTACGTTGGGAGATTACAACTGTGATGGAAGTTTTCAATTGTATGACGTAAAGAGTGTAGAGACAATTATGACTCATGAGTTGGGTCATTCAATTGGTTTGAAACATGTTGATGATAGGACTAGTATAATGTATCCATCATTTACACCATCATACGCATATTGTCTGCTTAGTTAGATCCTAACAATCTATTTTATTAAAAATTAAATTAGCTTCAGCTATAGCCAATTAGCTTTACCTACACACGAATAACCGGTAGAAATTAGGTAAAATGGATAATAAGGTAAGTAGGAAATTCACAATATTATGCTTAGAAATCATATGATCACAGGATCAAAATGTCCAGCCTGTGGCGACAAGAAAATGATTACAGATGAAAATACCGGAGAATTGTTTTGTGGAAAATGTGGATTTGTTGTATCAGATAAAATTGCAGACACAGGTGCAGAATGGCGTTCTTTCTCAAATGATGAGGGAAACAAAGCAAGAACAGGTGCAGGAACATCACTTACAATGCACGACATGGGATTGTCAACAGTAATCGGTACTGCAAACAAAGACTCAACAGGAAAACCACTATCTGCAAGTGTTAAAAGTTCAATTGAAAGATTAAGAACCTGGGACAGCAGAAGTCAAGCACATTCATCAGCAGATAGAAATCTTAGACAAGCACTAAATGAAATGGACAAACTGAAAGATAAACTAGCATTAACTGATGCAGTCATTGAAAAGGCAGCTTACATTTACAGAAAAGCAATGGAGAAAAAACTAGTCAGAGGTCGTTCAATCCAAGGATTAGTTGCAGCATGTCTTTATGCATCATGTAGAAATACAGAAACACCAAGAACACTAGATGATGTTGCAAAAGGAATCAACATCAGAAGAAAAGATGTTGCTAGATGTTATAGATTGATTTTCAGAGAATTAGAACTAAAAATGCCAGTGGTTGATCCTGTAAAAGGTGTTTCAAGAATTGCAAGTATTGCAGAACTTAGTGAAAAAAGTAAACGTAAAGCAATTGCAATTCTGAACGAGGCAAAGAAGATGGGAGTAGTGGCAGGAAAAGACCCTATGGGAATAGCAGCCGCAGCACTTTATCTTGCATGTATCAGTACAGGCGAAGTGAAATCTCAAAAAGACATATCCATAGCATCAGGAGTAACTGAAGTTACTATTAGAAATAGATGTGCAGGATTACGAAAGATAATTAACGACTAGAAATTATTTCTTTGAACGTTCAAACTCTAATTTATCCCAAGGAAATACAACATATGCATTATTGTTTGTCTTTTTGCCATAGAGTAATTGTTTAGGATATTGTTTTCCACGTCGTGCAAATAGTGTTACGAAAATTAATTTTGAAGGAATATCAACGCGTTTAATTATTTCATTAAAGGTATCTCCAGTATCAAAAATATCATCAACAAACAAAGAATTAGAGTTTATTTTCTTTTTATCCACAAAGATTTTCTTGATATCCAATTGATCTGCAATTAAACGTGCAGGAATTAATCCGCCTCTACTAACAGTAGTTATGCTTGGAAAGGTTTGAGGTAATTTTGAAATCTCTCTAGAAAGTCTTTTCACTATAGTTTCAATTTCAGACCAACTAACTTCTTGAGACAATACATGAAGCGATGTAGAGTAGAATTAAGTTGTTATGTTTAGAAGGTCTTCATCGGGGAATTTTTCAAAGGTTCAATAAGTTTGAGAATCTTGAAGGGGATTTTCCCAAAGTTAGTATCTTTTTCACAAGAAACTAACAAAACATCATCACCAGATAATGGAAAACTCATTACAATTACTTTGTCACGATAAGACATTGAGAAATGAACTATGCCAAATTCTTTATCAAATTCGTGTCTCATTCGAACACGTAATGCCAATTCCATGAACATCATTTCATCTTGTTTTTGTGCCTCAAGTGACATCAATCCCTCCTTCATGCCTCCAGCGATAAGATGACCTCTACTGTTAATGAGCCTGGCAGAACGCATCTTTGGATCCAATTTTGTTATTTTTTTGCAAAGTTTCTCAAGTTCTTCGACGTTTTCCATTTGTCTAATTACTTAAGCGAACTATTTATTGCGATCTGTTTTCAATAGGTCTCTATGCAATCAGAATCAAGTAAAGACATTACAGATTACTACAAACATCTCTCGCTGTTCTGGACAGATATCATTCACCTGATGTCAAGTAAACCACAAGCATTAGCATCAATTGGACCTATGAGGGCATTTGCTGCAAATTCTAAGAAAATATCAACTGAACTAATTGAAATTAACGAAGATTTGATGGAATTTAACAAGCACCTTACAGAATACTACAAGCAACTTGCAGATACATGGACAGATGCACAAAAGAAAGTCAATCTCAAAGCACCAGAAATTCCTCACGACATTGAACAAATAGAGGCAGTCAAAAGAATTTGGATCGATATTTTTGATAATGACTTTACAGAACTATTTGATTCAGGGAAATTTGGAGATAATTATGGAAAACTGGTTTCAAAAGAATTAGAATTAACAAAACATTGGAACAATATTACAAATGTAATACTACAATCAGTAAATCTTCCAAGTAAAGAGGAGATTGATGAAGTGTACAAAGAGATGCATTCGTTGAAAAAAAGAGTTGGGAAATTAGAATTAGAGTTAAAGAAAAGGGAGATGAAAAAAAATGCAGAGTGAATCAAAAGTAGATCCAAAAATTATTGAAGCGATTTTAAAATTTGGAAAAAATGTAATTGAAGCTCCAAAGCTTGTTTCTGCACCAGACGAAATTAGTTTAGAGGTCACACCACACGATATAGTGCAACAAATGGATAAGACCCGCCTATTACATTACAAGCCATTTACAGAAAAACAACACAAGACTCCATTATTGATTTCATATGCGTTAATTAACAGATTTCATATTTTAGACATACAACCTGAGAAAAGTTGGGTGAGAAACTTGCTGGAACAGGGATTTGATATCTACATGCTTGACTGGGGAACCCCAACTAGCATGGACAAATATCTGGATTTTGATGATTATGTAAATGGGTATCTAGACACATATGTAGAATATATTAAAAATGAATCATCTACTGAAAAAATATCATTGCAAGGATATTGCACAGGAGCAACGATTGCAACAACATATGCATCATTGCATCCTGAAAGTGTCAAAAATTACATAGCAACTGCGCCTGTAATTGACGGTTGGAGGGATACTACGGTCATTAGTAATTTAGCAAAACACATGGATGTTGATAAAATGGTAGAGACTATTGGAAATATGCCTCCAGAATTCATGTACTATGCTTTTTCAGTTCTCAAACCATTTGAACAAGGAATTGAAAAATATGTGAATTTTTTCAAAAATATTGAAAACAAGAAATTCGTCGACAGTTTCCTTAGAGTTGAAAAGTGGTTAGGAGATACTCCACCAATTCCAGGAGAATTATTCAAACAATGGATCAAAGATATCTATCAGGACAACTTGCTAATTCAAAATAAGATGTACATAGAAGGGCAACTAGTAGATTTGAAAAAGATAGACATGCCAATTTTTACACAGGTTGCAGTGGGAGACCACCTAGTATCTCCCGAGTGCAGCATGCCTCTCCATTATGCAGTAGGCAGTGAAGACAAAACTTTGAGAATGTATCCCACAGGACATGTGGGTATGATTGCAAGTTCACTATCTCAAAAGAAGGTTTTACCTGAGTTAGGACAGTGGTTAGCTGAAAGATCATAAAATAAAAAAAGAAAAAATTAAAAAATTAGATTCGCCACTAGTTGTTCTTTGTTGTGAATACAGAAATCCAAGATTGTAGAATGTTTCTGTTTAACTCAGCAAATGATTTTGCATTGTCGTTAAAGGTCTTAATGTTTTGTTGTGTTGCATCAATGGTTGCAAGGGTAACTTGGTTTTGAATTGATGTAGCCTTTACGATTTCTTCGGTGGTATCTTGCATTACTTTGATTGTAGCTTCAGGAATGTTTGCTGCAATACCTGCTTTCTTTGCAAATTCTTTTTGTAGTGTTAAGGTTGAATCTGCAATGTTTTCATAAACTTGTATGAATTCCTGTTGTACGTTTGTAATTGCTTGATGATACTGGGGTACTGATGTTCTAATACCATTGAAGAATTTATCTACGTTTTGGTGATATACAGAAAATAGATCTTTTGGATTTGATTGTGTCTGTTCGTTCTTACTCAATTTTTCACCTCCCTAGCTTTTGATTTTTTTGCTATTGGAAGAACAATGACTTGAACCAAGTCACCTTCGCCTAATCCAAGGGCATTACGTTCTGCCTCTGGAATGGAAATTCTACCATTACTGCTAATGGTAGTTTTGTATGCACCCCAATTCATGAAAGATGGAAGCATTTGTCCAATGCTAAACATAGTATCCATACTCTTGTTTTGCATAGAAGTCATGTTTTCCATCATGTTTGATTGGGCTTGTCTAGTGTTATCGGAAACTTCTTTGAGGGTATCAAGTGGATTGAATGTTTTGCTGGTTTGATTAGTCATCAAAGCACCAAAATTTTTCATAAACTCTGCTTGAGCTCGTCCGCTTTTTTGGATCCAATCTTTAAACATAGTTGTTGGATCATATTGGTTATCATTACCATTCATTGGTAGTTATTGGAGTTAACTGGTATTTAAGTGCACCTAACTATAACCTAAGAAATCCAAGACTTTTTCAGAAAACACTCGGGGTTGTTGAACATAAGGAGTGTGACCACAACTATCCATTCGAACAAAACGACAATCTTTGAGAGAGGTCACGAAATCATCTGCATGGTGTATAGGGATTACAGGATCATCACTTCCCCAAATTAGCATAGTTTGTGTCGATATGGAAGACAGTTTTTTTGTGATAATTTCAGCATTTTTTAGACCAAGTACAGTAGACATGAATGCTAGTTTTGCATTGGGAAGTGTCATTCTTTCGATAAAACCATTTACAATCCGCTCATCAATACTTTCTCCAGAACCTTCCATCATTTCAAATGCATTTTTTGCAGTTTGTGGATTTGGATATAAAGCAGCCATAATGTAGGCATCTAAAGCAGGAGTGGATTGTTTCATCATTCCAGATGGAGAAACTAAAATTAGTTTTTCAACAGTCTGGGGATTTGAGGCAGTGAATTCAGCTGTAATTTGACCTCCAAGAGATGAACCAATTAAATTAGTACTAGGAATATTTGTAGATTCCAAAAAATCTTTAAGAAAATTTGAAAAAAAATCTATGGTATAATCAGCAAGAGGTTTATCACTATATCCAAATCCAATTAGATCAGGTATCACTACACGAAATTTTTCTGCAAAGAATGGTATTACTTGATCCCATCTTTCAGCAGAGGCACCTAGTCCATGAATTAGAACTAATGTTTTATCAGAATTTCCAGATTCAAGATAACGAATCTTGTGCCCATCAATGTCAATAAATTTCTCTTGCATTATTTTAGCTTCAATTGTTATGAGTAGATAAGTTTTGGTTAATTTACCGATCATGGAAATTTTGATTTTTTAGAAAAATGAGATTAACCCTCTGTGAGTATCTTTTTTAGGATGAAAGATGGGGGGATTATGTGATAAAGAAGACAATCTCTAAAATTCTTGTACCCCTAGATGGTTCAAAAAACTCCCAAAGAGGTTTGGAAATGGCAATTTCACTTGCGAGGCAGTGTGGGGCAACGCTCACAGGCGTATTCTCAATTAATGCTCCCCCACACTCTGAATTCAGAGGAGTTGGATCTGTTGAAAAATCACTCAACAGAGAAGTGAAAAAAATTATGGAAGAATCCAAAACTTTGGCAGCAAAAAATGGCATTGTATTCAAAGAAAAAATGATGCAAGGAGACATTGGATATAATATCGTCAAGCTTGCACAAGGTAAAGAGAACTTTGACATGATAGTAATTGGTTCACGTGGAAGAAGTTCAGCAAAGGAGTTGTTCTTTGGAAGTGTTTCAAACTATGTCATACATACAGCAAAGATTCCAGTTCTCATTGTAAAGTAATTCAGAATCCATTCTTTTTGAAATATTTTTGATGATACTCTTCTGCTTTGTAAAATGTAGGGGCAGGAGTTATTTCAGTAACGACAGGGTCATTAAATTTTCCAGAAGATTCAAGTTGTGATTTTGATTTTTCTGCAATCTCTTTTTGTTTTTCATCATGATAGAAAATAGCAGAGCGGTATTGTATTCCAACATCAGGACCTTGGCGATTTAGTGTTGTAGGGTTATGATTATTCCAAAAAACATCCAATAGTTCTTCATAGGAGATTTCATTAGGATCATATTCAACTTCGACTGCTTCGGCATGTCCTGTCCTATCAGTACATACTTCTTCATAAGTAGGGTTTGGAAGATTCCCTCCAATGTAACCAACTTGGGTAGATTTTACACCTTTTGTTTTACTAAGTAAATCTTCAACATGCCAAAAACATCCTGCACCAAATGTTGCTTTCAATTCAAAAATTGTAATGTATTGACAGAATTAAAACCATTTGTTGTAAAGGAAGATATTGATTTTAAGTTCCAGTCATTTTTTTGGAAACATCAGTAAAAATTTCAACCACTTTTTTAGCCAAATTTTCAATGTTTGCAGTAGGTTCTGCAGAAATCAGCAGTAAAATCTGAGTTATAGGAAATGGAAAACTAACAAGAACTGCCTTGTCTCGTCTTGCAGCTAAATAGTTGATAGGTCCTAAACTTTCATCATATTCTTTCCTAATAGATGCCTTTGATACAAATTCCAAGAATGACTGAAGTCTAGTCTCATCGCCCTCATAAGGAGTCAATCCTTCTTTGAAGCCCCCTGAAATCAATTTTCCATCTTTATCAACAATTCCAGCAAATCTAATTTCTGATTCATCTAGTAATTTTTTACATTTTTCAGCATATAGATTCAAGGTACCATCAGAATTAGTCATGATAAGATAATTTAGCATATCAAAAATAAAAACCTAGTCAATTTTATCAGTTTAAAAAAATTCCAAATTGGTCACAAAGTTGAACAAGTTTTTACATGAAATTAATAAGCAAAAACTGAAAAATAACATTATTGAAAATAGGAATAATTCTAATCATATTAGTCGTGGTTTTAGGAACTGTTAGTGCCCAAAGCGTGTTTGCGCACCAGCCAGATTTCTCAGTTCAAACCCCTGAAGACATTTTAAAATTCTGTGAGTTTTTCTACGAAGAATACGAGTTATTTGGTCTAGACGGATTGGTTGATCTACATCCTCAATATCCAAATCTCAGAGCATGTGCTATTTTGTATAATCATATAGCGTGGAGCAGTACCCATCAAGCAAGAGATATTGTTTTGATTGCAGAAATTGAAAAGTATCTAGGAGATTCTAGCTTCCTCAAGGAACGTCACATTACAAAATTTACCACAATGCCAGCATGGGTAATACAGGATACTATACGATGGACAAATGGGGATTATAAAGACAGTCTTTATGCATATAGTGTAAGAGCACTAATAGAAAACAACATAGTTTCTCCAAAGATTGTCGATAACACTAGTCAAAGATTGTGTGTTGATGGATTTTGTGCAAAAGAAACAGATTATGTTACATACTCTCACACCAGTAAATTTGGAAATACAATTACCGAAAAGTTTGAAGTAGAAAAGATTGACGAAAATGGAATTACAATTAATTCAAGAATTATCTCTGAAGAAGGAATAAAAAATCACCAGTTTTTACTTGATGAAAATTCAAGAATTCCAATAGATGAAAAATGTTGCATGACAGAGAAATTTCTATACAAAATACCCATAGAGATTGGAGATGTGGTAGATCAAAAGTATAAGGTATATGGAATCGCAACATATCCAATTGGAAATTTGTTGAGAGAGGGAATGGTTGCAGAGACTCAAGACAAGACTAAGGTCATAGTAATTGACAAACAGACAGGACTATTACTATCTGAAAAATTTGAGAAGACAGAGATAACCACAAACTGGGAAAAATCATCAGTCCTCAGCACTAATGTGTTTGAAAAATCAGAAGGAGTGCAATATCATGGCTTGAAAATTCCCTCATGGTGGAAGACAACTGCCATGTGGTTCACAGATGGATTGACTTCTGAAGATGAATACATTCAAGCATTAGAACACATGATTGAGAATAGAATTCTCATTGTATAGTTTCTGGGATACATTTTAGAAGAGCATAATCAATAATTTTTTTTTCAGAAGAGTCTTTCATTTTGATAATTGATTTGCACAAAATATTTTCAACATAGTTGGGGTACTTTTCTAAAATAGATTTTTTGAGTTTTGATCTATTTTGAATATAGTAATCTGCAAGTGGATCATAAACATGATTTCCAATTAGTTTCTCTTCTACAATTGAAAAGCCATATGATTTGATAGTGTTTTTAACATCATCAAAAGAATAATGTTCAGAAGACCAAGTAAATTTTAGCATACCTAAATCCTTGATAGAAGAATTTCCAAGAGTTACAGGAATGGCCATCACAAGCAACCCGTTGGAGTTCAATACTCTTTTGGATTCGGAAATAAAATCAGAGAGTGGTTTGAAGTGTTGTGCAGATTCTAATGCCAAAACACGGTCTACAGAACCATTTGCAAAAGGAAGTTTTGTTGAAGAAGAATTTAGAAATTCAATTTTTTGTTTTTTTCCATAAGAGAGTTGGGAGAAATTTATGTTTACATCATACAACGAGATTTCTGGAAATTTTTGCTGCCAGAGATGGGATGGTGCAGATAGTCCACTCCCCACATCAACTACATGTTTTGCAGAGTCTAGTTCAGCAAGATTTGCAAAAATCATACACAGATTCTCTTGGGCAGGGATTGGTTCAGCATGTTCACTTGTCCAATATCCAAAATTGAGCATAGTTCCGCCAGTTGCAAGTTGCATAACAGGAGATAGTGTGTTGTAGAGATTTACAGTGTCTTTTTCGTTTCTACGAAAGGTCCACAAGAATACATCAATAGGGTTTATCGATACCAAAAATAAATTCAAAATTAATTGAACAGAGTCATATTAATTTCTAGGGCAATCCTTCAGAGTCCTCAGCACAGTGCTTGTGAACCCATTTTTCATCGCTGTTTTTAGAGATCTCTTTTCCTGGTTGAATTTTGTCACCACAAGAGACACAAGATGTTGCAAATTTTGCTTTCATGTTTTTGGATAATTGATGGGACATAAATCAAATGTGTTGTGAGTTATGTTAGCTAATGATTAACATGTTTTATTAATTTGACTTAATTAATTAGCACATGAATAATTCAAAGATCATTCTTGCAAAATGGTCGGATAGATTTTTTGCATGGTTAATTGATTTTTTTATAGTTTCAGTAATTTCAACGGGAATAATTTTTGCATCGTTTGGAAGTATTAATTATGAATTTGAAGAAAGTAGTTTTTGGATAGAGAATGGGGAGTATATTCCAACTAGTATCCTGTTTTTTGTTTATTGGGTAATTCTAGAATATAAAACAGGTCAAACAATTGGTAAAAAAATTCTCAATTTGAAAAGTACAAACATCTATGGAAAAAATCCAAGTTTAAAAGGAGTTTTGATCAGTAGTTTTGGAAAATCCTTTTTGTTACCATTTGATGTTGTTTTAGGATGGGTTTTAACAAATCAAAAAAGACAACGAGTTTTTAACAAACTAGGAGACACCATTGTTGTAAAAATTAAACATGTTCAAGATGTTACAGACATTACATATCTGAAGGACTAAAAGAATCAAATTTTCTTTAACAATTACTCTGAAGATTTTACCGACAGATCTATTACCAACCTTCGATCTGTTTTTTTGATGTCTGAAAACCAGAAAGAGTGGTGGATTGGGTTACCAAAAGAACTTCAAAGTGATATTGAGTTAGAAGAATAAGCCATACCACAATCTAAGATAGAGGTACAATAACGGTAAAGGTAGTGGGTTTGTTACTAACTGAAATTGTGCCTCCATGTTGTTCTACAATACTCTTAGAGATGACCAATCCCAAGCCAGTACCAGTGGTTTTTGTAGTGTACATAGGCTCAAAAATTTTTTCTAAATCATTTTCAGGGATTCCAGGACCAGAGTCCTTTACTTTTACTATGAGATTTTTGGAGTCAGAAGAGATTTCCACATCTACTTCACCCTGACCATCAACTGCGTGAACGGCATTATTGAGTAAGTTAGACATCACACCCTCCATCTTTCTTGCATCACATTTGAGAGAGACATCAGAATCAGGTAAATTGATTGTAATGCCATAACTAGTTTTGACATGATTCATTGCCAATCTTAAGACACTCAAAAATGAAGTCTTTTTCTTTTTTATTTCAGTGGTTCTTGCGAAATCCAAAACATCTTCAATAATTCTATTCATATCTAAAACTGATGTCTGAAGTCTAAACCATTTTTCTCTGTCTTGAATGTCCAGTTTTGTAAGAATTTCAGGGGTTAGCATATCAGCATAAGTGTGAATAATGGTAAGAGGGTTTTTCAAATCATGTGCGACTCTACTTGCCATAGTACCAATCGTTGCAAGTCTTTCAGATTTAACAAGTTCTTCACTTTTCTTTTCAACTTGAGATAACAAGGTGACGTTTTGTTTAAGAAGATCATCTTCCATTTTCAAAAGTCTGTTTTGTATCTCTTTTTCTTTTGAAATATTATTTTGTATTGAAACAAAATTTTTGATTAAATTTCCTTCAGTTATCGGAATAATTACAGTTTTTACCCAATACGTAGAATTGTCTTTTGTTTTGTTTTTAATTTCACCTTCCCACACATTTCCAGAAGAAATTGTATCCCACAATTTTTCCCAAAATTCATGAGAATGTTCATCAGATTTTAGGATACGAAAATTTTCTCCAATTAATTCATCTGAAGGGTATTTTGAAATCTTGCAGAAATTTTTGTTTACGTAAACTATAGTACCTTCGTTATCAGTAATTCCAACAACAGAATGATCAAAGAGACGTTCTTCAAATTCAGAAATATCCAGATTTAGTTTCTTAAGTGCTGTTGCAGTTTTCATGTACAGTTTACGATCTCATTCGATATAATACAAACGGTTGTGTGTTATTTTCGATAACAAAGTAAATAGTCGTGTATAGTTTTCACTAGGGAATTTCAAATAATGAAAAATGCATAGCTTTCGCTAGGCATGATTAAAAATGAAATCATCGTACAAGTCGTGTATATTCCACTTTGATGAATAAAATGATTCATCGCGCATAGTCTCTATGTAAGTGGCTGAACCGATGTGTTGGTCTATTAGTAAAGGCTGGC
>REGH01000031.1 GCA_003702495.1 Candidatus Nitrosopumilus sp.
TGCACAAACATTTTCCTTATTTTCTAATCATTTCTATCTTGTATTACAAGTTTCTAAGGAGCAATCATACGATAACGTTATTTGGAAAGAACCATCATTTTTGATATTGGACAAAAATTGGCTATTTATGATAGGATTTTTTTTATTAATTCTAATTCCATTCATGAATGTTGAAGCATCTGGTAATCCAAATATTTCAGTCTCTACTGAAAACTCAGAATTTGGTAATATTTTCGCAGGTTCTATGGTAGTTGAGGTAGTTATTCGAGATTCTAATATTTCTGACACTGATGAAGGCAAAGGAGAGCCTGATGTTACTCTAAATGGTAAGACACTACGTATGGTTCAAGCCTCAGATGGACATTGGTATGCATATTTTGCAAATGTTGACAAGGCAAAAACTGCAGATGCTACTGTTGGTTTAGCCGGCAAAGGATTGGACTTTGGAGTTTTCTGTAGTAGAGATACTTCATCTTCTGTTTTGGGAACTTCCTTTTCTGAAACTGATGGTGTTGCAGTTCCACGCTCTACTGGCTTGGTTGGTTTTACAAATGGCGATTCTTCATTTATTGAATGTACTGGTTCCCCAACCGATTCTGCAAATCTGAATAATGTTGTTAGACAAGCAAAATCCATTAACACAAATTCCAATGTATCTGTTGGTCAAATTGGATTAGATGCTGATGCGTGGCCATTAATTCAACTCTATTCTTTTGATGATGTAATAATTGAATACAACCCTGGTGGTCCATCCCAACAGGTATACCTTGAATATGATGAAATTCAAAACATTTCTTTAGAACTTGATAGAGATCTTTATCCTCAAAACTCGGAAGTATTTTTTACTCTTAATGACATTCAATTAAATCAAGATCCTACTGATGAAGACTCTTGGACCTTCAATGTAGATTCTACAACGAAAACATTCTATCAAGCATATGATAATTCAGGAAATAATGATGCAAATGGTGGCACCGGATTAGTAAATTTAATTCCTCATCTTTCTAATTTAGGGTTTGAAGATAATGGAAAACTATCTCTTGATCTTGGCAATATCCTTGAATTGAAAACCAACAATGAACAACCAAATTCTTCTGTTAGTGATGGTACCGATACATTTTCAGCTATTGTTACTTTGGTTGAAGAAGGTCCAAACTCTGGAATCTTCTCTAGTTCTGATTCGAGTGATCAATCTGTAATTGGAATTAAAGATGATGCTCCTCGGGGTCAGACAGGACAAATAACATACAATAAACAATCTGTCTCTGTTCTTACTGGATTCTCTACCGCGTCTGTATCTTTTGATGGTGAACCCGTTCTAACAATTGGAAATGGTGATTCACTTAGGCCTGGAACTGAATATCCTGTATTGCTATCTGATCCTGATCAAAATCTCAATAGTGGTGCAAGAGATCATCTTGATGTTTTTAGAGACACTGCAATTATTCCAACAATCACCATAGGAAATCCCACTACATTAGAGCATGCTCATAGTGTTGAATTTCATTCTAATTCTCCTAATATCCCCGGTGGCGATGATGCAAAGTCTTCAGTTCCTGACACAAATTCTGATATTTTACTAATTGATACCTCAAACGTCTCTAATGCCTCATTTGATATGATTTCAATTAATTTGGGTATTTCTGCCTCGTCACTAGCCTCATCTCTCATTGATTCTTCAAAATCTAATACTAATGGCACAAACTGGATAAATTATGATTTAAGATCCTTTGAAAATGAACTACAAATTTCTGATTTTAGCAGTACCACATTTGCCCTTGCATTTGGAACTCGTGATTCTGCTCAAATTGTAATTGCTGATGATACTGAAGTAAAATCTTCTCAAGGATTTATTCAACTAGATGATGTAGATGTGGAAGACATAGGAGGAAAAACCGGCAGTGTTTTTCTAATTATTGATTTTGATCCTTCAGATACTGTTGACGTTTCTAATGAATCAAATAAACTACCTATAGTCTTTGACTTTTTTTCTTTTGGATTAAAAAATAATGATAACATTAACAATTCTATCTATCGTTTTGAATTAGAAGAAACTCAAGACAATTCATCTATTTTTGAAGGAACTTTTGAGTATGCAGTTACAAACCAACTAAATATTTTTGATACTAATTTTATTCAGACTATACAAACAATTGATGATAAAATAAAAATTATCATTACTGATAGATTAATTGAAGAAGAAGGTGTTGCAATCTCTTATTCTGATTTAGATTCAGTGGGTGTAACAACAACTACTACAAGTAAATCTGACGTTGCAACAAATTCTGGAATTGTTTCTACAACTTCAACAACTTTTCGATTTGGTCAACCAGTAACAATCACCCTCAGTGACTCTGATCTTAATTTGAAAAGTGATACTGTTGAAATCTACCAAGTAATTAATGATCCAAATTCTGAGAATGTTGATACTGTAGGAAAAAATGGAGAAATTTTGTTAGAGATTAAACTCAAAGACATTCGTTACAAACGATGTACCGTCAATGGTGTTGAACATGGTGGTTTGGCATCCACTGGATTTACACTTGTAGAAACAGGTCCTAGCACGGGAATCTTTACAGGAGTCTTCAAGATGCCATCTCAAATTTGTGATAAAACAGGCTCAAAACTCATCTATACTTCTGGTGGCAGTCTAGATGTCCGCTACTATGACTCTCGTGATGCTTCTGGAAATGCAAATATTTTCAGCTTACTTGATTCAAAGTCTTCTGTATCTTATTACACTCCTGCAAAACTAAGTCATGATAAAGTTATTCTTCCTACAATAGGAACTTCTAAAGAAGTAATTTTGACAGGAAGTATTGAGAATCATAAGCGAGGGATTCCTTTATCCATAGAACTGATAAACCCTGATGGCACAAAACAAAACTTTGGTGCATCTCTAAGTAATAGTGGAGGTTATCGTTCCATGTTCACTGTTCATGCAAACACACTACCTGGAACATACTTTGTGAATCTTTCTTATGATGGTAAAAATCTTGGAACACTTTCATTTGAAGTATCTTCTGAAAATGTGCCAGATTGGGTGAAAAATAATGCTCGTTGGTGGTCCTCAAATGATATTTCTGATGGTGAATTTATTGGTGGATTGGAACATCTGATAGAAACTGGAATAATTTCTATCGATCCTTCTGAACGAAGTTCCTTAGAACAAAAAATTCCTGATTGGATCAAAAATACTGCAAAGTGGTGGGCCAATGATCAAATCCCCGAAAAAGAGTTTCTAAAGTCAATTCAATACTTGGTCAAAAAAGGTATAATTCTAGTATAATCTGGTCAATTTTTCTTTCATCAAATACATAAATACCTACAACCCATGAATCAAAATGAAAATGAAAGTTACCAGTTTCTTTGCATTTACATTATTAGCTATATCTATTATGACTTTTGGAATGACAGGTCCTGTTTTTGCAGCAAACTCATTCATTACAGCAGAATCTAGTTCTGGAAGTGTTGGCAATGGAGATCCAATTATAATCTCTGGAACCATTGTAGATTATGAATCTGCAGGACATGCACTTACTTTCACAATAGTTTCTCCTGATAATAGCATTGTACAAATTGGTCAAGTAATGGGCGGTGTAAGTTCAGATGGCACTTTTGAATTAAATCTTGTTGGTGGAGGACCTCTATGGAAAAATGCTGGAGAATACACCGTTAATTTCTATTATGGACCAACTAAAGGTGAAGCAATAGTAAATTATGTTGGTGGTAATGCTGCTCCTGCACCAGAACCAACCCCAGAACCTGAGCCTGAGCCAGAACCTGAGCCAGAACCTGAGCCAGAACCTGAGCCAGAACCTGAGCCAGAACCAGAACCTGAACCCACCCCAGAACCTGAACCAACATGTGGAGCTGGAACTGAATTAGTAAATGGAGTTTGTCAAGTAATCAAAACTGATGAGCCAGAATCAAGTGGAGGCGGTTGTTTGATTGCAACTGCAGCATATGGAACTGAATTAGCACCACAAGTTCAATTCTTAAGAGAAATTAGAGATAACACTGTAATGAGTACTGCATCTGGTGCATCATTCATGACTGGATTTAACCAATTATACTATTCATTCTCACCAACGATTGCTGATTGGGAACGTGAAAACCCAATGTTCCAAGAAGCAGTTAGGGCATTCATCACTCCAATGATTTCAACATTATCTATTATGACATTGGCTGAAGATGGTTCAGAAGTTGAAGTCTTAGGATTAGGAATCTCAGTTATCGCACTTAATTTGGCAATGTATATTGCAGCACCTGCACTAATCGGATTCAAAGTTCACAAATCTCTTAAATCTAGAAAATAATATTCTAGATTACTCTAGGTTATTATACTGAAACACATTATCTAATTTCATGCATACTGAATATGAGGAATTTGATTCTGTTGAAGACTTCTTCATGTATTTGGCATCAGCTGCGCCTCCAATGAAAAACACCATACCCATCAATTCTTACAAAGATCATGTAATGTCTTTTATTCCACTTAGCCCTTCTACTGGAGAAACATATCTTATGCTATATGTCAAAGGTTCATTGGAACCTGGAATCTATGAATTTGATGTTGCTACAAAATCATACAAAAAAGTAGATAACATTGAAAGAGCAGACAAAGTTTACTTTGTGTCTTTGACACCAAAAAGAAATACTATTGCTGATAAAGCTTTAGAAAATCTATAATTTCTTTGTTTGAATTTTAGGTGCAGATACTGATCTACTTCTAGCGTATTTGTCAATTATCTCGTCTGGTGTTCTTCCATTAAAGAGATCTTTGCACAATCCTCTGAGATATCTCATAATTGCCCAAGTTCCTGCTTTGAGAATTCCATACATGAAAACTTTCATTGGTGGACCATAGGTCTTGTTTCTGAGAATAATTGGAATGATGTCGTTAATTACACGAAGGTTATTTTCCCAACACTTCCAAAATAATGTGAATTGAGCTTCATTCAAGTTTCCAAAGTGCATTGAATTCTTTTCACTAAAGTCTTGATACAATAATGGTGCTACTAATCCTCTAAAGTCCATTTCTCTAAAATCACTCATCATGTCAATTGTATATTGAATATCATCTGGTGTTTCATCTGGCCAACCGATAATGATTGTAGCAGCTGGGAACCAGTGATTCTCATTAAGAATTTTTGCACCTTCTCTAACTACGCTACCCCATTCTTCTGTTGAGAATGGTCTTGTTTTAACACCTAGATGTTTCTTTACCATATCTGGTGCAACTGTTTCAATTCCTAAGTTAGTTGCAAGCCATCTTCCTGATTTATCTTGACCATTGATATGTGAAATTTGTTCCATTAATGTAGGATCTGCAGCAACTGCAGAGAATGTCATGTGTGTTGTTCCAATAAAGTTTGCACCCAGTCCTTTTAATGATTTCCACAAATCTGTAATTGCATCTCTGTTTGGAACAAAGTCTCTATTATCACATCCGTAAAGTAACATTTCGTCAGAATGCAACCAAATTGAATCAAAACCATAATCTAAATTGGTTTTGGCTTCATGTTGTAATCTTTCTATAGGGAGATCTTTCTTTGATCTTTTATTTACATCACAAAAATCACAACCTCTTCCACACCCTCTCATTGCCTCAATCAAAGAGTTGATTGTAGGTCCTTCAATAACTGGAATATTTTCAAGGTTTCTTACAAAACAATGCATTAATTCTGGCGCATCATTTTTCTCTAAATCTTGGAACAAGTCAACTGCTAATTCGTCTGCTTCTCCAACTACCACTGTGTCTATTCCATGAATCTTCATTCTGTCTGATTTTGCTAATTCCCATGCTCCGTTTCCTCCAACAACAACTTTGAAATCATATTTCTTTTTTAATTGAATAATACTAGCACACATTTTTTTAAATTTCATTGCGACATAAGACAATTTTTCTGGTGACATTGTTGTAGTAACTGGTGCCATTCCCAACGGATCCATTACATTAATTCCCACAACTTTGGTGTCTGGACCAATTGATTTGTGCAACATATCTGGGTGTCCGATGAACACATCTTCTCTATTGTAACCTCCTTGAATCAATGAACTTTCAATTCTTCTTAATCCAATTTGTGCAACCTTTGCTTCTCCCGTTACTGGGTCTGTTTCAACAGATGGACAAAATACTTTGTCAAAAACCCATTCTGGAAGAACTTCATATGGTCCACATGCGATAAATCCATACAGAAAATTACCTCTGTAATTTGTCATTAAACTACGATCAGCAGTAAGTACTACACGTTTGCCGGCCAACTATCACATTTCGTTTAACTATGTTATATATGATTTACGAGGTTAATTTGCCTCCTGAATTGTAAATTTTCCTTATTCTTTTTTTCTTATTGTTCTATTTGCAATATTGGCTGCAATTCCGCCTGCAGCAATACCGTTGTCTATGTTTACAACTGATAGTCCTAATGAGCAACTCTGAAGCATTGAAGCAAGTGCTGCGATTCCTTTTTCTCCATAACCGTATCCTACTGATGTCGGAATTCCAATAATTGGGATGTCTACTAATGTGGAAACTAATGTGGCTAGCGCACCTTCCATCCCTGCCGCCACTATGATGCAATCCACATCCTCTTCAACCATTTGTTTTAAAATTGGAAAAATTCTTTGAATTCCTGCTACTCCTACATCATAACTTGTAATGCATTTACAATTCATTGCCTCACAAACTAATCTTGCTTCTTCTGCTACTCCTATGTCTGAAGTTCCTGCAGTTAGAATACCCACTTTTCCCCCGTGAAATTTAATTGGTTTTTTGAATAATAATAAAGTTGATGATTTTTTTCCTGTCCTAGCTTTGACTTTTAGTTTCTTTGCAAATATCTGAATTTTTGGATAATCTGTTTTTTTTAATCTTGAAACAATAACTGAGTTTGATTTTTCCAAAGTACGCTTTATGATTTTTTTAATATCTTCTAGTTCTTTTGTCTCTGCAAAAATTATTTCTGGAATTCCTCTTCTTTTTCTCCTGTTGATATCTATTTTGGCAATTCCTTCTATCTCTTCAATTGAATATATTGATAGAAGTTTTTTTGCATCATTTATTGAAATTTTTCCTGCTTTCACTGCTTTGAGAATTTCATGAGTTTCCAATAATGGGTTTTTGTTTTATGGATAAAAAAAGGCTTAGATTTCAACACCTGAAAGTGCACCTTTAACATTCTCTACTGCTTTGTTAAAGACTTGCTTTTCTTCATCATTTAGATCTAACTCTATGATTTTTTCTACACCTTTCTTTCCTATTACTGCAGGAACTCCAATAGTAACATCAGAGTGACCATATTCTCCATCAAGATAAGTCGCAACTGGAATTACTTGTTTTCTATCTCTGACAACTGATTCAACAATTGCAGAAATTGCGTTTCCTGGTGCATGTACTGTGGCACCTTTTAGTTCAATGACTTTTGCTGCAACTTGTTTTGTGTTTTGAACTAATTCGTCTAATTTCTCTTTTGGAAGCAATGATGGTAGTGGAATTCCTGAAACAGATGAAAATCTTGGTAATGGTAACATGTTTTCACCATGTTCTCCAATTACAAGTGCTCTAATTGAGTCCCGAGAATGTCCCGTTGCTTCATGGATAAACTGCCTAAATCTTGATAAATCAAGCATACCTCCCATTCCAAATACTCTACTTCTATCAAATCCTGATACTTTGTATGTGATGTATGCCATTGGGTCTAATGGATTAGTTACTGGAATAATCATAGAGTCATCTGCATATTTTTTGACATTTTCTACAACGCTTTTTACAATTGATGCATTAATCTTCAAAAGATCCATACGGGTCATTCCTGGTTTTCGTCCAGAACCTGCAACCACTACAACAATGTTGGAACCTTTCATATCCTCAAAATTATTGGAACCCTTTACTTCAACATCAATTCCTTGTTCTGAAAGCATATGGTTGATATCCATTGCTTCACCTTGAGGTAGTCCTTCAGCAACATCTAATAACAAAATTTGATCATCTAATCTTTTTAGTGCTGAAAATAATGCTGCGTCACCGCCCACTTTTCCTGAACCAATAATCGTAATCATGAAAATCACTATTAATTTTCAATAATTAAATCTAGTGAAATTTTAGACCGATCAGACGAATTTATAAGCATTTTTGATATTTTTTAATCAATGGTTTTGGTAATTGATCCTCAAATTGCAGGAATATCTGGGGATATGCTTCTCTCTTCCTTAATTGATTTGGGTGCAGATAAGGGAAAGGTGATTGACGGAATCAAAAAATCTGAACAATTTTTCTCAGATTCAACTATCAAAAAATTTGATTTTCAAAAAATTGAAAAAAGAGGAATTGAAGCTATTCAACTAATTTTGGAAATAGATGAACATTCTCATGAAAAAAAAGGTTCTGAAATTAAAAAAGCAATTAATGATTCAACATTACATTTGGGTCTATCAGATAAAGCAAAGACATTTGCTGAATCTTGTATAAACTCTCTAATTTCTTCAGAATCTAAAATTCACGGTGTTCCCGAAGACTCTGTACATTTTCATGAGGCCTCTAGTATTGATACCCTAGTTGACATTGTTGGAATTACAATTGCCTTGGATGATTTGAGATTGTTTGATGAAAAAATTATTTCCATGCCTGTTTCTGTAGGTGGTGGAAGTGTAACTTTTTCTCATGGTACAATGTCTAATCCTGCAAGTGCGATTTTGGAGATTTTCAAAAACTCTTATCTGAAAATTAAAGGTAATGATGCTAATGAGGAATTGACTACTCCAACTGGTGCATGTATTTTGGCCAATTTGACAAATACTTGTATGGATTATTACCCTTCAATGAAAATTGATTCAATTGGTTACGGGGCAGGACAAAAAGATTTTCAAAATTTCTCAAATGTGCTAAAACTAGTTAGAGGAAATACAAATAATTTGGAAAGTGACTCTGTAAAAATTCTTGAAACAAATGTTGATGATATTTCAGGTGAAATACTTGGAAATCTAATTGAAAAGATTATGCAAAAAGGTGCTAGAGACGTTTCAATTTATCATGGAATTACAAAAAAAGGAAGACCTACAAATTTAGTATCTGTAATATGTGATGATCAAAATATTGATGAAATTATTGATACATTGGTATTAGAAACTGGCACTTTAGGGGTTAGGATATCTGAATCAAATAGATTTGTTGTACCTAGAACAAATGAAAATAGTTCATTGACAATTGACGGAAAATCTTTTGATGTAAGATATAAAAAATCAACATTCAAGGGAAAAACTAATTTCAAAATAGAGTTTGATGATCTCAAGGATATCTCGAACACCATTGAAAAATCAATCAAAGAAACAGAATCATTACTTCGAAAAGAAATTGAAAAACTGGAGAACTAGATGACAAAATTAAATGAACTAGAAAACTGGTTTGCTGATAAAAATAAAGTTATGATTGCGTTATCTGGTGGTGTAGATAGTGCACTTGTTGCATATGCTGCATTTCAAAAATTAGGTGATTCTGCAATTGCAGTAACTGCCGATTACAAAACCTTATCTGCGGAGGAACTTCAAACTGCCAAACAAATTTGCTCTGAAATAGGAATAACTCAACTTTTCCTAGATTATGACGAACTTCAAAATGAGGAATTCACAAAAAATGATTCAACTAGATGCTTTCACTGTAGGCTCGAATTAGGAGATCATCTCCTAAATTTAGCAAAAGAACATGATGTAGATGTAATTGTTGATGGAACTAATTTGGATGATTTAGGTGATTATAGACCAGGAATTGATGCCTTACGTCAAAATGGAATTAGAAGTCCTCTTGTCGAAACAAATCTTTCAAAACCACAAATCAGACAAATTGCAAAGTCTGTAGGACTGTCCGTTCATGATAAGCCTTCAAACTCTTGCTTAGCTTCTCGCATCCCTTGGGGTCAGAGAGTTACTGCTGAGAGATTAGCCAGAATTGAATTTGGTGAAACCATTATCAAACAACTAACCAAAGTAAAACAAGTTCGTGTCCGTGATTTTGACGGTTCTGCAAAAATTGAGGTGGAAAAAAATGATCTTTCTGAATTTGATAATCTTGTTCTAGATAAAATCACAGAAAAACTAAAAATGGTTGGATTTACTTCAGTCGAAATTGATCTAGAAGGCTATAAACCAGGAAAAATTAATGTGATTGCAGATTGATTTATCTTGATAATGCTGCATCGACTCAAATTCATGATGATGTACTAGAATCAATGCTTCCATATCTCAAAGAACAGTATGGAAATCCTTCTTCCATTCATCGTTATGGCCGATTATCTCGAAAGGCTGTTGAAAAGGCAAGAAAACAAATCGCATCTTTGATTAATGCAGAACCTTCTGAAATTTTTATCACTTCTGGAGGTACAGAATCAAACAATACTGCATTGCAAGGAATTGCAACAAAACATTCATCAGGTCAAATCATAACTTCTTCAATTGAACATGATGCAATTTTAGAGCCATGCAAAAAACTGTCTCAAGAAGGATTTGATGTAGTTTACCTTCCTGTAAATAATTTTGGTACGATTAATCTCTCTGATCTTAAAAATTTCCTATCTGAAAAAACTAGAATTGTTTCAATTATGTTTGGTAATAATGAAGTGGGCACAATCCAACCAATTGCTGAAATCACTAAAATCTGTCATGAACATGATGTATTATTCCATACTGATGCTGTTCAAGCAGTAGGAAAAGTGCCAATTAATGTTCGTGAATTGGGTGTTGATTTACTATCCATTTCATCTCATAAACTCTATGGTCCAAAGGGAATTGGTGCTTTGTATATCAAAAAAGGCACTCTGCTCAATCCTTTGATTTTAGGCGGTGGACAAGAACACGGTTTGCGTTCTGGCACTGAAAATGTAGCAAATGTTGTTGGTTTTGGTAAGGCATGTGATATTGCAAAATCTAATTTGAATGAGAATATTTCTCATATGAAAAAACTCCGAAATACATTGGTCCAAAATGTATCTAATGGAATTTCCCAAGTAACCATAAATGGTGATCCTGAAAATCACTTACCAAATAATGCTCATTTTACTTTTCTTGGTGTAAATGGTGAGGATCTAATTATCAAACTTGATGAGTATGGTGTTGCTGCATCTACAGGTTCAGCATGTTCTGTACATACTCAAAAAGCATCTCATGTTTTACAGGCAATGGGATTTTCACATGAACAAATTACTGGCTCATTAAGATTGACAACTGGAATATTCAATAATGAAAATGAAATTGAGGAGACAGTTGAAATTCTAAAAAAAGTTGTACAAGAATTAAGATCGGTATCTCCGTTTAAAGAAAAATATTCTTTTTCAAAAAACTAAATTTTCATTTGAAATCTATTTTTTGTTAGAACTACTGTTGCCATTATTCCAACTAGTAAAATCATCATTGCAATTGTTCCAAATTCAGGAACAATGTAGGTTCCAATAATCTCAATATCTGAATCACCTTGTTCAAAATTAATTGTAATTACTCTGGAATCTGAATGTACTACTGATTCTTGGTATGGTACTTCGACTCCGTCAATTAAAATGATAAATGTATCATCTTTTCCATCTTGTTTTTCAGCCCCTATGAATTCTCTTGGTAAATCCAAGTCGATTTTTCCTTCATCTGTTGAATCAATTTGAACTATTAATGCAAAAATATCTGAATCCACTATCATATCTTTGACTGTGCCCCCTTTGATGGTGTATTCTACATCAAATGTTCCATGGCTTCCAGCATCTACTTCAAAATTGGTTGTGGTTTCAACTACTTCTGATTTTGGAGTGTAGCTGAATTCAGATTCTGCAATATTTCCTTCTCCATATAGAACTCTGACTAAGTAATCTCCTGCTTTATTCCATAGCGGCCCTTCTGCAATAACTGTGTGAGAATATGTTCCATCCTGAGCCACTGTAATCTGCGCAATGTCTACTAGATTTCCTTCTGTGAATAATTGAAGTGTTACGGGTGTCTCTCCAACTACAGTTGTAACTAGTCCTGAAATTACTATTGTATCTCCTTCATCATAGTTTTTGTCGTCTGTTTGGACTGAAATTAATGATTCTTGAGCAAAAGCAGGAACTATAGAAATTACCAATAAAGAAATTATTCCATAGAGTATTCTAGAATCCACAAATTTTGAATGGCATGTTTGTATATTTCCTTTACTATCAAAAATGAAAAAATGAAAAAAGATGTGATTTTAGTATCTTGGCATAATGCTTAGTCTTGATTTTGCAGATACTGCAATTATTGAGATAATTGCTACTGCTAGAATCATGGCTGCGATTGTACCAAATTCTGGGACTACAAAGGTACC
>REGH01000032.1 GCA_003702495.1 Candidatus Nitrosopumilus sp.
ATTGATTCTAGTCAGATATGTAGTTTCATGCTAAAAATTTTATCAAAAGATAATTCTTTAAATTAGCATAGTTTTTTTCCTCTCCTATGAAAGAAGTTGGAAAAATCTGGATGAATGGAAAATTAGTGCCATTCAAGGATGCCAAAGTTCATGTTCTAACTCATGCATTACATTATTCTACATCAATTTTTGAAGGGATTAGATGCTACAATACACCAAATGGTTCTGCCATTTTTAGACTTCCTGAACACGTAGACAGATTCTTCAAATCAGCAAAATTGTATTCTATGAAAATGCAGTTTTCAAAGAAGGAGATTTCAGATGGGATTATCAAAACAGTGAAGGCAAGTGGACTCGAGGAATGCTATATCAGACCATTAGCATACTATGGTTATGGAACAATGGGATTAACTCCAACTGCAAACAAAGTAGATGCATCTATTTCATGTTGGGAGTGGAAAATGGGTGAATCAAAAGCAGGAAAATTCTCAGGAGCAAAATGCAAAGTATCAAGTTGGATCAAAATCGATTCCAGATCCCAACCAACACAAGCAAAAGCAGCATCAAACTATGCAAACGCAGCATTAGCAAGGATGGAAGCATTAGAAAGTGGATATGATGAAGCAATCATGCTAAATTGGCACGGAAAAATTGCTGAAGGTAGTGCTGAAAATATATTCGTTGTAAAAGATGACATTATTCAAACACCCCCATTATCTGCAGGAGGTTTAGAAGGAATAACAAGAGATAGTGTGATACAAATCATTGAAGAAAACGGTGGATTTGTTATTGAACGAGACTTGGAACGAGATGATCTCTATGCTGCAGATGAAATATTCATGACAGGTACTGCTGCTGAAGTAAAATCTGTAACACAAGTCGATAAAGTGAAAATTGGTAATGGAAAGATGGGTCACATTACAAAAGCACTACAAAAATCATTTACAGATGTGGTAATGGGTAAGGATGAAAGATTTTTGCCTTGGTTAACATACATCTAAACTTCCAAGAGGTTTTTTACCCACAAAATCAGATGTAGATTATGGATTCATGTTCAACAGGCGATACACAAGAAATCTGTTGGTTTTGTAGAAAGGGGCGTCATGAAGATTGTATGAAAGAAATTCCAACACAAGGAAAATCAGATGGTCCGCATGACTGTACATTTGATACAAAACTTATTCCATGCAAATGTAACCACTAACAATTAGCATCAAATACAGCTATATCTCAAAAAATTTATGAACTATAACGAAGAGTTTTGGAAAAAATATGCTGATGATAATGAATCAAGATATAACGAAGAATTTGCAAAATTTACAAAAGATCTTGCAATATCATTAAGATGTACAAGTGTTTTGGAGATTGGATGTGGTACTGGAATTGATTTAAGGTTATTTCCAGATACTTTTCAAATTTACGGAGTTGATCTTAATGAATACGCGTTGGATATTGCAAAAGAAAAATTCCCAGTTGCAGATTTTAAGAAAGGAAGTATTACAGATTTACCATTCGAAGATTCGTCAGTAGATTTTGTCTTTACTCATGGATTATTGAATTATCTAGATGAAGATACGCTGAAAAAAGGAATTTCAGAAATGCACAGAGTGTCAGGCAAATACATAATGAATTGTGAGACATTTAGTAACATTGAAGAGAAAATTGATGAAAACCAAACATCTCGAAATATGCTCAAACGTTGGTTGGATTACAAGGTTAGAATTGTAAGTGATGTTGACATGCATGAAGATATTGAACCTGAAAAAAAGCGGTTTGTGTTATTGAAAAAATTATAACTTGAATTTTTCTGGTTCTTTTGGATTTTTTGGTAAAATAACAGTAAATGTTGTAGGGTTATTCTTTACAGATATTCTTCCGTTATGCTGTTCGACGATATTTTTACAACTGGACAATCCAAGACCTGTGCCTTTTTGTTTAGTAGTAAACAAGGGTTCAAATATTTTTCCAAGATTTTCGTCTGGAATGCCGGGACCAGAATCAATAAAATCTAAAATTACCAAATTCGAGTTATCAGATATTTTAATTTCAAGATTTCCACCGTTTTCCATGGCATGAATTCCATTAACAATGAGATTTAGAAATACAGCGTCTAGTTTTTGAGGGTCACAAGTAATTTTCAAGTCATGACCAGAAATTTTTATTTCAACATTCTCAGGAGTGTTGATTTTTTTCACAGAATTTTCTATAGTCTCATTTATTGAAACTTGAGATAACTGAAGTGGGGAGACTCTAACAAAGTCCAAAACCTCATCAACCTGATGAGCAATTCTATCAATGCTTCTTTCTACATAATCTAGTCGTTTTTGTACATTTGGATCAGAGATTTTTGTTTCAGAATGATTTTCTTTCAGTAAATCTACAGACATTTTGATTACAGACAATGGATTTCTCAAGTCATGTGCAAGTCTTCCAGATAATTCTCCTATTGCAGAAAGTCTCTCTGATTTTAAAACCTCTCTTGTTTTCTCATCTACAAGTTTTTCAAGATCTTCTTTTTGTTCAACAAGTTCTTCTGTTCTAATTTTTACTAGGTTAGAAAGATTTTTGTTCAAAAATAATACAATTGCTGCAAAAACTGCCAACATAGCAACAAGACCAAGCATAATATTTTGGGATGTGATTTGTTCATCAGTTTCAATAAAAACTGAATGAATTAGAGAAATTCCTACAACCATAATAATAATAGACACAGTAAGTGGAATTCCAAATCTACTAATTGTTTCAAATTGCACTTTTTCAGAAAAGAACATGGCTTGTTGTTCTGGAGTTGGAATCTTAGAAATTTTGTACCTGATGTGAAATGAAAAAATCATCAAGATGTAAGTATACAACCAAAGCAAATCCACTGGATGACCATCATAATATGTGCCGTCAAGCTCTGCAAATAGGAAAAATGTATCAGCAATACCATATATGATAAATCCAAATAAAATCAGCATCCAAGAAAAGTTTGCACCTTTCTTTGCTAGATACATGATACCAACAATTGCAGGAATCACTTGGATTGAACCTAATACTGGATACGCAAGCGCAATAGCAGTAGGAAATGCATCTTCACCTAACATATCATCATATGCTGCAGTAACAGAAGGAATCATGAAAGAGATCCCAAGGGCGATGGCAAATAGCCATACATTTCTACTAACGGATTTTAGAACAGGTTTTAATGAAATTAACAGAAATCCAATCATAAATGGATATGCACCAATGTAAAAAATATCGGCTTCAGAAGGGAAAGGACTGCCTTCCCAAAAATGATCATACATTATCCAAATCAATTCAGCTATAAACCAAAATACAGAACCTATAGCAAATACAAGAAATGCTTTTGATTGATAGTGTTTTTGCTTGCTTAATTTTACTGCAAGTATGAATGCAAAACCGGTCAGTATTGCAGTTGAGAAGAGATACGCAGGAAGAGATATCCAAGCAAATTGGTCTTGATCAACAAACGGTCTTACTTGATAAATCAAAGTAATTGAAACTAGTGTGATAATCAGATAAGTCAAAACAGATTTTGTATTAATGAAATCTATATTTGAAAAATCAGAATTGGCACTCAAATTGAATTACGGAGATATTTTGTGTTATTCAATGTTTTTGTATATTGCATTATGTTGGCTCATAAGAAAGCTCAAAAATAACCCTTTTATTTTATGATATGAAGTTAGTAATAGTTTTGGTTAATAGCATACTAGTTGTTGAGGACGATGAGGATCTAAACCAACTTTACAAAGAAATTCTTGAATTGAAGAATTTTGAAGTTCATACTGCTAAAAATGGACAGGAGGGAGTTGAGAAATTCAAAGAAATCAATCCTTCCCTAGTAATAATGGATGGAGATATGCCAATTTTAGATGGGTATGAGGCATTTTATCAAATTAAAAAATTCGACAAAAATGCCAATGTAGTAATGGTTACAGGAATGCCAGATTATCAGAGACAAAATCAAGATGCAATCAAGAATGGATTGATAAAAGTAATTTCAAAACCATTGAGAGTTAACCAGTTAGTAGAGTTGGCTGAGAAATTTTCTGAAGTAAAAATCAAAGACTAGTTTCTGAATAACTGAAAATAATTTTTAAAAATTTAAAGCGGGTCTAGAGGGATTCGAACCCACGACAGCAGGATTAAGAGTCCTGTGCGCTACCTGGCTGCGCCATAGACCCACCAAAAATGCTAAGCCTAGAGTTGTTATTAATCTTAAGCTTTGAAAATAAAGGAAAATTATGTTTTATGCTTTAGCTTCAATTTCATTGTATTTTTCAATGATTGCAGTTAGTGCAGTTGAAACTGGAACATCATTCATCTTTTTCTTTTCGGCAAGAAGTTTTTGGTATGCTTCAAGTGTGATGTATACTGGAATTGAACCATTTCCTTCTAACAAACCTCTAACGTTGTAAAGGGCAGTCTCCATTCCTCTCTCAGCAGACTTTGCAAACTTTGCTTTATCCATAATTGCTCCTAGTGGACCAAATGGCATTTCATAATCTACTGACATTGTAACTCTTGTGAGGTTATTTCCTAATGATTTGAACTCATTAGTAATTTGCCATTGCTTGAATGGACCTTCAATTTGTTTTGCAGTGATTTTCTCATTTCTAACAAATTCGGTTGTCTCACAATCCCACTCTAAACGTTTACCGCTAAAGTCACCGATAATTCTAAAGGTTGTACCTACACCCATTCCTTCCTTGATATCCATAGGAACTACGGTCATACCTACTGCATCATTTTTGATTTGATCAGAAACGTGTTCTGGTCTTGCAAAGTAGGTAAAGACATTCTCTACAGGTGTCTTAATATCGATTGATTTTGTTACGAGGGTCAACGATTCAATGTCTTGCCAATAAGGATTTAAAGGTTTTGAAGATTTCCCACGGGAATCGAGTTACAATATATTCATCTAATTCCAATATTACAATATATGACAAAAAAGCGATCAGTTTTGATCTTATCTTTTTTGATACTTTTTTCAATTCCAGGACTAGGTGACGCATTTGCACATTCCATGTTCAATTCTGCAGAGCAGCATAATGGTGGATACAGAGTCCAAGTAGCAACAGCTCCTGAATTTCCACAGATTGATGAGACATCTCAATTTAGGGTTAAAGTGACTGAGGGATTTGACTATGAAGAAGTAGACAGATTCACAATGGGAATGAAGGTATTCTATAACGGAAAACAAGTAGATACCATACCACCTACAGCAATAGAGGGATCTCATTGGGACTTTGATTATGTATGGAGAAATTCAGGAAATCATATTGTTGAAGTGTACTTGTATGATATCCCAAATAATTCAGAGCCACTTTCTTTCAAGTTTAACATGGGCACTCAGAGTCCATTTGGACAGATTTTCATCATAGCAATTACTATAGGAGCACTATCAATGACAGGAGTATTCTTGTATATCTATATGCCAAAAATTTTCAAAAAATCTAGACTTTGATTTCTTGGGGTTCTCTTGAGATCCTAAATGCAAATAATACAGTTAGTAGTACCATAGAGAACAACAAAATTCCAATTCCCAAGTGAATTGCAACTAGAACTGCGTGAAGTTTTGTATCAATTACTAGTGCACCAAGTGTAATTTGCGTAATAACAAACACGGTTGCAAGTGTACTTGTGACTTTGATTTTTGTGTCAGCTCTTTTGTTAAGAAAGCCTGCAACCATAGTTGCAATAACCAAAACACCAGTAGTGGCAGCTGCTAATCTATGAATCCACTCAATAAGATATTCTTCAGATGGCATTACACCGTTTGGACACAATGGCCATTCAGGACAAGTCAATCCCAATCCAGCTGCTGAGATATATCCACCTAAGAACATTAGTGAATACAATACAATCATTGTTGCTAGCGCAAGATATTGTATTGCCAAAATTATTCTACTATGAAATTACCGACCATGCCTTGTAATGCATGTCCAGGAACTGTACAGATGTAATAGTAAGTGCCAGGTGCACCAGCAGTAAATGTAGTGCTGCCACTTTCTCCAGGTTTTAGAGGATTAGTTGCGGCTGCAATTTCAGAGCCCCAAAGTACATTGTTAAAGTCTTCAGGAGTTGCCGTAACACCAAATGCATGGAATGATTTACCATTATTGGCTGAACTGATTGTGACCTCATCGCCAGAGTTTACGCGAATTTCAGGGTTATTTCCATCCTCACCAGGTAATGCGTTAAATGCTAATGTTCTAAAATCATCAGATTCTACAAAGTCCAAAGTAAAGTCATGAGAAACTCCTGTTGGGGCTGCTGCAACACCAGAACTACCACCACCTTGTGCTGGACCTACAATGATTTCACCAACCATTCCTTGTTCTCTATGACCAGGAACTGTACAGATGTAATAGTAAGTTCCCTCTTCACCTGCAATAAATTCAGAAGTTCCACTTTCTCCAGCCTTTAGAGGGTTAGATGCAGATGCAACTTCAGAACCAGGAATAATTCCACCAAAGCCTTCAGTGTCTTTAGTAACACCAAATGCGTGGAATGATTTTCCGTCATTAACTACGTTAAAGATTACTTTATCACCAACATTCATTTCGATTGTTGGGTTTACTCCAGGCTCATCTATCATTGCATTAAATGTCAAGGACCTAAAGTCAGCAGATTCAAGAAATGAAAGATCTGATGTAATTGTCTTTCCAGTTTGTGCTGCTGGTGCAGCAACATCAGAGCTTCCTGCCATCATTGCAACAACTGGAGCAGGTTCTGAAATCCAATAATCCCAAAGTGAAAAGAAGATTGCTCCACCTACAACACAGATACCTAGCATGATTGCCATCATCTTTCCTGTTCTTGCAGGTGTTGTTAGATAGAATTGGTTTTCAGTCATTTCATTTTTCTCCTAATGTGATGGGTTCTTTGACTCGAATGGATAATAGTATTTGCCTCCAACACCAAATGGATCCTCTGGGTTTGCTGGTTTTCCTTTTCCGGCGCTGTGAATCATGTTGATTAAGAAGACAACCATGCTGACACCAATTATCATTGCACCGATGGATGCGATTTGGTTCATTGCAATCCATTCTGGGATTGGTGGATAATCAAAGATTCTTCTAGGCATTCCATATAATCCGAGTACGTGTTGTGTGAAGAATACCAGAATGGTTCCTACAAATGATAGTAAAAAGTGAATCTTACCCATGGTTTCATTGTACATTCTGCCAGTTACGTATGGGTACATGTAGTAAAGATAACCGATTGAACCAAATGCAATAGTTCCCATAACGAAGAGGTGGAAGTGTCCAACTACCCAGTAAGTGTCGTGAGTTGTAAAGTCTAATGGCATTGCGGCATTTGCTACACCACCTGCACCTGCTGAGAAGAATAATGCAATACCACCAATTGCCCACATCATTGGAGTTGAGAATTTGATTCTACTGTTCCACATTGTTGCAATAAAGTTGTAGACGTGCATTGCAGATGCTGGAACTGCTGCAAGAGTTCCTACCATGAATACTGTCTTTTCTGTAAATGACATTCCAGTTGCATACATGTGATGTGCCCATGATGAGAAGCCGACAATGGATAATAGTACAAATGCAAAGATACCAGAATTGTAACTGTAAATTGGTTTTCTTGAGAATCTTGGAATAATTTCATACATCATACCAATAGCTGGAATGACAAGGACGTATACCTCAGGGTGGAATGTAAACCAGAACAAGTGAGCATATGAAATTGGATCTCCTCCCATTGCAGGATTAAAGAATCCAGTAACACCTAGTCTGTCAGTTAAGAGCATCAACAATGCTGCTGCAAATGTTGGAATTGCGACAAGAATGATTAATGATGATGACAAGAATGACCAAGCCAATAATGGAACTTGACCAATTGACATGTCTGGGTGTTTACATTTGAGAATTGTTACAACAAAGTTGATTGCACCAAGAACTGAAGATACACCTAAAATCTTTAGTCCAAAGATCCACATGTCTGCTGCTGGACCTGGAGCACTGATAATTGAATACGGAGGTGTTGCGTACCAAGTAAAGTCTGCAAAGCCTAACCAGATGAGTGCGCCTGATGGAGGAATCATCCAAAATGCGATTGCGTTAAGTTTTGGATAAGCCATGTCTTTGTATCTGACCATGATTGGAACAAAGTAGTTACCAACAGCAGATGCAAATGGTATGATGAATAAGAAGATCAAAGTAGTTCCGTGAACTGTAAAGATTCTGTTAAACGTCATTGCATCACCAATGATTTGTGCTCCTGGTAAGAACAATTCAGCTCTGATTGCAAGTGCTAGTGCACCACCTAAGAACAAGAATCCTAGGGACATGATAAGATAAAGTAAACCTACATCAGTGTGATGGGTTGAGAACATTATTTGCCAAATTGGACGTGGTTTTTGTAATTCTAGAACCATTAGTTAATTCCCTCCAGTAATATGGATAAAAGCGTTATCAAGAGTGTGGCTCCTCCACAATTAATGTTCCACGCATATTATAGTGAATTAATCCACAATATTCTCTACATTGAATATCATGTTCTCCAACTGCATCAGGTGCAAACCATACGGTGTTAACTCTACCAGGAATTGCATCCATCAAAACAACATAATCGTGAATGTTAAAAGAGTGATTTACATCAGTTGAATGAATTTCAAATTTGTAGGCTTTACCTTTTTCAACATGTAATTCACCAATTTCTTTAGTACCATCTTCATGTTCAAAAGTCCAGAACCATTGTTGTCCTGTTACTTTGATAATTTCAGCGCCTTCAGGAACATGTTCAACTAGTCTTTCTGCTTCCCAGGCTTCTGCACCTACCCAACACATGATAGCAATTACCACTCCAACGTAAATCCATTCAGGCCAATTAGAGTGTCCAGCCATTTCTACCAGTCAGTCCCCTCATATGCTGTTGGTTTTGCTTTTGGATGAGATTCTCTAAATCTCCAAACTTGCCAGATCATAGTACCAGATACAACTGCACCTACAACAAATGCAATAGTCATCATTCTAAAGAACAAGTTCCAAATAACCACTCTACGATCAAGATATTCACCAGGTTCATCACCAGCAGCAAATGCATACTCTACTGCAGGAACTATCACCATAACGGCCAATACTAAGAATAACCCGACTATACCCTTCATCGTGAATGACTGACGTGACCTTTGATTTCTATTTAAGGGTTTTCAAGATTATTAGCTACCAGCGTTGATCGAAACGAGTTGGATGCATTACATTAAGTCCGGAAATCGAGAACTTTCGATCGTTTTCCCTAAAGAGATTCAATGAAGCATTTGCAATGATTAGCTCAAAGAGGTTTGTAGGAGATAGATCCACGATGGTAGACAACATTGCTTTGATCGGGTCCATATGAGTGACTAGTACAACATTTTGATCAGGGTGATTCTCAATGACATGGTCTACTATTCCTAGAACTCTTTTTTTGACTTGATCAAAAGTTTCTACCCCATTGTGAGCAATTTCAAGATCACCTTGATAGAATTTCATAAAGACATTTCCATGATCATTAAAAATTTCATCATATGCCATTCCAGTAAATTTTCCCATATCAAGTTCAATTAATCGTTCATCAATTGTGACATCAAGTGAATTATGTTTTCCCACAATTTCTGCCGTATGCTTTGCTCGTTGAATTGGGCTAGAGTAAATTGCAGAGATATTCATGTGTTCAAGTAACTCAGCAGTATGCTGTGCTTGTTGTTCACCTACTTCAGTTAATGGTACACCTTCAGTTCTACCTGCCAATATTCGATCAGTATTATTTTTTGCCTGACCATGTCTTAGGAAAATTATTTGTCCCAATCTAATCGAAATTCAAATAGAGATAATAATAACATTGTCTGTAATAATTCATGAAAATAGGAATTATTGGCGGTACCGGCGGAATGGGTAAAGGTTTTGCATTAAGGTGGTCCCAAAATCACGAGGTAATAGTTGGCTCTAGAGATGCAACAAGAGCATCAGAATCAGCTGCAGAATATACAAACATGGCAAAAGAAGCATTTGGAGAAATCAAAGGAAGTATCTCTGGAAATGATAATGTTTCAGTTGCAAAAGAAAGCGATGTACTAATTTTATCAATTCCATATGAGAATATTGATTCAGTATGTTCTGGAATATTACCTGAAGTTAGTGATAATTGTGTTGTAGTATCTCCAATTGTTCCAATGACTAAAACAGATGTAGGTTTTGAGTGTGTTTCAATTAAGGATAACAAACCATTCTCATACAAACTAGTATCAAACCACATGAAGAATAAATCAAAATTAGTATCTGCCTTTCACGTAATTTCTGAAAAGAAACTTGTCAATCCAACTTTAGAGTTAGATTATGACATTTTTGTTTGTGGAGACGACAAAGAAGCAGTGAGTGTAGTAAATACGCTGATTGATGAGATAAAAGGATTAAGATCAATCTACTTGGGACCAATTGAACTGTCATATTTGGCAGAAATGTCAACTCCATTGCTACTCAATGCGATGATTCAAAACAAGATAAAAAATCCTGGAATCAAAATCATCTAAGTCTATAATTTTATCATGAGCCACGAGTACTATAGGCGAGGTAGAAATTGGTATACTGCCATAGGCGTTTTATTTTCCGTTATGGCAGGAATTGTCTTAATCAGACAATTATTGATATGGGGACCAGAATTTGTTAGTGATTTTCTACTAAATGGAGAAATTACTAATGAAAAAGTATCCACAGCAATGTTGGCATTTGGTATTTTTATGATAGCATTAGGATTTAGAAAACATGAGCAAAAAAGATGAATTTCTAAAAACACAAAAGATTTTGCGTTTAGCCACTATTGGAAAAAATAAAACTCCACATATTGTTCCTGTCTGGTATAGATATAGTGGAAAAAAATTCTACATTGGGACAAACACCAGAACTCAAAAGGCAAAAAATCTAAAGAAAAACAACAGAGTTTCTTTTTGCATAGATGTGGGAATTAATGCTCCAAATATCTATGGCGTTATGGGACAAGGAAGATCAAATATAATTTTAGAAGAAAAAAAAGTAAAGAGCATAGCAAAAAAAATTCTATTACGATATTTCAAAACATTAGAAAATAAATCTGCAAAAGAATTACTAAATGATACTGATTGCATTATAGAAATTATTCCTGAAAAGGTTTCTGTATGGAATTACTGACTAACAAATTCTTCAATTTTGTTCATTGCAGAATCTAAAATTTCAAGACTAGGAAGATAAACCAATCTGAAATGTCCACTACCATATTGTTCACCAAATCCAGAACCATGTACTGTTAACACACCTTTTGATTCTAAAAGTTTTGTAACAAATTCTTTGTCTGTTCCAAATCTATCATCTTCGATTTTTGGAAATGCATAAAACGATCCTTTAGGATTTGGACAAGAAAGTCCAGGCATTTCATTTAGTCGTTTTACAACCAAATCTCGATGTTTTTTAATTTCAGATACAAAATTAGAGATATAGTCTTGAGGACCTCGTAGAGACTCCAAGGCAGCATGTTGTACTGGCAGGCTAGTTGCTATTCTCACTCGGGCTAGTTTTGGAAGATTTTCACGTAATGCATCAAGTTTAGACGAATTGTTAAATGCGATATAACCAATTCTCCAGCCAGACATTAAATGGACTTTGGAAAAACCATTTAGGACAATTACTGGAGAGTCTCCTGCGACTTTGCCAATTCCAACAAATTTTTCATCAAAGATGATTTGATCATAGATTTCATCACAAATTATGTAGAGATTATGCTGATTTGCAATTTCTACTAGTTCTTTGAGTGATTTTTCATTAAATACAACACCAGTAGGGTTGTTTGGGCTAATCAGACAAATAGCAACAGTCTTTGAAGTGATTTTAGATTTTATATCTTCAATATCAGGAGTGGAATTTTCCAAGTCAACTGCAAATTCTACAGGTACTCCACCATGCAATCTAACATAGGAAGCATATGGAGGATAATACGGTCCTGGGAGTAGTACTTCATCTCCTTCTTCTACAATTGATGAAATAACCATGTCCAGTCCTTCAGAGACACCATTTGTAACTAGAATTTCATCAGCCGAAATAGATAATCCCTTGGCATTTTCTTTTTTTGCAATCTCTTGTCTTAATTCTAGTAATCCTTCTGAAGTAGAATAGTAATTTTCACCATTATTAATTGCGTTAATCAAAGCTTGTTTG
>REGH01000077.1 GCA_003702495.1 Candidatus Nitrosopumilus sp.
ATTGACAGACATAAAATAGAAAGACCAAATGAAATTTTACTAAAAATTGAAGCATGTGGAGTTTGCCATTCACAACTACACGGGATAGAAGGAGATTGGAAAGATCTTGGAATTCCACCACAGTTGCCAACAGTTCCAGGACATGAGGTTGTGGGAAAAGTAGTGGAGATTGGAAGTGGAGTTAGAAAATTCAAAGTTGGAGACAGAGCAGGAATTACACCATTACTTGAAGCATGTAAAAAATGTCAATATTGTAAAGAAGGAAAAGAGTACTTGTGTGAATCATCAATTATCCTAGGTGAAACTCTCAAAGGTGGATATACAGAATATGTTACAGTGACTGAAGATTTTGCAACCAAAGTACCAGAAACTATGAAACCAGAGTATGCAGCACCGCTTTTTTGTGCAGGAATCACAGCATACAAAGCAGTAAAGGCAGCAGAACCACAAACTCACAAAAAGATTGGAATTTTTGGAATTGGAGGAGTAGGACACATGGCCGTACAGTTTGCAAAGGTAAAAGACTGCGAAGTTATTGCATTTTCAAGATCCCAGAGTCACCTAGATGTTGCAAAGAGATTAGGTGCAATTGATGCAATGCAATTTTCTGAAAATCAAGAAGAATTTCTATCAAAATTAAAAGAAAAACATGGATTACTGGATGCGGCAATTGTTTTTGCACCTGCAGATATTGTAACAGATACTGCAATCAAGGCCATAAAGAAAGGTGGAATGGTGGTGATTGCAACAATTGGTAAGAATCCATCTTTTGTAGCATTTGAAGAAAAGACGATCAGAGGAACTTTGATTGGTTCAACTAAAGACATGGAAGAGGTAATCAAGACATGTGATGAGAAAAATATTGAAGTAGTATCCGAAGTATTTCCACTTGAGGATGCAAACAAAGTTCTCAAAAAATTAAAAGATTCAGAGATTGAAGCTAGGGCAGTTTTAATCCCTTAACTAGTTAAATATTGAAATGGTGAATCGAAGATATGAATTGTAATAGATGTCACCATACTAATGAAGCACATACACCAAATGAGCAAAGCAATTCATTGATGAAAATGGGAAAATGTCAAATTCCCACATGCACATGTCAGCAATATCTAGATCCCATTCAAGAGATTGATGAAGAACTGTTGTAACAATTCATATATCAAAATTATTTCAAATATTCATGGACAAACACAAACCATCTGAAGAAATGATAAAGGAATTAGATAATTTGTTATCAAAAATTAATGCTATGGAAATTGTTGCATCAGATGATTTTCAAAAAAACTCTATCAAAATCATGCGAGCACTGGTCGAAGGACAAATGCATTCAATAAATGAATTCGGTCATTTGAAAAAAGCAATTGATTTGCTGACATTACAGCTCTTTGATGTTCAAAACAAAGTCAAGAGTTAAGTTTTGTATCACTAATTCCACAACTAGTACATCTATAGAGTGTGGATTTTTCTAGAAACTGCTCTGCTTTCATTTCAGATCCACAGCAAGGACAAGAGAATTTTTCAGAGTCAGGGGATTTTCGGACAACATAATCAGGTTTTGGTTCAACAATCTCACCTGCATTGCAAGGAGGTTTGTAACCAACTTTGATTTTGTTTAGTACGTTTTCTCGATGTTCTTTACTTGCATCAAACAAGGGCAATATTGCTAGATATAGTGATTTTTCAGATCCTGACTTTTCAACCCAACATTTGAACCCTGAATGCTGGACAAAAAATGATTTATCATCTGTTTTTTCACAGTCACCAACATAGATTATGTTGAATCTGTCCTTATCCCTGGACATTATCAGAAATACCAGTTTTTCCATTGGAGGGCCCCATTCATCAAGTGGTATAGGGCCTAGGAACTCATATTGTAGAATTTGTATGCTCAATAGAGATATTTTGAACAACTGTCTTTTCTTCTTTTCCTAAAGAATTACCTAGTGGTATAGAATTGATCGCAAAATATCAACTTGAAAAGATTAAATTCAAGAGTAATTGATTTTTTGTAAATGAAAGAGCCTCGCAATCACGCAAAAGTAGGATATTCTATGATTGCAGTAGCAGCATCACTAGCAGTGATTGGAATTATGGCTTTGTTTATGGCAGATGATGTCTTATATGCAGATAATTTGCAAAGAGACAACACAATGCACTTTAACGAATGTAAAGTAAATGACTTCAAAACTGAGGGTTGTGAAAAATATCACGATAGAATCAATAACCAAATCTCAGGAATCTATGTAGATTTGGATGAATAATTTCTAATATCCGTTTGAAAAGTCTTCTAGCATATTTTGATTCTTTGTTAGTCTATTCATTGCAAAGAATGCACCGCCAACAATTCCTGCCTGATAAAAGGTGTACAAGAATACTCCAGAGGATGTAGGATCTGACTTTGTAAAGCTTAGTGCTAGCATTGTAAAGAATACAAATGTACCAACTGAAGTGACCATTCTGTTTAAGAATCCGGAATTCATTCCGACAATTCGCTTAGTAGCTGCTGCCATCAATGTGATGCTAGTTATAATTAGAAATGTTGCACCACCGTTTGCAGTGATAAAGTTGTTTGCCCATGGTAAAAGTCCTTCATCAAGAATTGAGACATCAGGTATTATACTTCCACCATTAATTGCAAAGTTTACAGAGCTAAACATTCCACCAATTACAAAGAAGAATAAGAATATTTTGACAAGAGAGCGTTTGAATGGACTCCGAATTTCAGAAGGTTTTACGGCACGCTCTGTAATTCTTACCCCATAAAGAAATCCAACAGCCATTGCAGGAATGAACATGATGTTGATAAGAATTGGGGATTCCTTGTTAATTGCCTCAATTTGGGGATGAAACACTAGAAATAGAATGATTGCAAGTAATGCTGATGAGCTAAATAGAATCAAGCCTAGGTATTTGTGCTCATTTGACTCGTAGGGAGTGGTCCAGTTGTACACTATGAGATGTTTTGGAATTATGATTAAACAGGAAATCCAAAAATCATTTGGTCAAATTATCAATTCTCTTTACCCTTTTTAGGACAAACATATCAGTCAAATCATGAAACTAGGCATTACAATAGCAATAATTGGAGGAATTATTGCAATTTTGGGAACGATATTTCATTTTCAAGGTTATTCAGTTATAGGACCACAATCATCATTCATGTATTCGAATCCAGATTGGATAACATATGGATTACAAATTATGTTTGCAGGGATAGGCATCATAGTATCAGGAATCATAATTCAAATTATTAGACGAAATTAGTCCATTGCACGAAGTGTTATAGTACTTCTAATTTTCTTGAGTTTTCTAATTTTTGTTGTGACTACTTCATTCATTTGTGATTGTGTATCAGTTTCAAATTCAGCAACCACATCATAACTACCAAAAGTCACCAAGC
>REGH01000078.1 GCA_003702495.1 Candidatus Nitrosopumilus sp.
TTTTGCAGGATCTTTAACATATGAAAATGTTATTTCAAATTATCAAAATTTGACATATGCGTTATTATTAGAAATGATTCTAATTCTTGTCTCGGTTCATGGCTTTAATGGACTAAGAGGCATATTATTGGATTATAGAAGTGGTTTAAGATATGAGAAATTAGTCAATTGGGGATGTTTCATTTCTGCAGTAGCATTGATTATCTATGGTACTACTACAATTATTCTAGCAAATCAAATTCAAATCTAGAATAAACATTAATCAAAGTAAACGGACCCGACCGGATTCGAACCGGCGACCTAACGCTCCGCAAGCGTTCGCACTATCCAAGCTATGCAACGAGTCCGAAAACTTTGGTGAATCTACGCTTAATTTGGATTGCGATTACAAAGATTCTGCAAAAATATATGGAGTTTCATCAGTTTCATGAAATGTCCAAACAGTTGGCAAAGAAATTGTTTGTAATTTTCCAAGTTTATTTGCTTCAATCAGTGTTCCCCAACCAGCCTCGTTTTTTGGATCTGGGGCATATTTTTGAGAATATGTACCTGCAAAAACCCAACCAGTTGTTTTCCAAAAATCATGAGATTGTATTTTATCAATCACGCCAGTTGCCAGAGCAACACCACCCATTTGAGCAAGTCCTCCAATGAAGAATACAGGATGATTCAGATTGAATGATGAATAATCAAATGTGGTTGCATCAGAACAAAATGGATGAAAATCAAGTGTTGTGACAAGTATCTTCTGAAGATCAACTAATTGTTCATCAAGTTCTACACTATATGCTTCCATGTTCAAGACTTTAGCACAATAAGCAATTCGACCATCACCTGAACCAATATCAATTATCTCTGAATATCCAAGTTCTTTAGTCAATAATACTGCAACATAAGCAGACATTATCCAAGTTGGAGAAAATGGTGCATTACTAGAACCGTGTTGAATGCTATTCAACCAATACTTGTTGATGTCTCCTTCATAGACAATACATTTTGTGTTATCAATTGTTTGTTCATAAGAATTGTAGTAAATTGGATTCTTGGTAGCAAATTGATGAAGCAGTTCTAAATCCTGTTGTTTTATTGGAAATGAATCAGAGGTAGAAATTGGAATTACTTCTTGCATCTGACTTTTTCCATCATAGTTTTTTGCAAATTCTTTTTTTAAAGAAACAAGATTTTTTGCCAGTTGTTCAATCATGCCAATCCTTTGTCATATTGTTCAACAAATTCTTTAGTACTCATTTTTTTTCTTAGTTCTTCAAACAGTTGAGATTCATTTTCAATTTGTTCTTTGGTTTTTTCACCAGAACTTGACTGTAATATCTTTGTCATCTCCTGGATAGAGTTTGTGAGATTTTCTAAAATTTTTGGGTGTGCTTCTGTGTTAAACTTCCCTAAAATGACTTGTTCAGTTTTGTTAATTTTATCCAATAGGGTTTTGTGATTTTCAGAATCTAATTGCTGCTTAAGCATTGAAATCATCGATGTTACATTCATGACTTGATAGTAGGTTTCTATAATTTCAGAAATTCCCAGATTATCAGATATTTTTGACAGGAAATTTTCAAGTTTTTGAGATTCTGAATCAAACATTGATGAAATTTCATCAGCAGAACTCATACAAGAAAAATTATTTCAAATTTTTAAAAATGTTGGGATTATGCTTCTTTTTCTGCTTTATTGACATAGATGTAATTCATTATCAATCCAGCAATAATTCCGCCAACAATTGGACCTACCCAATAAAGCCATTGAACTTCCCACAGACCTGCATCGCCAGAAAGTAATGTTGGAGACAATGATCTTGCAGGGTTCATAGATGCACCCGTTAGTGGAACACCCACTAAGTGAAGTAGGAATACCATTCCACCAATTACAGCACCGTAAACACTCTTTGGAGCTTTCTTATGAACTGCAGTCATAAATATTACAACGACTAAGAAGAAGGTCATAATCATTTCAAGTACCAATCCAGACATCAAACTACCGCCAAGTAATTCACTTGGTCCACCATGGGCACCCCAGAAAACAGGTTTTCCAATTTCAGGGAACAAAGCAATTAAAGTACCAGTTGCGATAATTGCACCAATAATTTGGAATATAATATAACCAATTCCATCTGCAATTCCAATCTTTTTTGTAATCATCATAGGAATTGTAACTGCAGGATTAATGTGAGCACCAGAAACATGTCCAAATGCATACACCATAAATGCAATTGCGGCACCATGACCCAAAGAAATCATGATAATTCCTTCAATAGTTAAGCCATCACCAAAAACTGCTGCTGCAAGAATCACAGACAGCGGACCAAAGAAGACCAATGCGAATGTGGCAATTGCCTCTGCAAACCAGTTTCTAGGACTAACCATTAAGCAAAAGCCCCGGCAGTTTCCATATAAAAGATTCGAATAGAGTGATCAAAAAGTAATTAATTACAGAACCATTCAATTTTTTACAATGATTTCAGAAGGAGATCCAGTTCCAAAATTTGAGATAAATGATGCAAATGGCAATAAAGTAAAGTCGTTAGATTTCAAAGGTAAAAAGCATGTAATTTACTTTTACCCAAAAGATTTCACACCTGGATGCACTACAGAAGCAGATGAATTCTCAAAAGATTATAAAAAATTTCAAAAAGAAGAAATCGAGATTATTGGAATTAGTCCTGACGATGTAGATTCACATAAAAAATTCTGTGAAAAGATGAAAATCAAATTTCCACTTCTAGCAGATGTTGATAAAGAAGTATCAAAAATGTTTGGTGTTTGGGGAAAGAAAAAATTCATGGGTAGAGAGTATATGGGAGTTATGAGGAGTACTTTTTTGGTTAACGAGAAAGGAAAAATTTTCAAAATATATCCAAAGGTAAAACCTGCAGGACATGCCAAAGAAGTGTTTGAGGATTTTAAAAATTTAGAATAAAATAAAGTAAAAAGGTAAAAGGTCAGAAACCTTTTGGAAGTGTACCTTTTGGTTTTGGTGGTTCTGGTTCAGATGCTGGTTCGAAACCTTTTGGTAAGCTGCCACGTGTTTGTTTAGCTCTTGCTTCAACTTCTGCCTCAAGTGCTTCTTGGTAAGCTTGTTCCTGTTCTGCTTTTTCTTGTTCTATTCGTTGTAAGTAATCTTTTTCGTACTCTTCTAGTTGCTCTTGTCTTGATTTTCCATCTCCACTACTTGCACTTGTTTGTGGTGTATCACCCATTCCTTTTGGAAGTGTACCAGAAGGTTTTGGTGGTTCAGGTGATGGAGGTGCTTGTTGTGTTTGTTCTTTAATTTGAACTCCATCAAAACTCATGTTTACTCCACTAAAGGCTTCAAATCTTTTATCAGCAGGATGATA
>REGH01000033.1 GCA_003702495.1 Candidatus Nitrosopumilus sp.
CCAGAACTAGAGAATTTTTGAACTCGTTTATTTCCTAAATCACTAATGTATGAATTTCCTTCAGCATCAACTGCGATAAATTGAGGGTGTGAAAGATGTCCAGGAGTAGATATTCCAAATTCTCCCCATTCAGATAGAAAATCATAATCGCCTAGTGCAAATGAGGGAGTCAAAGTGCCAGATAACAAAATTACGGAAAGTGCAGCTACAATTACAGATGTTGTGTTCAACAGTTACTAGTTTCAAAATTTCTCAAAGATCAACAGAGTTAACAATTGTTAGATTTTTTGTCAATTTTGTGTCAAAATGGTTTGTTTACTTCACGCGTAAACACATAGCTAGCAAGCCCAACCATTACCAAAACGAAGACAATGATGATTCCAAGGCTAAGTACTATGGAAACTCCACCTTCAGATACACCTGTCATCATCTCCCTAACAAGTAAGACAGTGTAAGTTACAGGATTTAGTTTTGCAACAGTTGCAAGCCAATCAGGAAGTAACTCCAATGGGAACAATGCAGGACTTAACATGAAAAGAGGCATTCCAAGGAAGTTGATTATTCCCCAAAAAGTTTCCTGTGACTTTGCAGTAGCTGCAACCATTACAGAGATTCCAGAAAATCCTAGAGAAAACAAAATTACAATTGCCATAATTGGCGCAATCATAATTGGATTAGGAAAAGTAACACCAATTGCCAAAGCAATTCCTAAAATCAAACTAGCTTGCAGAGCCGCAATTAATGAAATAGCAGACATTTTTCCTAGCGCGATTGCAGAACGAGAGATTGGGGATGTCAATGCCTTATTCATAAAACCATAACGTCTATCCCACAAAGTGTTAACACCGCCAAAGATACTTGTAAAAATCGCAGTAAGAATAATGACACCAGGTGCCATAAACTCAATGTATTCTCCTTCAAAACCAACTGATTGAATTAATGGTTGAGTTCCTGAAAACGTATTTCCGATAACTATAATCCATATTGCAGGTTGTATTAATCGAATTAGAACACCACTTCTAGATTTCTTGTATCTCTTGAGTTCCCTCCAAAAAATTGTATAAGTGTCATACATCAAAGTATTCATGCACGTAACCTCTTCATTTTTGCGTGTTCACGTTTTCGATTAAATGTTCCATCATCATCTCTAATTTCATGTCCAGTGTAGGAAATGAATACATCATCAAGTGTTGGCTGAGTCAAAGAGATAGAGGTAATTTTGATTCCAATGTCTGAAGAAATTTGAAACACTTTGGGAATTACTTCAGTTCCATTTGAGACAAATAGAGTTAGTTTGGAACCATCCTCATTAATTTTGTTTACAGATTCTATATTTTTGAGTTCAGACAAGAAAGAATCTCTAGAGTTATTTTCTTCAATTATAATTGAAATGACCTCATTTCCCATAGCATTTTTCATATTTTCAGGTGAATCAATGACCTGAATTTTACCACCATCAATAATTCCAATTCTATCACAGAGTTGATCAGCCTCTTCCATGTAGTGAGTTGTAAGAAATATTGTCATCTCAAACTCGTCATGAATCCTTTTGATATACTCCCAGATCTTTCGTCTCGTCTGAATATCCAGTCCTACTGTGGGCTCATCAAGAAACAAAACTTTTGGTCTGTGAAGTAATCCGCCTGCAATGTCCAATCTCTTTCTCATTCCACCTGAATAAGTGACAACTGACTCATTTTGTTTGTCAGATAGTTCAATCAAGTCTAAAACTTCATCAATTCTAGAGTCAATCTCATCTTTTGGAATATGATTGAGTTTTGCTTGTAACAAAAGATTCTCACGTCCTGTAAGATATTCATCAACAGTAGTCTCCTGTTGAACATAACCGATGTTTTCTCTCACCTTTTTTGGATCAGTCATTACATTATTTCCAGCAATCAAAGCTTGGCCAGATGTTGGTTTGAGTAAGGTAGTCAGAATCATAATTGTCGTACTTTTTCCTGCACCGTTGGGTCCAAGAAATCCAAAGATCTCTCCTTTTTCAACACTGAAAGAAACATCATCTACTGCAGTTACATCACCAAATGATTTTGTCAGTGATTTTGTTTCCACAGAGTACATACTTGGATCGCAATTTGGAATTATAAATTGCTAAGGATCCTATTTCAATCCATAAAAAAATTTAAGGAGTGATTTTAGAGTTTTTTCATGAAAGGATTATGTCAAAAATGCCACTCATCAAATGTCGAGGTTACAATTGAGGAAGGAATTCCTGTTTGTGAGAACTGTGCCAAGAAACCAGAATAAGTGAATTTTTAAAAAAAGAAATTAAAAAAGAATCATTCAAGATTTTTGAATTCTTCTTTGGTCATTCCTAGAATGACTTTTTCTCCAATTCCCCAAATTTCAGATTTGGATAGAATCTTTGAGTGCATCAATCCATCTGATACTTCGATTGATTCAAGTTCATGTGTATCAGGATGTCTGTGCAATCTCTTTACTTTACCAATTTTGTGATTATCTATATCCACAACTGGAACTCCTGTTCTTACTGGTGGTCTGCTGAGAAGCAATGTCTCTTCAGTAAATTTGTCAATGTAATCATCTGAGAGAAAATAATCTTTGTTAAATCCCTGATGGATTGTAACTCCAGATACGGTAAGAGTATCTTGATTGATGTGAATATGTTTTACTTTGCCGTAATCAATTCCTTCTCTGTCAATGACTTTTTTTCCAGTAAATGTGTCTGCGGTAGTCACGTTTGATGGCATGCCTTCAAGTTTTACTGACATGGTTTGGAATGTTGAGATTTGCTTATGAGACTCGATATCAGAAATTTCTATCAATGGGGTTAAATTACTTGACAGATGAAAATCATCTATGAAGATTACAGAGGATTTGTTTCGACCAATATTGATTACAAAGGGAAGAAAGACAGGAAGGGAGCACGGGGTGATGCTCAGGGCAGTTAACCACAATGGAAAAATCTATTTTTCAAGACACAGACCTGATGGAGATTGGTTTCAAAATGCATTGGCAAATCCAACTGTAAAAATTCAGTACAAGGATTCAGTTTTCGTAGGACAGGCAAAAGAGGTAACTGACGAAGAACTCAACAAGAAAATTTCCGAGTTAAAGTATCCAGGAGAAGAAAGAGCAAAAGAGAAAAGAGTCACAATTGAAGTGACACTGGATTAAGTTTGGAATGATGAAATCATCAGTGAAAAAAGTAGTAAATACTAAATTCATGTGCTAAAAAAGTGGATACAGATGGGTTCAAAGATCTCTTTACCAATTATTGTGGCAATTTCAGTAATTATTACAGCTGGAATAATGTATGCCATTTCCTTTGATCAAGAACCACAAATCAGAGTTGTAACTGAAACACTTGAACCAGAAGTAATCTATGTAGATAAATCAATTTCAAAATTCTTTGAAGGAACAAATGACATAAAGAAAATTTCATCACAAGAAGAATTGATTTCAATTCTTGAAGCTACATCAACGTTTAGCAGTAGTTTCTATGACCCAAGAGTAAGATCAATGGCAACAGATGATATGGTGATGTTTGAGACAGCAGAGTCTGCAGGGGTTCCAACAGCAGACCCAATGCCAGTTGACGGGGCATCCAAGGTTCAAGGTGGAACAGATTACTCTACGACAAATGTTCAAGTCCAAAATGTTGACGAGCCAGACTATCTCAAAAATGATTCAAAATATGTTTACATCGTATCAAGAAACACACTATCAATTATAGATGCACATCCAGCTGAAGATGCAAAATTAATTCTCAAAATTGCACTTGACATCGAGTCACAGTACATTCAGAACATGTTTCTCAATGATGACAGACTGGTGATATTTTACAATGGACAAAGCGATGAGGAAATTATTCCACAGTTTGACTTTATTCCAAGACCATCATACAACCCAGTTACTCACGCATTAATTGTAGATGTTTCAGACAAGGAAAATCCAACCATACTCAAGGACTATTCCATTGATGGGCATTTTAGGGATGCACGAATGATTGAAGATTATGCATACTTTGTTACAAACAACCACATCAACCACCAATACCCAAGACTTCCAGTAATTATGGAGGATTCAGTTCGAATTATGACTCCAGATGCATTTTATTTTGATAATGTTGAGGAATTTTCAAACTTTAGCACACTAACTGCAATTGATATTTTTGGAGATACCATAAACTCTGAGACATTCTTGATGGGATATACCGGCTCATTTTATGTCTCTGAGAACAACTTCTATTTGACATATCAGCAGAACATGCCATTTGGATTTTATGAAAACTCTTCACGTGACAGATTCTATGATGTTATAGTTCCACTGTTACCAGAGGAAATTCAAGATGAAATCAAATCAATTCAAAGCGATTCATCTCTTAGTGCATCAGAGCAATGGGTAAACATCTCTAAACTCATGCAAAACTCTTACAACAAGATGGATAAAAAAGAGAAAGAAGAGTTGTTTGAAAATATAAGAGATGCACTAAACGAGTATGACTCTAAAATTCAAGAGGATGCTAGAAAAACTATCATTCATAAAATTTCAATTGATCAAGACAAGATAGAGTATGTTGCAAAGGGAACAGTTCCAGGAAGACTGCTCAATCAATTCTCAATGGATGAGTCTGGAGACAGATTCAGAGTTGCAACTACTACAGAATACTATATCCAGCATGAAGGAATGGTTCGCTCAAATGGAGTTTATGTCCTAGATGAACAACTAAACATTGTTGGAGGACTAGACAATATTGCGTATGATGAAAGCATTTTTTCATCCAGATTTATGGGAGATAGATTATACCTGGTTACATTCCAGCAAATCGATCCTTTCTTTGTAATTGATTTATCAACTGACACTCCAAAGATTCTAGGAGAACTAAAGATTCCAGGATTCTCAAATTACTTGCACCCATATGATGAGGAGCACATCATTGGAGTTGGAAGAGACACAAAGGAGATGGATAATGGCAGAGTGCAGCAATTAGGAGTAAAAATTGCACTCTTCGACGTAGCAGATGTGACTGCCCCCAAAGTTGTAGATGATTATATCATTGGTGATAGTTCCACACAGTCTGAATCATTGCACAATCACAAGGCATTTTTCTTTGATAAAACAAGAAATGTGTTATCCATTCCAATAAGTGCTGATGTTGAAAGTCTTGATGATGTTACAAGCTCCAGGATGTTTGCACCAGACTATAACAGATGGAGTGGATTTTACGTATTCCATATAGACAAGACAGATGGATTTGAGTCAAAGGGAACAATCACACACTCTGACAGTGACTGGAGATATTATGGAATGAACAATGCTAGAACATTCTACATTGACGATGTCTTGTATACGGCATCACAAGGATTTCTCAAGATGAATTCATTTGATGATCTTGGAGAAATTAATTCAATCAAACTTGAAAATACTGGCAAGTTCATTGACTATATGGAAGAGCCAGTAATGGAAATAGAACCTGTCAGATAGATTTCTAATCAGACAATGTGAATTATAGTACTTAGTCCTCTTTTTTCCATTTCAACATCATTTTCCATCTCATAGATTGTCACAGTAAATGAAATGACATCTCGTTGTTTAGCATTTTCTGCATGAATTTTTAGATGAATATCCATTAAATCAAAATCATCCAGAGGTAGATTTGTTTCGTCCATATATGCACCGCATGTAGATTCTATTCTAAATCGGTCATCCTTAAAGTGGTATCCTAGTTTGACTTTTCTCCCTTCTCTTCCACTTGCCTTTACATTTACATCAATAACTCCAGGTTTTGCTTCAGTGTAGCTAGGAGTTTTATTTACAAAGACCCCAATTTGTAATGGCTTTCCAGCAGTAGATTCTGCCATTTTTTGAATACCATCATTCATGACTACATCAATCGCAGGAATCGAAGTTGCTACTTTAGCAATCCAGGTGTTTGTTTTGGTAATTGTTGCTCGAATTCCTTCCCTTCTTCGTTTGTCTTCATCTTCAGGTAACTTGTAATAATCAACCCATGCTTCATAATCATGAGATATGTCTTCGATAAAGTCCATACAAGTTCGTTGGTAGGAATTCACGTCAGTTGTTCTCTCTGATTCATCACCAATTCTCATAGAATCATCAGTTGGCATTGCCATACTCTAAGCCAATCAAAGTTCTAAAAAAACCAATCTAGGAAAAAATTAATGATTATAATAGGAATTTCTTTTCAGGATAATCATGATATTTTCAGAATTAATTTCAGATCTTCAAGATGCATTGAAAAAAGACCTTGCACAGATTAGATTTCTCTTAAAGAAAAATCCTGCAATGGGTTATACAAGAATTGTCGAGATCGGAAAAGATGTAGGCAAAAAATACAATATCAAACTAGTTGTAAATTTTCCCAAGGAAGGAAGAATTGAAGAGTTTGAGATGTATGGGAAAAGGGATTTGAGTTTAATCGTAGATTATGAAAGAAAGCGATTTCCAATTGATAGAGAACAAATCAAACAAAAGGCATTAGAATTCTTAGGAGATGTTCAGACAGAAGATGCTTACATGTATGAGAATAAAGAGGGAGTTAGAGTCTTTGGAGAGAATTGGAAAATAGACATTTTGCCTCATTCAGTTCACATCTGGACAGAGTTTGATGAGAAAGTTACCGCATTTTGTAATTGGTTAATGGAAAATGCATACCAGATGAAAAAGAAATAGTCTTACAATCTTTCTAGTTGATCAAGCAAATCATGTGCTTCGTCATTTTTTGGATCAATTTTTAGAATGTGTTCACAACAGTTAATGGCTTCAGATTTTTGTTCCAAGGCCAAGTGAACATTAGTTTTGAGTCTGAGCATCTCAAGGTCGTCAGGATTTAGTTGAAATGCTTTCTCAAAATATGGTAGAGCCTTTTTTGGGTCATCTACCAAAAAGTAGACACTCCCCATGATAAACATAAAGTCATGATCATCAGAATATTCAGATTCCAAACCTTTTCCTAGTTGGATTGCATCCTCATAGTTTCCTTGGCTGATTAATTTTCTAATTTTTCGTTTAGGGTGTTTGAAAAGACCGACCATTTTACTTCAAAAACTTTTGAGCAATTCACAATTTGAATGTAGGCAATTAAGAAGTAATACTCATGATTCCTTCTTTAATTAAGAATTGAATTCCTTGAACAAAGGAGTTATCATCAATTGCACCTTCTGCCCACCAAGCAGCATTTTGTTTAACCCAAGATGGGATTTCATTTGAAGAATTAGATCCTTGTGCAGTTGGAGGAATTTGCATGATTCCTTCTTTAATTAAGAATTGAATTCCTTGAACAAAGGAGTTATCATCAATTGCACCTTCTGCCCACCAACCTGCGTTGTTCTTAATCCATTCAGGAATTTGAGGGGTTGTCTGTACAGGTGGAGTTATGATTGAGGTACTTCCCTCACCGGCAAAAACTGTTACAGGTATTTTTAGATAATCTGAAGCAGATGAAGGTACAATTCCCTCAGGAGCTAATCCATAAACCCAGACAACATAATTTGCCTCACCTGGGGGTTCTTCAACTACAAAATCAAGAATGTATTGGCCAGATGGAGAGTAGAGATATTGTCTACCTTCGTCTTGGGCAATAGAACGTAACGGAGTCAATTTATCATCTACAACTAGAAAATCAAATTGGACTTGATTCAAAAATTCAGTGTCATCAAATTTACTGATAAATTTTATGAGCCATTGCATCTCACATCCTTGCTCAGGTTCTTCAGGACCATAAAACACATGGATTTGATAATCATAGTTGTATGTTGGTTTCTTTATAGTAACATCTCTTTCAAAATTAGTATCACATCCTTGTGCTGAAAAATTATCAGCAGTCGATACAATTCCAGAGAATGGACTTGAAGATACATTTTCTTTGTAATCTAGTAATTCAAATTTGTATTCAGCAGGTGGAATTCCTTCTGAGACATGAGTTAATGTGTGTGCTTTAACAGGGAATGGAAATTCATCAACAATCCAAACTTTACTTGTTTGTCCACCAGTACGCCATCCCATTTGTACAGTCTCCCAAGTTCCAGATGAAATGGTAATTGTTTCAATCTTCAAAGGACGTACTTGTTCGCCACCAATGTTTCCAATCTTTCCCCATGAAGTTGCACTAAATGCTTTGGGTCCTTTTCCGCTGGTACCAGAATCAGATGTTGCAAATGCAGATAACCATGCAACTGAAGACTTGAATGCACCTCTATAAACACCCAGTTCTGGACTTCCACCAGTTGGTTCAGGAGCAATCTTTCCCATTTCCATTTCACCTACAATGATTTTGTTACCATCATATACAACAACTTCAGCTAACCATTTTGTTTCACTGCCAGATTGAATGTCGCCTTTAATCCACAAATCCATTCCAAATTCAGCACATTCCTTGTAGTCAACATGACATAGATTGTAAGAAAAATAATCACCATGTTTGAGGCCTTCGCCCACATACCATGTTCCAGGCATGTCTACACCTCCAGATTGAAATTGCGCAAAAGCTGAAGGCATTATCAAAGTACCTAGAAGTACCACCATGAGAATTGGAAGAGTTAAGAGTTTATTCAAATCTAAAAAAAATTAGAAAAAGAGATAGTTAAACGTTATTCAACTTGTATCAAATAAGCAAATATAGAGGAAAATTTAGAGAATGAATAGACATGTGTGAATGCCCAAAAGTTCACTTGTATGAAGTAGAATTCAAACTAGATGGAATGAATGTTGTTCCAACACACAAGAATTGTGGTTACGCACTAGATGCAAAACAAAATGACAAGTTCCAAAAAGAATTAGTAAAATCTTGGGGATTTGAGGAAGAAGAAGATTAATTTTAAAAATAAAAGAAAAAATTGGAATAATCCAATTACATGTCTTTAGTAGCTTCTTTACAAACGTCAGTGCCACATTGGCAGTCTGCGCTACAGATGCAGTGACCTTGCATTGCACAATCACATGCATATTCTGGATCGCCGCTATCAGCTTCGCATCCACATGCTTGATCTGTCATGACAAATCATAATCTTACTTATTTTAAAAGGTTAGTGCATGCATGTAGAATTATTATCTGAGGCAAGTAAGACATTGCAAGAATTTTGAATTAGATCAGCCTGCTGCAACAAAACATTAGAGTCAGCCTCAATATCAAATGCTGTTTTTAAAACATGAAAAAGATCTTGATTTCTATTCAGAGTATTTTTGATTTTTATGAAATTTTCCTTGTTTAGATATCCCATATAGAAATAGCAATCAGAAATCATTGAATTTTTCACAAAATAGTCATGTGTTTTTTGAATAATCTGGGAATGATTATTCTTTTCAACCATATCAGAAAACCCCATTGTTGATTTTACCATACGTTCAAGCAAAACAGGAGTTGCTCGTTCTATTCCGACTGTCTGAGTTACAACAGATATGTGTTCATTAACTGAGCTTTTTGAAAATTTTCTCATAGAGTCAAGCATGTGGGTCGGACCTAATCTTTGTTTATTCAAAGATGTGATTGCGTCTGCCAGATAAAATGCAGCACATTTTTGCCAACAAGATGCAAAATCATCAGAGTTTTCAACAGATTCTTTGGTCTTTTGACAACAAAATATAGATTCTATCAAAGAATTTTTTGCAAAATCTGAAAATAAGGAGGAACTTTTTTCTTTAATTTTTGATAGGAACATTCGTAGTTCCCAAGACTCGTCTCGAATTATCTGAAGACCATCATACTCCAAAAGTTTTTTTGATTTTGTTTCAGAAAAGGAACCATGATGTAAAACAACAATTTCATCATTAATGAATATAATTTCGTTAGGTTCATCTTTCTCATCAAAAACTACAACATCATACCCACAAGAATCAAATGAATTATCAGAAATTCTACATCCTCCCAACCCAACAGGAAAATCAAGTAGATTTAATGTCTCAGGAATTTTGTCCAAGTCCATGAAAGATCATACTCTAGATTTTCTATAAATTACCTAACTCACAAAGTTTAACAAATTCATGTAAAGTCAAAACATTTCCTTTAAATTGAGACAAGAGTTTTTTGGTTTAAGCTCCCATAGTGTAGTCCGGTTAAGCATACAGCCCTCTCAAGGCTGTGACCCGGGTTCAAATCCCGGTGGGAGCACTTGATTTCTTAAAAAATTGTTTCTTTAAATAACAAATTCAATACGGGATTCTAGTGGGACTAAGAGACATAGAACTAAAAGAAGAGTATCGTTCTGACACAGATGATATTGTAGCAGAATTTTTCTTTCCTTGCCTCAGTCATTGCATAGAATATGACAGATGTGTAGATTTTTTGTCAATCCAAACATTGGCCACAATTGCTATGGCCTTTGATAACTTTGCAATAGGAAAAGCAAAATTGAGAATGGTTACTGGACACAGATTTAGAACAGAAGATCTTAACCTGTTTACAAAACTATTCTCTGAAAAATACACAAAATCATTTGAGGGAAAATTCATCAAAGATTCCAAGATACAGAAATTGCAAAATATTGTCAATAAGGGGCAAATTGAATTAAAGATTGCAATTCCAAATTCAGAGCAAGTTGCAGACTCTTTTTCAGAAAGAATTGGTGTGTTTAGAGATGATAAAGATGATGCAGTGGCATTTACAGGAACATCAAGAGAATCATTTTCAACTCAAACAAGAGACTTTGAATCAGTAGATGTCTTTACATCTTGGAATGATAAATCAAGAGTAGAAAGAAAGATGAGCGATTTTGAAGAATTATGGGAGAATAAAACAAAACATTTGGAGGTCTACGATTTCATGTATGCTGAAAAGGAAAATTTGTTGAAATATTCTACAGATTGGGTTTTCACAGATTAAATGATTCTTCTAGTCTTGCCTTGTTTTCGTAAAAATTCATTTTGTTGATTTTGTAATAGATAACTTCACCACGTCTCTCAATAACTGCAATTATTGGTTCCTTTCCCATTTGAGTAATCTCTTGAATCTTTTTTTGCAGATTACCCATCTTCTCCTGCTGTCCTTCATTAAGACCAAATATCAAAAATTTTGCCCCTTTTTCACCAAAGTGACCTCGCTCATAGACTCTAAAATCTGAACCAAATCCAAAACCATCTTTTACAACATATCCTCGATTTCGTAAATCACGATATATCAGAAATTTAGTCAAAATTTCAGAGTCAGTTTTTTGGCAGACATTCATGAAAAAATCAAAATCAATTTGTTTTTTACCTTTTTTGAGAACTAGTTTGTTTGTGTATAGAAGATATAGAGTCTCAAATTGTTTTAAGAATAGTTTTCCTGTTTCAATTTCTCCATATCCCTTTAGTTCAAGTTCATGAATCATTTTCTTATCAGAAATACAGGCTTGATCTGAAATCATTGTACCACGAACTAATGGGGGTTCTTCCATGATGAAAAGGAAACCAAATGATTTCCATATAAGCATTGGAAACCACGAATGGACCTCTTCTAACCGTTAAAATATGGGCATTCAGGCGTTATCATATCATGCACGGAGCCAACTACAGAGAAGGTAATGGTCAGGTCTTTACCAGAAGAAAGTACATCAAAGGAAAACCACAAATTAAAATTGCAAAATTTCAAGGTGGTAAAAGAGGAACCTACCAATATTGTGTACAACTATGCATTAATGAAAAAATGCAGTTAAGACACATGGCAATTGAATCTACAAGGTTGGCAGCAAATAAAACACTAGAGAAAACAACTGGTGAATCTGGATATTATTCTAGACTTAGAATTTACCCACACAATATGTTAAGAGAAAATAAACAAATTGCAACTGCAGGTGCAGACAGAATTTCAGAAGGAATGAGAAGAGCATGGGGAAAAGCAACCAGTTTAGGTGCAAGAGTAAAAGAAGGTCAATGCATCATGGAACTTTATGTTAACGGTGACGCTCACTTGGCAGCAGCAAAAAAATCACTCAAAAGTGCATGTGTAAAATTACCAGGAACACCAACAATCAAAGT
>REGH01000008.1:0-9322 GCA_003702495.1 Candidatus Nitrosopumilus sp.
GATAAGATGAGAGTTTGGTTAGAAAGTGCAAAATTTGTAAAACCAAACCCAGGAGTTTATGTTCTTTACAATAGAAGTAAGCAGCCAATATACATTGGAGAAACCAATAATCTTGAGGAAACATTCACAAAATATGTGGATACGGAATTTGAAGGTGACGAGTGTATGCAAAAAACACAATATTACCAAAGAGTGTTTGCAGACAATCCAAAAGATCTACAATTGCAACTAATTGAACAATTCAGAAATGAGACAAATGAATTGCCCTCGTGTAATTCAGAGATTAAAGTAGAAACACATTAAATTTCTTTGAAGGGTTTTACTGAAAAATCTATCAAAGAATACAAAGAATATGAGTTCTCAAAATTAGTTATGCTGTAATATATGCACACATTGATCAAGTAAGTTATCTTAAAGATGATTCAGAGTTAGTACCATTTCTGGAACTAGATACATCTCATCATAAATGAGATAGTTCAATTGAATGAAAAATAATACAGAGTCATTGGTCATACATCCTCTAAAGCAAGAGCAACAGACGAATGGGATGGATAGTCATCCAAATTTCTTTTTATTTTATTTTATACAATTTTCACACCTAGCATTGTAGAAAACAATTAATCTTAGAATGAAGTATATCAATAATGCATCAATGTTATTACTGTGAGCAGATTTTTGATTCAAAGGAAGCATTATACGAACATGTAGAAGTGCATTCGGATGTAGAAAGAAATAAGGAAATTAGAGATAGAAAAAAGAACAAGCAAGAAGACTAGATTTTCAGCCTCAATTAAAAAAAATAGAGTAAAGGTAAGAAATAATCACATTCAGGTGGTCATATAACAACTTGGTTGAAAAATAATATGGGTTGGGTTGAAACACTACTTCGTAAATCATGTGAGAGAACACTTACCAAAGAAGAAGTTCTTCACAGTCTATTTCACATGATTGAGATTAATGAAAACACATTACACCAGATTCAATCGGACAAGAGAGATTTTGGACCAGAACTAGAAGAGTTAAAACAAACAGAAATCAGAGATTTAGATTTTCACCTAAAATATTATAGAAGTCTTGTAAATTATATTAATTCTCTTCAAGAAAATAAAATTTTTGAGAAAAGATACTGAACATAACCAATAATGTCGGAATTACAAGAAAATTTTATAATTTCAATTGTTTGAATTTCAACTCATATTCAGATTGTTTTTCTGAATTATTCCCAAAATCCATACTTTCATCATACTCCTGTAATCTTTTTTTAAGAATTTTTTGTAACTGTTCTATTTCTTGAGCAATCATTTTGCCTGAATCTTCTTTGGCAAGTTGTTTTCGTTGATCTTCATTTTTTCCTCGTGTTAGAAATCTTTTGCCTTCAAATTTACTTTGAAGATTTGAGATGTTTTCACGTTTTACAAGTTCTGCCAGATCAAAACGACCTTGTTCATATTTCAACAAGTGATCACTTATCTCAGAAGATCTAACTGATGACAATAAAGGACAAAATTCTACAGAAACTTGGATGTTTTTAATCAAAAATAGTATGTCACTGCCCATTTTTTCAGAATCAACTGTCCAAGTAAACCCATATTTTATCACACTGTGAGAATCAGCGTATGATGCAGGATTATGTTCTGCCTTAAAATCAGACCATTTTAGTAAGTATTGTTTAGTCCAAAACAGATTCTCATTCTCACTCATTATCTAAGAATTAGAAAATTTCTGAATAATTAGATTGTGATTCAAGAAGGTTTTCCATCACGTCCACTAAATTTACCAATAGGTTGAGAGGTATCAAATCCTAACCAAGAATAATTTTGAGATTCTTGAGAATTATGGAAATTTTGATGTTCAACCAATTCAGAATCACCCCAAACTCCATCATAAAGAAAGGGACATTTTTCATGAATTCCATTTTTTCGAATTCCCTTACACGTGATTAACAATCAATTAACATCAGTTTTCAGGATTGAAAAATTTTTTGTTGAAAAGAGTGTGTTTGATGGCTAACGATTCTAGGGGGTGGTCGGTTAAGGCAAACGTAGGAACGCCGTCAAAGAGAGGACTTGATACATAAAGAATATTTTAGATTAAAAGAAATTGTATGTGTTATTTGAACACATATTGGAAATTTTGTAGGCTCAAATTCTTAGGCATAAAATGGATCATTTTTTCAACCCATTTTGATTAAAATTCAAGACACATTTTATTTTATGATTTTTTTAGGAATGAAATCAGAAATACAGGAAGCAAGATGATTGCCTGTTTGGTATTGTACGTAACTCCCAAAGAGTCGATGCAAAAAATATCAGACTTGCTTGCTCCTTATTCTAAACTATTAATTTCAGATATTTTCAAGGATTAATGATGAATAGTAAATTCTACATGTGGATGGGCATATCAGTAGGAGCACTAGCTGTGGGATTCATACTCTTGTTTGGATAATTAGATTAATTTTTTTAATTTTAAAAATCAATTTTTACATTGTTTTTTTATTTTATGAAAATTCTTTAAAGTGAAGCATTGCCATAGGTGTAGCTGGATAGTTGATAATCGCACTAACGCATCACGGCATTGATTATCAACTTTTATCTGTGGCCCAATTAATTTGGATGTGATTTTGATGTATAATCAAATTTTTCTTTATCGGAAAATAAATTGAAATTATTTATTTCCAAATCTAAAATATCATGAAATGCAGGACATGAATTATCAATTGAAAACAATTCTTGACATCCAGGGCACTGAATAACTACATGGTTACCCCAATCACATTCAATATCATCAATTAGTTCAAATTTTACATATTCACCACATATGCATTTTATATTTTGAAATTTTTGAAAATCCATAAAAAATTATTCTTCAATTTAAATATAATTTATTAGCAATTACTAATTTACATAAACATGACAGAATGTCCTACATGCAAGCTTGCAATGGAATCTCACTCCACATCAGAGTTAATGGAGTGTTGTATGAAGCAGGTAGGGGATGAATTTACTGAAGAGCAAGAAGGAATATGTCCTAATTGTAAACATGACATAAAAAAGCACTCAGACAAAGAGCTTGCAGAATGTACAATTGAATATCTAAAATCTGGAATCCAATAGGCTAGTTAAAATTAAACATTAGAGAAATTAGTTCAAAATAATGAACCAAACAACCAGAGAATTGATTGAAAAATTTTCTCCAATGTGGACCAACAAGCAAGTTTGGGAATTTGATCAACTAAATGAGGATTTGAGATTTGATGCAATCTACGTAATTCCTCATGAGTACAATGATGACCTATGGAAATCAAAATCAGGGCATCCAGATTCAGAAATCAGAGATGTGGTGGTCAGAACATTTGATGACATGCTAGATGGGAAAGAACTATGGATTTCAAATGTCAATGAGGGAAAAATTCAAGAGAATCACATACCATATCTGATGGCAGTCATGGCAGATGTCATGATTGAGGAGGAAATTTGTTTGAATTTTAGAATTGAAAATGAGTGTTTTGTAACAAGCATTGATTCAGATGCAGATGTAATAGATTGTAAAGAATTTTTTGAGGAATTCTACCATTTAGCAACAGGTTTCAATTATGATACAGATACTGGAATTCCAGAAGATGAGACTGAAGCTGAAATGTACCTAACACGACTTCAAGAAGAGTTTGATGAGAAAATGAAAGTGTTTTTGGGAGACAAATATTTGCCAGGAAACAATGATCCAGACACAATTAATGCAAAATGATTTATCTAAAACATGAGAAATAATTGAAGACATGTCCCAAAAAAGACCATTTAGAAAATTTACAAAAAAAGCCCCTTCGTTAACTACTGAACAGAAAGTGGAGAGATTTATTTTGAGAAATTCAGAAAATGGTTTTTTTACCAAAGTTACAACAATCCCTTACAAATTTGAGATATCTGAAAGTAAAGCATGGGATGTAGTTGGAGAATTACTTACAAGTGGAAAAATAGAGTCAGTTCACGACGAGATTTCAGGTGAAATGAAACTTTGTAAAACAGGTCAAACATATTCCATAATGAATTCAGAACAAAAAAGAAAGAGGCAGAAAGGGAATAATTTTAAAAAGAAAAAAGACCAATAAACATAAGATTCAAACAAATATTTATCTTCAAGAATTAATTCAAAAAAACATGGATGATGAAAATCTACCGGCACAATGTCATCCAACAATAAAACCAAAAAAGAAAAAAGAAGAGAATAAGAAAAATGATACAGTGTAAATTATGTGGAACTCCATTGGGAAAAGAACCGACAACAGAGGAATTAGAGAAGCATTGGAAAAAGCACCATAATTGGCATTGGGAATCTAATCAAGACAAATCACCTGAAGAAGCATTATTAAAAAAAAGAGACTGATTGATATCGAAACAGTATGTGTATTTCATGCCTAGAAAACTAATCTAATAATTAATGCCAGTTTAGTTCCAAAATACAAAAATCTAGAATTTTTTCTGACCGTTTGTTTGAAAAAATTCAAAATTCAAACAAAGGTGTACTAACTTTAGCAGACAATTTTTCAATTTTCTAATGCAGGCATACTCAACAATGAGAAGTAACAGAGTGTGACGTTCGTTGTTGCATTGCTGTATTGTGCCTATAATTGTCCATATAGAGGAAACAGAAGCAAGTAAAGCTAAAATTTCTTAGGTAATTATCACGCATTGTTTTTTTAATTATTTTTTACCTAGTTGCTGTGAAAAAATTTACTTTTAATTAGTAATAGAAATTTTGCAATAAGGGCACATGTCAGTAATAGAGGCATACGATATCAAGGCACGCAAAAAAGTGTCAATGAAAGACCCACAACCATATCTTATGAAGAATGGTTCATGGGCACTAAAAGGAACTAGTTCTGAGACTGGGATCAAATTATTCAAAATTGTTGGAAGAACAAAACCATCAATTACCCAGTCAAGATTTGAAGCATTCAAAAATCTGTTTACAAGCAGGAAATGTGAATGCGACAAAGAGTGCTAGTTATTTTTTTCTTGCAAAGATTATCAAGTATTAAAAAGAATTAATGTGAGATTTTTTTAGAAATTTCATGTCATTTGAGATTGACTGGAGAAAAAATTTTTACGGGATTTCATGGGGTCATGAAAAAGATAGAATTGTTGTTTCAATAGTCTTTGAAGATAAAAACGAGGCAGTAGAGATTTCAAAAAATATTGAGAATTGGAGTGAGAAATTTACCAGATTAACAATTATTGAAAAAGAAGAAGATGAATTTGCACTTTGTTGTTATCAAGACCCTCAAGTATCAAAGAGTGATAAACATATTGGGTTGTTCAGGACGGGGATGAGGCAAAGTAGTGGATATAATCAAGTAAAACCAATCATAGAAGAAAAGGCACCATTATTACAAATTGCTTTTGCTGCAGACGCAATCGATATAACCACTTATGAGGAAATATCAAAACTCATACCGATTAGAAAGTTTAGAATTATCAATGAAAAAGATTTGAAAAAACAAGAATATTATTATGAAAAAATGTCAACTCTTTCAAACTAAAAAATGGTAAGATTCAAAAAAATTTTGAATCATACCATCTATGGTCGGGTAACTAGTATAATCACAATTTCATATAAAGAATCACTATTGATTTGTTCATATCTTGGATACTGATGAATCGTTCATTCTTGTTAAATAGAAAATTTCCCCACATCTAAACATGAATAATAACAATTTCAATTCATCATGGGAAGAAGCAATTGGTCTTTCATGGCTAATTTCCGACGATGATCCTGCCTGAATTCTCATGCAATCCAGATAGCAGGTGTAGAAAAACTAAGAGTATTGACGAAACGCCTTAGAAAATCTAAGGAACATTTTTTATTTTTAATACATAAATTTCTCAATATAAAAAAGAGAACATGCATTGTGATGACAAAAGAACGTTATTTGTCTTAAAACAAGGGGTTGAAGAAACATGGGATTTGTTAAGAAAATCAGATTTTTCAGACGAGGATCTGATAAAAAAACTCCAAGAAGAAATACAAGAATATCTCGAATACAAATCCACAAGTAAATGAAGTTTTTAAGTAATATTTTGGTTCAGATTGTAGGGTACAAGATTGTCTCAAATGGAACACACCAAAGAATGTAGGTATAGAATGGATAATGATATGCCACACACTAACTGCTATTGTAAATGTCACAAAATCATTATGGCAGATTCAAAAGATTTAGAATCAAGAACTTTTTGAGGCTTTTTCAGGTTCAAAATTTTCAATGATTTCAGTTACACGAATCAAGATTGTTTCTTTGATTTGTTCTTGAGTCATTCCAGATGTATGCATAAGTTTCATTTGATCAAGTAATGCAAAATGAACTCGTCCCTGGAGATAATCAACTATGCCAAATCCTTGTTTAGGAAATTCTGTAACAAATAACTCATGTTCAGAAAAATCAGGTGAGTTGTCAGTCATGAGTCATATTAACAAAAACCAGATATAAAATTTCCAAATACTCATAAAAGTAATCTATAGATTAGAATCATGACAGAATTCATCCATAAGCCATATGACAAAATATACGTTCGAGACATGATTAAACTTGATTTAGATGATCTTATTGGTATGATGTCATCCTTAGAATCTGCACATGCTTATTGGGTAGATGGTGTTCTCTTTGCTAGTTTTGCCATGACTGAGTCTGAAGAATTGGCCAAAAAAGAGATGCAGAATGAGATGTATTTAGACAAAATAATCTTTGCAAAATATGAGGAATATACCAAGACAGTAAAATCCTCAACAAATCTGGAAATTGGAGTACTGAATATGCGTAAAAGTAAGTTGTATAGAGACTTGATTGTTTGGCTAAAATCACAGTCAATTTGGAATGAGTAAAAAATAATTTTTCAACTAAAATTTTATTTCTAATTTGAAAGAATTGCATCGTCCATATGCATCGGAATGCATTGTATGTGAATTTCTTCATCAGTAGTGTGACCAACTTTACCGCATGTGAATTGATTTGGTTTCATGCATACTTTACATTTTTTGTAAACATACAATTGTTCACCGCACTTTCTACAAGATGTATCTTTCATGAATATAATTTGTAAAAATTGAATTTAAACCATATTATAATTAGAGCAAACTAATTAGCTGGTGCTAATTAGGTGATGCTAATTAGAGTAAACTAATTTTCAAATCATTTAATAGAAAAATTTTACACAACACAGCATGAAACAAAATTGTAAAGTTTGTGGAAAAAGTTTTGTTTCAAACGCTAGGGTTTGTTCTATGGAATGCACACTAATTTCCGGATACTAATTTTAAAATAATATTCTTCCAATAATTAATTATGAATGATGAAACTAATGTTAAAGAGAAAATTTTAGAATTTATTAAAAACAGATCAGAAATCAATGAAACAACTGCCACAAGGCATATTCATCGTAGATTTGGGATTGTGGAAGAAGAGATTGAGAAAATACTTGAAGAGTTATTTGATGATAACAAGTTAAAGAAAATCTATGATGAAGAATATCAGGAAAACAGGTTTGAAATATGAATTTTAAATTAATCTTTTTAAGAGAATGATTTGAGAAAAAATCATGGAACTAAAATCAGAAAAATCAATTAAAGAATATCTTCAAAAATTACCAGATGATACCATAATCAAGTATTATCTAGATGTAGAATACAGTCCATTTCCAATCCTGGTAATTGAAGAATATACTAGACGATTCAAGAAAAAGACAAAAAATGAGATCATCAAAGATTTGAAGTATCAGAGTAGATTAGCACGTAAAAAAACCCAAGAATTGGGGAAGATGGCAAAAAAACGTAAACTAGTAGATGACGTAACTAAACAAAAATCTGATGAAATTATTCAACATGCAAAAAAAAGAGGGTTTGAAATCAGCCAAGCAATTTCAAAAAAGAAAGCAAATCTCACCACCAAACTCAAAAAAACAGCAAAATCAGGAGCTGTAAAAAAACGAATTTCAACAAAACTAAAGACATCGACACAAAAACATCTAGACGAATTAGAAAAGTTAGGTAAGTTGAAAAAACAAGGTCTGATCACGGCTAAAGAGTTTCAAGAGGCAAAGAAAAAGATCTTAGCAAAAATCTAAACCAATTACAAGTAAATATTTTTTCAAATCAATAATCTTGTTCATTTTTAAAAATAGAAATCCAGTTTTCCATAATTTTTTTGTTCAAATCAAAAAAAGTTTCAGAATTATCATTTAACGTCTTTGCGTAATTTTTGGTTTGTTCTATATTTGCAATTGTCAATTTATGCAATATTGAACGAAACTTTATTGTTTCATCAGACATGTTTCTGATAATATCTTTTGAAACATCAGGGAATGGGTAATTAAATTCAGATTTTTTAAAAAATTCTTTTTGAAGAGAAAGTTGAGAAGTCATATAGTTTTTCCATAATTTGTAGTACTCGTTTTGTAAATCGAATAATGTTTGTTGAATATGAGGTACATTTTGTTCTAGTTCAAGAAAATATTTTTTGTTTATATTTTCAAATAACTCAAAATCATTATTTTCTGGTTTTTCAGACATAGTTTTTTTATCAATTTTATGAATTTAAACTAGAGGGTAAAAATTAAACTTAGATTCTTCCAATAATGAAATGAATATACACTAGTAAATTACAGCAAGAATCCTAATGATAACATTTGAAAATAGGATTCGTTACGAATACAAGATAAAAACAGCTAGAGTAGATACGCTTGTAAAATCAATATTAACACATAGAGATCCTAAAAGTCAAGAGGCAAAAGATGCATCAAGATTTCTAGATGTATTAATTGCAGAAATTGATAGGTTCTACGAAGAAAATAGTGATCTGTTATCAAAAAAAGGAAAATTACCTCATCCCCGTTCAAGATTACCAGAAAATAAAGAGTGGAAGGCCAATGCAGAAAAATATTATGAGAAAAATCCTCGTAAGAGGCCTAGAAAATAAAAGAAAAGAAATTAGATTTTTGGAATTATTTCATTAATGGCAAGATGCACAGTTGCATCCTTCACCACAATTACAAACTCCATCTTCTGAACATGTACATCCTTCAGAACCTGCTTCACATGCCATTCCGTGTTTCATATCTCCACAAGAACATCCCGGACCACAGGTGCATTCACCAGATTCACCACATGTGCAGTTTTCTCCAGTACAAGAGCATCCTTCACCACAAGAACATGTAGCATCTTCTGAACAGTCACATGCCATTCCGTGTTTCATATCTCCACATGCCATTCCGTGTCCGTCAGAACCACAGCATCCGTGTCCGTCAGAACCACAGCATCCGTGTCCGTCAGAACCACA
>REGH01000008.1:9422-38372 GCA_003702495.1 Candidatus Nitrosopumilus sp.
TCCGTGTCCGTCAGAACCACAGCATCCGTGTCCGTCAGAACCACAGCATCCGTGTCCGTCAGAACCACAAGAAGATTCGTGATGAGTTTTGTCACCCATCATCTTTTTCATATGATTCATGTGTTCTTTGAAGTCCATAGATTGCATCATTTCATACATTCTATCAAACATCTTCATCGTATGAGATTTTTCTGAATCAGTCATGGAATCCCATGCAGAAACTAGTTGCATTCTGTGAAGATCAAACAATCTCTCCATTTTGGCCATAGCCATATGGGAACTCATAGATGAATCACTTAGTTCAGGTAAGGATTTTCGTTCTCCCGTAGAAGTGAAGTCTTCAGGAGTACAAAGTCTGTCACCACATACTTTATCTTTAGTAGCCATTCCATACTTCATACTTTTTGTACCTTTAGCTTTTGCAGCATCGGCAGTTTGTACGAAATCAATTTGAGCTACAATTGCCATTGATAAAACAATGGCAACCAAGAACAAAGCAGAGTATTCATTTTTCATTATTAATGAAAAATATCATGCTCTTTAAAAGAAATGGGTGAATTTCCATTCTTGAAAATGAATGGAATCTTAGAAAACTTGCTAATAATTGTTAAAAATCCCATATTTGGGAATATTAATCGTCTTTTTATTATTAAATTCACATCATAGTATGATGGACACAGTTCCTAATCACACACTCATAGGAGAAAATGAGGAAGAATTAATGAGGTTAGAAGAAAAGATCAAAATGATTGAGGAATTTATTCAAGAAATTAACGAATAGAATCAACAACTCTAGAAATTCTCAAATATTGTAAAACAAAAAATACAATCATGGAAAACCCCACTGAGATAAACTCAGTCTATTGGGATGAAAAATCAAAATCATGGCAATACAAAATTGTCCCAGTCGAAGAATATCATGGATTTACAGAATGTCAACATTGTAGAAGACCAATGTCTCACAACATAAAGAGTAATGGGGAGTTCAAAGTTGTTTATGTAAAATGTGGATGTGCTAGAGAATAATCATTTCCCATAAGACATGTAGATTAAAACACCTGACAAAATAACAATCAAAATTGCAGGAGGCATCCAAGACTTCATGAAAGCACCTCACTTTTTAGATAGTATTTTTCCAGTCTCTCATAGAGAGATTCAATATATTCATCGCATGTTTTAACAAATTCCTGGCGAGTATTTTTCTCACTACTGACAAGAATAACTACTTGGTTGATTTTTTGTCCCGTAACTTCATGAAACATTTGGGCATAGCAGGTAGTTTGTAAATAGTACTCATACATGTATTCATCAACTTGAGGTTTCCTTTTTGTCTTGTAATCAATAATGGATAACTCTCCATTGTATTTTGCTATAAGATCACTAGTTCCAGCAACCTTTAGCTTATCTGAATACATTCGTTGTTCAATACATGTTACATCAGAAATATTTTCCAAGTAGGGTTTTAGATTATGAAAATGTGCAATGGGAAGTAAATCAAATTCTTCTAAATTCAGTTTACTATTCAAATAATCTTCAATGATTTGATGAGATTGAGTACCAATGTGTTGAGATTGTTTGGTAATGTATTCATGAGCAGGTTCGTTTTCTTTCCAAGAAGTCAAACCATTTTTCTTTTCTTCAGGAGCGGTTGCAGATAAGATTGTGTTAATGGAGGGATAAATTTTATCAAATTTTGTTTGATACCAATGTCCATCATCCCTATCAAGTAAAGTGGGCTCTCTGATCTTTAACATCTGAGTAAAATTAGGCATGAATTAATTTGGAATACTAGTAATTTAATGCTAAACTTTGACAAAAGTTACATGACTTGTCTAGATCACATACGGGATTTTCAGTGTTAGGAACTGCTAAAAATCCAATGGGACTTACCTTCAAAGCTAGGATTAATGGAAATTTCCAATTCAGTAAATGGAACTTTTTGGATCTTTGTGTGAATCTTGTTTTTTCTTTCATTGACATCTTTTATTCTCTCAGGATCAGCAAAAAATTTCTTCAGCCCCACAGGACTAACAAGAAATCTACGTACTTCTTCCTTGTTAATCCAAAAAACTTCGTCAGTTTCTATGAATAACATTTCATTCTCAAATTCAATACGATTTACAGTGAATGGCATATTTTCAATTTCATTAATTCTGACCAATAATAATTATTGAAAAAGATTCAATATGAATGAGCATTTTTCAAAGATTTTGTGTTTTTCAAAGATTTTGTGTTTTTCAAAGAAAGTGGATGACATGTTATTTGATCATCTTTTGAAATTTGTCAAATTCTGACTTTGTTTTTACAAATTGATCTGTATTGATTTTTAGTGAAAATAGAGAATCCATTTTTTCATTAATGATGAAGATTCGTTCATCAAAGATTACAGTTTCTATAAACTCATCATTGGGATAAACAGTAAATTGAAAGAATTGATTATTGGTCTTTATTTTTAATTGAAACCCAATGAAAAGACCAAGTTCCTCATCTTTATTTAGAAACCCAGTAAGATTGGCTCGAAGTGATGGGTTATCATGTACATTATCATATTGATTTTCAATGTCAATGATACATGCAACAGGTTTTCCTTTTACGTGTAAGATTACAGATTTGTGAGTAGGTGCATAATCTTCAGTATTAGTCATTTTATCTAAAGGCATGTCTTATCAAAGAATTTCAGCATTGTTAAGTATCACGATTTTTTAAGAGAAATATGAGTAATCTTGATGACTCGATTGGAAAAATTCTATTAGAATTACAAAAAGATGATCCTGAGACATTTGCAAAATTAATGAGAAAAGCCCAAGAAGAAAACCCTGAACTATTTGAGGAAACAGATACAGAAAACAAAGAGATTGAAGAATATAACAAAAAAGTTGAGGAATATAACAAGATGATTGATAAAGAATGGTTTTTACAATAACCTCCGATTTTATACTATAACCACCATAGAAATCTCCTTGAGTTACAAATGTCTTATTTGCAATGTCATATTAGGAACTCCCAAAAAATTAGAAGACCATCTGCAAATAGAGCACAAATGGGGTAAAAAACGAGAAGTGTAGGCTCAAAAATGGCTTCTGGAAAGAATTGATTTTTTAAGGAATGCTGAAAATATGAACTGTTGAATTTCCTATCAAAAAAAGTTCTAGATTTTCAAAAAAAGAAACTTGTCTCAGCTGAGGAGACTTTGAGAAAGTATATTCGAGAAATGGAAAAGATAGAAAATAAAGATAAGCCAAATGAACAAGAAAATTGTAAAAAAATGATAAAAATATGGACAGAAAATATTGAAAAAATTAAAAAAGAAATCAAAAAAATTGAATCAAGATGAAATTTAGAAAAGATTCAGAGTCATTAAAAGAAAATTCAGAGTTGAGAATTCTTGCCGAATACAATAGGAGGTTAAAACAACTAAAGATCACTCAGAAAAAAGCTAACAAATTAAAGGATATGGAAATGGATAAAGAGGCAGAAAAAATTCAAGATTTAGTCAATTTACTATTAGGCGAAATTGAGGCATACTTTAGAACATATCGTAAGGTGTTAACAAAGTATGGCACATTACCAGAATCCCCTTTAGAGATTAATGACATTACAAAAGAAGAAAGAGACACTGCAATGGCATGGCAAACGGCTCATCGAAGAAAATATGGAATTTAGAAAAAAAGAAAAAATTTAGGAGTTACTGTAATGAATAATGAACATCGCAAAACAGAACAGTTCCGTTTGGCAAAGTTTTTGCAGTAATTGAATGACCGTCTTCCAATCCTTTACCACATACATAACACTCGACTTTGCTTACCGAAGTCTGAATTTCTTGTTTTTTGAGAATCTGCATATCCTGCATGATTGCTCGATTCACCCCCTGCATGGTAACTATACTACGATCAACTATGCTATAAAGGTACCGTACCTTACGGTAATAACTCTAAGCCTAGAAAATAAGCCATTTTAGACAAAAATTGTCCCAACAGAACCTACTTTACAATTTAAATAATAAACCACTAGAATTGTGTCTATGGGTGGACACCTTTGGAAAGACTCAAGCAAAAGTAATACCACTAGACTTATCTGAAAACCAATTTCAAATTTATAACAAGATTTCAAGAAACTATTCTCATTCATTTCTATTTGAATCACTTAGTGGTCCTGAAGTTTTAGCTGAAACGTCTGTAATGGGTTTTGATCCTAAAATAATCCTAAAGGGATACTCTGACAAAGTAGAGATAATTCAAGATGGAGAAACAAATACTATTCAAACTAAAGATCCATTTTCAGAATTAAAAAAATTACTTGGAAAATCAGATGACCAAAGTTACAGATATCTTGGTGGTGCAGTGGGAGTAGTAAATTATGATTCAATTAGAATGGTAGAAGATATTCCAGACAGCCATAACTCACCCCAACCATTAATGGAGTTTGGAGTTTATGATGATGGACTGCTTTATGATAATTTGCAGAAAAAATTATTTTATTTTTATCATGATGAGAACAGATTTGATAAATTAATTATGAGTGATGATAAATTTGGAGAATTTAATTCAAGTGAAGTTACACCAAATATGGATAAAACAAAATTCTCTGAAATTGTAAACAAGGCAAAAGAGTACATTCATGATGGAGACATTTTCCAAGTTGTTTTGTCACGCAAATTTGCATTTGATACAAATGGTGACAATCTTACACTATACAAAACATTGCGAAATCTAAATCCATCACCATACATGTATCACCTAAAACAAGGTAACAAAACAATAATTGGCGCATCACCAGAAATGCTAGTAAGAATTACAGATGACAAAGTAGAGACATTTCCAATTGCAGGTACTAGAAAGATTACAGATGATGAAGAGAAAAACAAGCAATTGGCAGATGAATTAATTCATGATGAAAAAGAGTTGGCAGAGCACACAATGCTTGTAGATTTGGGAAGAAACGATATCGGTCGAGTATGCAAATATGGTACAGTCCATCCAGAGTCATTAATGGAGATTAAGAGATTCAGTCATGTACAGCACATTGTAAGTCATGTGGTAGGCAATTTGGCACCTGAAAATGACATGTTTGATGCATTTCAGGCAGTATTTCCAGCAGGAACAGTATCAGGAGCACCAAAAGTTAGAGCCATGGAGATAATTGATGAATTAGAAACTGAGGCCAGAGGCCCATATGCAGGTGCAGTAGGATATTTCTCGTATAACGGATGCTGTGATTTTGCCATTGCAATCAGAAGTATATTCATAGAAGATGGAAAAGGGTTTGTCCAATCAGGTGCAGGAATTGTGTCAGATTCTATTCCAGAAAATGAGTTTAAAGAAACAGAGCATAAAGCAGGTGCCATGCTGCAAGCACTAAAGGAGGCATCATCATGAAATTTTTAATCATAGACAATTATGATTCGTTTGTTTACAACATTGCACAGTATCTAGGGGAATTGGGAGTAGACTGTGATGTGATTAGAAATGACAAGATAACACTGGATGAAATTAAAGAAAAAAACTATGATGCAATAATTATCTCTCCAGGTCCAGGAACTCCTGAAGATAAAAAATACTTTGGAGTATGCAGCGATGTAATCAAAGACATGGGTCAAAAGACACCAATACTTGGAGTATGTCTTGGACACCAAGGAATCATAGATGCGTTTGGAGGTAAAGTGACTAATGCAGGATGTGTGAGACACGGAAAGACAAGTCCTGTTGATCATGTTGATTCAAAATTATTCAAAGATGTCAAAAATCCGTTTAGAGCAACACGTTATCACAGTTTAGTAGGGGATAAAACAATCATCCCTGAAGTTCTAAAGGTTACAGCAACTGCAACAGATGATGGAGAAGTCATGGCAATAGAACACAAAGACTATCTTATCCAAGGAGTACAGTTTCACCCTGAATCAATAATGACAGAAGACGGTAAAAAAATTCTAGCCAATTTTATAGACCAAGTAAAGGAGAAGAAAAAATGATTGCAGATTTAATCTCAAAGTTACAAGAGAAAACAGACCTCACATATGATGAAATGAACCAAGTAATGACAGATGTTCTCTCAGGAAAGACAACTGATTCTGAGAATGCAGATTTTTTATCAAATCTTGCAGACAAGGGTGAGACGGATGATGAGTTACTTGGAATGCTTGACAAAATGCAGGAATTCTCTTTGAAAATTGAGCCTAAAAACACAGGAACCATAATTGACATGTGTGGAACTGGAGGAGACAAGCTTCAGACATTCAACATTTCCACGACCGCATCATTTGTGGTTGCAGCTGCCGGAGGAGTTGTAGCAAAGCATGGAAACCGCTCTAGTTCAGGGGTTTCAGGAAGTGCAGATATTTTTGAATATTTTGGATATGATTTGAATTTAGAACCAGCAAAAATTGCAGAGATTTTAGAAAAACATAACATCTGCTTTATGTTTGCACAGAAGTTTCATCCAGCAATGAAACATGTTTCTGCAGCAAGAAAACAGTTGGGAAAAAGAACTGCATTTAATTTACTTGGTCCACTATCCAATCCAGCTGGAGTAAAAAATCAACTCGTAGGAGTCTTTTCAATAGAATATCTAGACAGATTGCCATTAATTCTAAAGAGAAAAGGTGCTGAAAACATTATGACAGTTCGTTCAGATGATGGAATGGATGAATTTTCCACTAGTTCAACTAACAGAGTCTGCATTTTGAGAGATGACAAAGTTTTGATGAATGCAATTGATCCTGAAGTTGTCGGATTACACAAATCATCATTAAAAGATATTCAGATTCAAACAAAAGAAGATGCAATAGAGTCATTTGTTGGTGTTTTGAATAATACAGCAAACCAAGCTATGATTGAGACAGTAGCACTAAATGCAGCAGGGGGACTAATCGTTGCAAATATCTCAAACAACTTTGAGGAGGCAGTAGAACTTGCATTAAACACAATTAAAGATGGTAAAGCATTCTCAGTATTAGAGAAATTTGTACAAGATACAGGAGATATTTCAAAACTAAAGGAGATCACTGATGGCTGAAAATATTCTAAGAAAACTAGTAAACAATTCACAGATGGCAATTGATGATGGAGTGTATGAAGTGGAAGCTAATTTAGAAAAATCAAACAAAGACTTTATTCAAATTATCAAGACTAGCGGACATGCACCGTTACTCACAGAAGTGAAATTTTCATCTCCATCACTAGGCAAAATACGCACAATTACAGACCCCGTAAGCATAGCATCTCAAATGATAGCAGGTGGCTCAAAGGCATTATCAGTATTAACGCAGCCACACCTATTCAACGGGTCACCAGAATACTTCATGAAGGTAAGACAAGCAGTGGATGTTCCAATGCTGATGAAAGATATCATGATTGACAAAGTTCAGATTGATGCTGCAAAAAAAATTGGAGCAGACTTTATGTTAGTAATTCAATCATTGTTTGATCAAAATTATCTAAAAGAGATTGACGAGTTTATTGCCTATGGTCACAAACAAGGACTACAAATTCTTCTTGAAGTACATACAAAACAGGAATTTGAAAATGCGCTAAAAACACAAGCAGATTTGATTGGAATTAACAACAGAAATCTAGACACTCTAGAAATTGATCTAAAAACAACTGAAACGATTTTGTCAGGAATTGATAAATCAAGACCCATACTGTCTGAAAGTGGAATAGATACTCCTGAAGACATCCAATACCTAAAAAAGTGTGGAGCAGATGCATTTCTGATAGGTTCAAGTATAATGAAAAGTGACAATATTGAAGAACAGGTAAAGAAATTGGTGAATTCATATTGAAATATCCTAAAAACGGTAGATTCGGAGAATTTGGTGGAAAATACATTCCAGAAACACTAGTTCCAGCAATAGAAGAGTTAGAAGAAAACTATCTAAAATTCAAAAATGACAAAGATTTCAAAAAAGAGTTGGATTACTATCTCAAGGTTTACGCAGGACGTCCAACTCCATTATACTATGCAAAGAATCTTTCAGAGAAACTTGGCGGAGCAAAAATCTATCTCAAAAGAGAGGACTTGTTGCACGGGGGAGCACACAAAATCAACAATACACTGGGACAAGCACTTCTTGCAAAAAAAATGAAAAAGAAGAGAATCATTGCTGAAACAGGAGCAGGTCAACACGGAGTTGCCACTGCAATGGCATGCGCAGCCTTAGGAATGAAAGCCGAAGTATACATGGGGTACAAAGACACCATCAGGCAAAAACTAAACGTATTTCGAATGAACATGCTAGGTTCCAAAGTACATCCAGTAAAATCAGGTTCTAAAACACTCAAAGATGCAATCAACGAGGCAATAAGAGATTGGATTACAAATGTAGAGACTACTTACTATTTGCTTGGTTCAGCTGTAGGACCTCACCCATATCCAGTAATGGTAAGAGATTTTCAAAGTGTAATTGGGAATGAAATTAAATCACAAATGAAAAAAATAAACAAAACACCTGACAGTGTAATTGCGTGCGTTGGTGGAGGTTCAAACGCAATTGGTACTTTTTATCCATTAGTAGATTCTAATGCAGAAATCATCGGAGTAGAGGCAGCAGGTCACGGATTAAAATCAAAGAAACATTCTGCAACATTGTCAGCTGGAAGTAAAGGTGTTCTACATGGAATGATGACATATTTACTTCAAGATAAAGAAGGACAGATTACTGAGACACATAGTATTTCAGCAGGTTTAGATTATCCAGGTGTTGGACCAGAACACTCCTACTTTAAAGACACTAAACGAATAAAATATCATGCAGCAACAGATACAGAAGTAATTGATGCATTTCTAATGTTAACTAGAACAGAAGGAATTATTCCAGCTCTAGAATCAGCTCATGCCATTGCTGAAGCAATCAAAGTTGCAAGAAAAGGAAAGAAATCAGAATCAATCGTAGTAACACTTTCTGGAAGAGGAGACAAAGACGTAGAAGAAGTTCAAAATTATCTGAATAAAAATGTCAAAAATTAAAGAAAAATTTTCAGAGTTGCAGGCAAGAGACGAAAAGGCCTTGATTTCATACATTATGACAGGTTTTCCAAATGATAAATCAACAATTTCAATTGTCAGAGGATTAGTCAAAGGAGGAGTAGACATTATTGAGTTAGGATTTCCGTTCTCAGATCCTCTAGCAGATGGACCTGTTATCCAAAATGCAAGCACAATATCACTTGAAAAAGGCACAAAAATTGATAAATTTTTTTCTCTGGTTGAAAAAATCAGAAAAGAAACAGACACCCCCCTAGTACTCATGACATATACCAACATCCTATTCCACAAAGGATATTCAAAATTTATTGAAGATGCAAAAAAAGCAGGAATTGACGGATTTATTCTACCAGATATGTCAGTGGAAGAATCAAAAGACTATCTACAAGCTGCAAAAAGTAAAGCAGACACAATATTTCTGATATCACCAAATACAAGTAAGTCCAGAATTCAAAAAATTGCAAAAGCATCATCAGGATTCTTGTATCTGGTTGCAGTTTATGGTACGACAGGAGTAAAGACAGGGATTAAAAATTACACCATTAACGCTATCAAAAATGTAAAAAAACAAACCAAAGGGAAGATTCCAATTGGTGTAGGATTTGGTGTTTCAACACCAGAAGATGTAAAAAAATACATTAATGCAGGAGCCGACGGAGTAATTGTTGGTAGTGCATATCTCAAACTCATTGAGAAAACACCTCAAAACAAATTAGAATCAAAAATAGCATCATTTACAAAATCATTAAAAAAACAAACAGTGCAGAAAAAATAAGAACTGCCTGAGTAAGGTGGCCAAGTTTACAAACTTACAGATTGACAAAACTCAATTTAGTTATGAACAGCAAATAAGATGTTCTCAAATAGTTATAGTAAAAGAAAAAACCATGTTCTAAAAAATTAAAAAATAATTTTACAATTGTATAGTTTGAAAAATAGTATTATCTTTAGTCAGATTCATCTGGCTCATTTGCCTTGTCTCTTACTTTTTTCATAATACAGAATTTTGCAAGAGTTTTTTTAAATCCCATAAACAAGATAGAAAATTAGGTAACTTAAGGATATTGATAGAATCTGATCAAAAGATGAATCAAAACTAGTCTAGCCAAAAAATGAGCACGATCTTAGCCTCAAAATATCATGAAATTCGGTCTAATTTTCTATCAAGAGAACTCACCTGGTTCACCAGGTTTTTTACAATATCATCAATAGTATCAGTTTTTGTTTGTGGAGGTTCATTAGTGGTATCTGCCCAGTCCAGCATTGCCTCAAATATGGCACGGACCTGTAGAGAATCATCATACAATTCATCTATGCTGATTTCTTTTTTCTTTTCATCGTCTTTAGGATAAATAACAACATGACCATCCTTTGAGATTAAGTATTGGTGGTGTGTTAATGCATCTGCAAAATCAGATAAAAACATACCACGTATTGCAGTTTTGAGTTTAGGATTGTACTGCATTTTGTTACAAGTTTTTTTAAGAATTTGACTTAGTGAAGTGTTTTCATCAAATCCACCTTTGAGTTTTTCAGGATCAAGGATCACTTTGAGAAATTTTTCAAATACTTTGAGATGGGAGTTTACAAATGACATCAAGGAATAAACTGCAAAAAATATCACATCCTCAGGTTTTGTATCAAAATCATCTAACTTTCTAATTATTTTTGAAAAAGAACTTGAAAATCTTGTTTGTAATTCAATGAAATTTAGAAAGAATTTTTCATCATGATATTTTTTATTAAAACGATATAATCCCTTTTTTTCAATGTCATTTAGAATAACTAGAGTAGCCTTGTAATTTGGATCAATATTTACCACAAGGTGTCTGAATTTTGTATGAACTTAAGTCTTAGTTCACATCAAACGTTCGTTTCGCAATTTCTTTTTGTTCCGATAAACTATCAGATGGTAATTGATAATTTGTTTTAGTTTCTCTTCCACAGTTAACTGATCTACAGTTGCTATACTTAGAAATCCAAGATAGTCATCATCATTTAGTTTCAGCCGAATCTCTCTCAACCATACATGTCTGCATAATTGAGCCTAAAAGAGAGGGTTATTGTAAAAATAGTCTCATCTCAGAGCAATAAAACTAGTCTTTTTTGAGAATATTATAATTGAGATTATAGAAATTGTAAGAATCAACAGAGCAATTCCTCCAAATTCAGGGATTACACTTGAACCCATAATCTTGACTTCTCTAACTGTGTTGTCAATTGGAATAACTAGTTGAGTTGCAGTGTTACCACTGATTGTAGAATCTGATTCAAAATCAACCATATTTCCATCAAGCCAGACATTTGTAGGATTGTCAATTAGTTCTTTTGGCAAAGTAAGTGTAAGATGCTCATTGTTACTTTCTCCTGTTAGTGTAAATGTCAAAGTCTTTTCATCAGGGTTTACATGAACAGCATTAGATAGATATGCATCAAGGAAATATTTTACTTCAAATCCTACCCCATCATCAGAATAGCCTGATGCAATTCCGTCAATAGATTTAACGCTACCAGGATCTAGTACTACATGGACTACACCGTTCATCCAAGGATGTAGTGAACAGTAATAGTAAAAATCACCAAGGTCATCAAATTGTCTTGTGTAAGATTTCCCTGCGGTAAAGAATCCACTATCAAATAATCCATCTTCATCATTAGGTCCAGGATAGGTCTCGCCTGTGGGACTAACTGAAGTAATGGTATGAAATGCAGTGTCTGCATTAGACCAAGTTATAGAGTCTCCTGGATGTACTGTAATGATACCAGTGGTCACACCAGTATCTTTCTGGGACCAAAAGTAAGGATAGTTTTCATCAGATGCACCTGAAGGAATTTTAATTTCATAACTCTCAGCAAAAGCAAAGCCCGTACCTACCATCAAGATAGCAATCAAAGGTATGGCACCAAGTGCACGCTTCATAATTATACAAACTGGAAAGTAGTATTTCAATTAAGCCATGATCGACAAAACATACAAAAACCAGATACTCGTTTCATTAATGTGCAGACGAAGTTTATTTTTGTCACAGGTGGTGTGATGTCTGGCCTTGGAAAAGGCGTAACAACTTCCTCGATTGCAAAATTATTACAGTTAGCAGATCAAAAGGTATCTTGCATCAAAATAGATCCATATCTGAACTATGATGCAGGGACTATGAATCCAGTGGCTCATGGAGAAGTATTCGTCACAGATGATGGAGGAGAGTGTGATATGGATATTGGAAACTATGAGAGATTCCTAAACCAAGATATCCCTAAAAGTCACAACATTACAACTGCTCAAGTCTATTCTTCAGTAATAGAGGCAGAGAGAAAAGGAGAGTATCTAGGTGCATGTGTTCAAATCATTCCTCACGTTACTGATGAAATCAAAAACAGAATCAGAAAGATATCTGAAGATGAACAACTTGATTTTCTGATTGTAGAATGTGGAGGAACAGTAGGAGATATCGAATCACTTCCATTTTTAGAAGCATTAAGACAGATGAAAGTAGAAGAAGGTCCACAAGGAGTAATTTTTGTACATGTAACACTTGCACCTTCACTAGATGTAGTTGGCGAGCAAAAAACAAAACCAACACAACACAGTGCACAGGAATTAAGAAGAATCGGTATTCAACCAGACTTTTTGGCAGTCAGATGTACTTTACCGTTAGAAGAGAAGACAAAAAAGAAGATTGCAATGTTTACAAATGTAACTGCAAAAGATGTTTTGTCTTGTCATGATGCAAAATCAATATTCGAAGTTCCTCAGATGCTGTATGACCAAGGAATTATGGATGCAATATTTACAAAGTTTGGAATAGTCGGAATGGTTAATGCATCAGCAAACTGGGATAAGTGGAACACAATTGCACAAAACATGGTAAATCATGAAGACCATAAAGTAAAGATTGCAATGGTTGGAAAATATGTCACATTAGCAGATAGTTATGTTAGCGTAAATCATGCACTAAAACATGCAGGAGCACAAATGGGAAAATCAGTCGATATTGATTGGATTGATTCAGAATCAATTGCAGATTATTCAGTATTATCAAATTATGATGGTGTCTTAGTTCCAGGCGGATTTGGTACCAGAGGTTCAGAAGGAATTATTCAAACTGCGAACTATGCACGTGAAAACAACATCCCATATCTCGGAATCTGTTTTGGATTCCAACTAGCAGCAATTGCATTTGGGAGAAATGTTTTACAATTAGAAGATGCAAACTCTACAGAAATCAAACCAGATGCAAAGAATCCAATTGTAGATTTACTTCCAGAACAAAAAGATGTTTCAGATATGGGAGGATCATTAAGATTGGGAGCAAATGATGTACTAATCAAAGAAAACACAAATGCTCAGAAAATCTACGGTTCCACAAAAATAAGCAAAAGACACAGGCATAGATACGAAATCAACAAAGAGTATATTCCAAAATTTGAAGAAAATGGGTTGGTGTTTTCAGCAGATAGCGATAATGGAAAAAGAATGGAGATGTTAGAAATTCCTAGTCATAAATTCTACTTAGGAGTCCAATTCCATCCAGAGTTTAACAGTAGACCTGGATTTCCTGAAGAAGCATTTGCAGCTTTTATCAAAGCAGCATCAGAAAAATAATCAAAATTTAAGGCAAAAGGGATCTAATAATTACTCCAAAAATATCAGAATAGTTTTGTGCACTGATCATTCAATTTTAGATATTTCATAAATTTTTTGTCTAGCATCACGGATGGAGACTTTCTTTTTCACATATCCTTTTTTGAGTAAATGGCTTAGCGCCAATCTCACAGTTCTATCAGGTAGCAAGGTTTTGTTTGCCAAGTCTTTTTGTGTCAGAGCACCCTCATACTCCAAGGTCTTCAAAAGTAGTTTAGAGCTTGGAGGCATGCTAAGTAGTTCTTCAGCCAAATGTACCTTTTTTGCCAGAGCTGAAATTGCTGTAGAGTCTTTTTTTAGACGAATTATCTTTGCAGGGGGAAAGAACTGTGTGCATTCCACAGTTTTGTTTACTTTGTATCTATCAAGACCGTCTAAAACCACTTCACAGTGAAGTCTTGCAGAGATATCATCAATCTCAATTGAGCTATCGTTAGACACAATGATTGGTCTTCTTGTTACATCAAGAGAGTTTACTGATATAATTTCAAAGACTGCAGAATCTTGGAACAATACAGGTCCGCCTGCAGACATTGAATAAGCAGATGAACCAATTGGAGTTGAAACAATTATTCCATCACTGTTATCGTGCCATACCTCTTCTCCATTAACACGCAAAGTGTGTTCCATCAACATTGCACTTCGAGAAGAAAACACCGCAACATCATTTAGTACCGGATAGACATTTTTTCCATCAATCTTTACACCTAATCGCGGCACTTCTTCAATTGTGTACTTTTGTTTTTTTAGAATATCAACATAGGATGCAAATTCCTTTAGATCAATTTGTGCCAAAAATCCACTCGTCTCACCCTCACTAATTCCCAAAATGGGCAAAGTAGAGTCAAATGTTCTATGAAAATAATTACGAACACCCTTATCACCACCTAAAACAATAATGCAATCAGCAGGTTTACTTTTGGATTTTGTAATGGTAAATGATTTGATTCCTGCATCATCAAGTATTTTTTTTACATATTTGGATGCATTGCTAGTGCTGCCAGAGCCATAGATGCCTATTTGCATAGAGTAAACATTTGAAATGCTTCAATAAAAGAATAATGACTATAGGTCTCGAAATTTTACCAAATTGTAAAAGTAGGAGGCATTATTTTGAACAGTACCTTTTCGAGGTATTTTTTGCAATCCAACATTCTTTGAATCAAGTGCAGCCTGAGCGGCACCTCCTGCAAAGCATAGTGCCCAGAGATAGTCTTTTTCTTTTAGCATGGTACAACAAAATGAAGCACAAAAGATATCCCCAATTCCAGTAGTATCATGGATTTCTTTATTTGGTAAAGTGATAGAGTATACTTTATCTTTCACTAATAAGGAAACTTCGGTTTTGTTTGTCAGTATTACATATTCTGCACCTTTTTTCTGTAGTGCAACCATCATCTCATCATGAGTTCCAGTAACAAGTTGTTGTGCTTCTTCAGGATTTACCTTAATTGCATCAACATCAGACAAGTCAATATCATTTTTTTGTAAAAAGACATTATTTTCAGAGTCTTTTGCTCTAAGAAATCCTTGAGGATCAACAAACAAAAAGTTTGAATCATCTTTGATTTGTTTTAGTGTTTCATTTGAAATTTCATGATAAATGGGACTAACAAGATGGCCGTCTGCTTTTGTTTTGGAATATTCAATAGACTCACATTGATTTTCAAGTTTTAGAGTTCTATCAGCATCAATAATGGATATTGCAAATTTTGTAGTATTTTTACTAGATTCAGCATTTATTAGATTAATTTTATTGTCAGAGAGATATTGTTTTGGGAAATCATTTCCAAACTTTGTATGCAAGTCAACATCAAATTTGAATTCTCTTGCTGTTAATCCACAATAACATGCAGACCCGCCAATCTGCTCATAATTTTTCTCTCCAATAGATATGGTGTCAATTGCGCAATGAGCAAAAATGGCCAGTTTCATTTCTCTTGGTTTAATGGATTATAGATTTAGTTTTTTGCATTCTTTTTATCAAGACAAGTTTTACAAAGAATCTCACCTTTTAGCATGAACAATTCTACACCAGAACTATAGCAACCATGACAAAGACCACGCATATTCTCTAAATAGAATTACACGATCTAGAATTAAAACTTGGAGTATTTTTGGTTCATTTTCAGGCATAAATCCTATAGAATTTGAGAAATGGCCACAAGAATATAAGTAGGTAAATTAGTTCAGATTCATGCCACTTAAGCGTGCAAGTAGAGGTCGTACAAAAGGAGGAAAGGGTTCTTCAGGTGTTGTACAATGTACAAACTGTGGACAAACCGTTCCAAAAGACAAGGCAAAAAAAGTCACATCTAGACTAAACCTAGTTGAACACACATTAGCTAAAGAACTACGTGCACAAGGAGCATACATTGCATCACCCACAGTTCTAAAATGGTACTGTATTTCATGTGCAATTCACTTTAAGATTCTAAAAATTAGATCTGCTGATAACAGAAGAAAACGTGGAAAACTACGATAGGCTTATTCTTGAATATTTTTTGCAGTGACAATCATTCTTTGAATTAGAGTTATTGCCGCAATTATCACTACAATGATTACTGCAATCTCCATAAATCCAATAATTCCAATAATTGCAATTACAAGTAATCTTTCTGCACGCTCACCAATTCCGACACCCTGTAATTTTACATTAATGGCATCAGACTTTGCTCTGGCATAGCTTACCAATAGTGACAAAGTTATTGCAAGTAGTACCAAGTATGGTTCAGCATAACCTCCAACTAGAATTCCCAAAAATATTGCAGTCTCTGCAATTTTATCAAACATTGAATCAAGATACGAACCCTTTTGAGATGTCTTGCCAGTTACACGTGCGACTTGACCATCTACCATATCAAAGAATCCTGAAACAAGTAACAAGATACCACCGATAATTAATCCAAATTCAATTCCTAGTCCATATACTATTGCAGAAAGAAATGCAACACCTAAACCAACTGCAGTCCAGAAATTAGGAGATAGTCCTGTAGATGCAAATCCTTTACCAATTTTTTCAAGTGTAGGCTTGAGGGTATCTCGGAGATTGTTTAACACGTGATAACCCCAACAGTACTAGCTAATAAAGTGAGCAGGAGTAAAAACTAGGCAAATCACGGTCAATTATTTGAGATTTATTGATTCTGAGACAGGTTAATGGCAATTAGAGTAGACATTATTTTTGCTGCAAGTGATGCAGTTGCACCATTATCATGGTATGGATTTAGTTCAACAATATCAGCTCCAATTACTTTAGTTTCTTGAAGAGAGTAAATCATGTCAAACAATTCTCTAGAAGTTATTCCAACTGCTTCAGGATTTCCAACACCTGGAGCATATGCAGGATCTAGAACATCAAGATCGAAACTAGAATACATTGTGTCAAAAGTTGAAACATGATCTTTTAGTAGTTGAGGGCCTTTTCCATCACGAATCTCTTTATCAGAAATGGTCTTGATTTTATGTTCAGTAAGAAATTCTAATTCTTCTTTAACAAATGCACGTGCCCCAACATGAAGAATATTATCAGCGCCCCTCTCTTCAACAACACGTCTAAGATAGGATGCATGACTTAGTTTGATGTCAGCAAACTCATCTCTCAAGTCATAGTGTGCATCAAAGACAACATAACCAGTATCTTTTGGAAAACTAGTGTATGTCCCATATGTGATGGAGTGTTCTCCACCTAAGATGAACAATTGTCTCTGTTTTGCAACAAGTTCAGTTGTTATTTTTTTTACCATATCAATCATCTCAGACGCAACAACAGTATGACGAGTATTTCCTAAATCCTCAATGTTTACAGTCTCTAAATCTACTGAAAGCTGAGGATGAAAGATCTCAATGTTGTTAAATGAATCTCTAATTGCATCAGGACCAAATCTGCAACCAGGTTTGTAAGAATGAGTGGCATCAAAAGGAATTCCAAACACGGTTGCTACAGGTTCGGAATCATCATCAGATGCGGTGATCATTGGATTTTTGTTCATGTATAAATCAAGAAAACTCATAGGCTACACCATTAGTTGGGGTCTCTTTGAGAGATGTTGAGATTGATTAATGCCAGTAAATGGTTTATCTGAAGTCTGCTCGTGGATTTCATTCATAAATTCATCAAAGGAGACTTCTCTCACATTTCCTGTTTGTCTGTCACGAATACTGAGATTCTCAGAACTAGCTTCCTTTTCTCCAATTACCAGAATATATTGAATCCATTCCTTTTCAGCTTCACGGATTCTTTTGCCAATGCTTTCGTTTCTATCATCAACATCAACACGAACATTTTGGCCAGATATTTTATTACATAAATTGTTACAATAATCATAAAATTCTTCTTTGAGAGGAATTATTCTTACCTGAGTTGGTGCTAGCCATAATGGGAGTTGTGGTTTCTTTCCTTTCTTTGAATCATAAGCTGCCTTTTCTAATAATGCATAGATAATTCTCTCAATTGCACCACTAGGAGAATTGTGCAAAATAATTGGATTTTGAGCAGTGTTGTTTTCATCTACAAATTCAATTCCATAACGATGTCCATTTTCAACATCAATTTGATCAGTAGATAATGCAGATGCTTTTCCTAAATTATCAATAAAGTTGAATTCCCATTTTAGAACAAAGTAAAAGAATTTCTCTTTCCACATCTCAACTAAGACAGGTCTACCATGTTTTTTGACTAGTTCTTCAATTGAAGATTTGTTTTCATTGTAAAAGTCCTCAGTAAATCTAATTGCCATATCATAGTCAGATTCATCAATTCCAAGTTCCTTTAGTACATTTTGAGATAAATCAAATCTAACTTTAATTTCATCAACTGCCTGTGGGATATCTTTACAGAATGCATGACAGTCAGGCATTGTAAATGCACGTAATCTTCTCAGACCTACTAATTCTCCGGATTGTTCACGTCTAAAGCTGTATCGAGTTAGTTCATAGAGTTTGTATGGTAAGTTTTTGTAAGACATTTGAAATTGATTTGCCATAAGAAATTGCCCAAAGCAGGCTGCAAATCTCAAAAAAAGTTTCTTTCCTTCTGAATCAATATTGTATTGCCTTGCAGGAAATCGATTAAAGTAACTGACCATGCTAGGGTGTTCTGAATCATACATGATTGGTGTTTCAACCTCATAACCTCCATATTCTTTTACTCTGTCAGTAACATATCTCTCAATTAGTGATTTTATTAGACGCCCATTTGGAAAGAATCTCATATTTCCAGAATCCGATGCAGGTTCATAATCTGCAATAGCAAGTTTTTTCATTAATGCAACATGTGGCGGAGGTTCATCGACTTGACGTTGTTTTGCAGATTCGTATTTTGCTAAAACTTCTAATTTTTTATGATTTGAAAAGTCAAAGTCACCAATGTTAGTCATTGTTCCATCAGGAGACAATATTTTCCAGTAAGAACGAATAGTAGATTCACCTTTTAGTGCATCAGAAGTGTCATCTTCTTCATCTTTAGCACCAGTAGAATCTTTTGTTACAACTTTGGAGCTTTCAGCTAAAGGATGTCCTTTAACTTGAACTTTGTAAGATTTTGTCCAACCAAAAGGAGAATGAGAAACTTCAAGGTCTGATGCTTCAGATTCCATTTCTTTTATCAAAGACATTGCAGTAGATGGTTTTGCAAGGTTTGAGCTAAGATGAGCATAAGGATATAACAATAATTTTTTGCAACCAATTTTTTCCATTGAGTTTTTTATTTGAGATATTGCGTTTTTTGCAACAGATGAATCATCACCATCTTCTATTGCAACAAATGCAACCACAATCTCCTCCAGTCTTTGAGTTTGAGGGTTTTCAATCTCTTCAGCTGATTGGATCTCTTTTTTTGTAGGAGTGTACTCTATGCTATCACAGTGCAGTTGCAGTATTCGCATAATTTCAAACAGAATAGAATATTGAAATAAGTGTTTGCTGAAATGGTGTGATTTTTTTTAGGATGTTTTACCACGTAATGAAATTACTGAGCGTAAAATCAAGCCTGAAATCCCCAAATTAGATGTAAGGAATTTGGATGCTCGTTTCAATGAGTTTTCTCCTCTGTACCCTTCATCATAAACCATCTCAACAGTACCCTTGTCAGTTTCAACAAAGGAAGTAATCAGAGAATAGTTTCCAAGTTTCTCATCGGACTTTTCTAAATACAGACGAAGTTCTACTTTGGAAACTTTGAATTCGTCTTGAGTAAAGCTACCTTCAGAAAATAAAATAACAGTATCATCAGGAGTTCTATTTACTCTCTGAGGATCGTGTAAGTCAACAATATCCAAGGTATTTTCAATATGCAGTTGACAGTTTAAACTTTAGTCGGAAGCATTATTTACTCTGAAAGACTTTGAGAAAAAAATGGATCATCACAATTTTCATGGAAAAGATATCCCACATATCGAACTAAAACCAAATATGAAAATTGAAGATGTTGTTGAAGTGTTTGCTCAATCAGGATATAACGGACGTCAATTGGGAGAAGCCGCAAAACTTTATGCAAAAATGATTGATGAAGGTGCTACAATTTGTTTAACCATTGCAGGTGCAATGACGCCAGTAGGGTTTGGTGGAATTTTCAAGACATTAATTGAAAGAGGTTTTGTTGACTGGATTATCACAACAGGTGCAAATGTCTATCACGAAGATCATTTTGCACAAAAGTTACCTGTGAAGCAAGGGCATTTTGATGTAGATGACATGCTACTATACGAAAAAGGAATTGTAAGAATTCGTGATGTGTATATTGATTTTGAAAAGACAATGAAAGCTGAAGATAAAATAATGCAAAAAATGTTTAAAGAAAAATTTGTAGATAAATCATTTACAAGTGCTGAATTGTGTAATTTTATAGGTAAAGTAACTACTGAAAGAGCCAAGAGTCCAGAAAAAAGTTTCCTGGCTGCAGCTTACAAATATGATGTCCCAGTATACATTTCGACAATCGGGGATTCGTCAATTGCAATGAATTTAGCAGTACATCGATTACGGGGTAAAAAATATGATTTTGATTTTGTCAAAGAATTACTAGAACAAGCAGCAATTCTATACAACTCTAAAAAATCAGGAATTTTAGAATTAGGGGGAGGAGTTCCAAAAAATACGGCCCAACAGACAGGGCCCACACTAGATCAAATTCTGGATAGAGAAGATGGAGGGCAAGACTATATCATTCAGATAACTGATGCTAGACCAGACACAGGTGGTCTTTCAGGGGCAACACTACAAGAGGGAAAGAGTTGGGGAAAAGTCCAAGATGCACATGAAGATGTGGTTACAGTTTATGCGGATGCCACAATAGCATTTCCAATTTTAGCATTATATGCAATTAGCACACAAAAGAAAAGAAAATCAAAGAGAATATTCAAAAATCTCGACAAATTCTATAAAAAACTACAGTCAGATTACTTGAACAATAAACAAACAAAGTAAAATTTTGATTTTATCAAAATCTATCGAATCTAGCTCGCTCTAGTTCGCGGTCATCTTTAGATTCTTTTTTGTATTCTTTGTAATGTTCTTTGCAAAGGACAGTTTTTTTCCCTGCAGAATTTACTCTTAAGCCAGCGTTTTCGACTTTGGTAGTATTTAGTGAACGTGCACCATCATTGTCACATCCATCAATATTGCATTTTGCGCCTTTGGATACTATACCCATGCACTCTCTAATCAAAGATGTTATTTATAGTTGAGATTCAAAAGTGTCCCATACCATAGGTTCATCGTTTATAAGAGGAATATTTTTTTCTCAAAATATGGGTGGAGCAAAAAAACCAACTGCTGCAAAAAAAGACACATCATCTAGTTCTAAAGACTCCAAGAAAAGTAAGAAGGACAAAGGTGAAGGCGGTCCAAAGAAAGCAGAGATCACAGTTATGGTTAATGAACAACAAGCAATGAAGATCATCCAAAGCGCCAAAGTAATTACAGTTCAAGACATGGCAAGACAAACAGGAGTAAAAATTTCTGCTGCAAACAAATTCCTTAGAGAATCAGCAGAAAAAGGAATTGTAAAGAGAGTTGGCGGTTATTCAGGACACCACTTGTATCAAGCAGTTTCTTCATAGATACACAATACATCCCCAGATTTAACATCCTTTAATGCATCAATGTTATCAGATAACTTTCCAATAGGAGTCATTGTTTTTGCAGATTCAACATTATTTGTAAAAAAACAAAAACTTCCAGATGAAGGCAAAAATGCAATGTCACCTTTTTTGAATTCAGATCTTGCCCTCTCTATTCCAGAATCAACAGATGTTTCAAAGTAAACAATACTTTTTCCTAAAAGATGTGCATGACCTTCCAGTGGTAAAGATCTCATAATTGTCCCAACTGTTCTGGGAGATAGATGACGTTTTAGATCACATGAAATTTTTGCCTTACCTCTAATTTCCAAAATTAGCTGTTTTCTAGATACAGATGAGGTGCTCAATTCGTAGTTTAAAATGATTAGATTATATAACGTTTTAAGAAAAACCCGGTACTTGTCTAATTCTAATGAAACTGAGGTAATCGAAGTCGCCGAAGAAGAAATTCAAGCAACAGAAGATGTTGTAGAAGCAGAAGTAGAAACCAATGCAGGACTCAGCAAAGCACTTGACACTTATCGAAAATTAATCGAGAAGAAAGTTGACGCAGAACCATTAACTGAGAAAGAGCAAGATGACCTTGAAAAGAAAATCAAGGAGATTGAAAGTAGGGAAATTGTTGAAAATGTAGAAGAACATGACCCAGTAGAGATTCCTTGTGAGAAAAACAAGATCACAATTGGCCCACCAACACTTACAAGATTTGAAAAGGCAAGAATTATGGGGGCCAGAGCGTTGCAGTTATCTCTAGGAGCACCACCATTTATCCCAATTCCAAAAACTGCCAGAATATCATTAGATATTTCAATGGAAGAGCTAGAACAAAGAGTGATCCCTATCACAATTAGAAGAGTTCTTCCAAATGGAGATTATCAGAACATTCCTATCGACTATTTCGAAAGATGAATCATTGGTCGATAAAACTTAAAAGAAGACAAAATTGCTGATTGTTGAATAATGCTCATGGACGAGACACGTGAACCGCAAGGTCAAGAGCAGACCAAAAAGTCTGATGAAACTATAGTACATATTGGAAATGATCCTGTAATGCAATCTGCATTAGATGTGCTATCAACATTGGGAAATAAGAAAAAGGTCATAATCAGATCCAAAGGAAATTCAATACCAAATGCAGTTGCAGTTGCAAATATCATCACAGAAAAGATGTTAAATGGGAATTCAAAAGTGGAAAAAATTACTCTAGATACAGATGCAGCAGCAGGAATTGGTAGAATGACATCAACGATAGAAATTATTTTAGTTAAAATTTAGTAGACACTACCAGGGCCTTTTAGAAGCATATTTTCGCATTCTTTACAAACTTGTTCATCAATGTCAGACTCCAAGTTGTGATGTATTTCACAAATCAACAAGCTTGATTTGATATAGTTGCACAATCCAATGAACTTAGACAGGCTGGATGGAGTGTATGCCATATCAGATGAAAGGTTATCACTAAGCTCATCAATCATATCTGAAACTTGTTTTTCAGCTAAAAGTTTTGCAATCAGAGATGGATCTCCTCTTGTACCTCTAATGTAATTACTAACTGCAGCTTGTGTCACTCCAAGCATTTTAGAAATTTCATCTTCTCTAATGTTGTGATCTTCTGCTAATTTTTTTGCTAGAATTGCACGTAGTGCAGGGATGAGAGTTTTAGATTCAATCTCCGCAGGAAGTAGCATTGATTCTCAAGAATCCTATAAAGAATTTAAAGTTTGCAATAATGCTTCAAGGCATTTTGACCATCAGATTAGGCATAGCTATTTTAATTTGAAAATGATTTGTTTTGCATTGGATGACATTTCCAAGGAACTTTATGACACACTAAAAGAATCATGTAATTCTTGCAAATCAAATTTAATTTCTTTATCAGGAGGATTGGATAGTTCTATAATTGCATATTTTCTTAAAGACAAAAAACCAAACACATTAGCAATAATAGCAGAAGATTTTGTTTCAACAGATCTAACATATTGCCAACTAGTTTCAAAAGAAATGGAATTACCATTAACAATCTACAATGTAAAAACTGCAGAAATTCTAGAAGCAATTGAAGAAACAATAAAAATTCTAAAAAATTTTAACGATATTGAGATCAGAAATAACGTTGTCATGTATCTTGCCATAAAATGGGCAAAAGATAATGGAAAAAAATCAATCATTACAGGTGATGGGGCAGATGAGTTGTTTGCAGGGTATAATTTTCTCATTCATAAATCACAGGAAGAATTAGAGTCGGAGATCAGAAGAGTGTGCTCAATCATGCACTTTCCAACACAAGAAATTGGAAAGGCATTAGGAGTTGAAATAGAATCACCATTTCTTAGTGAAAAAATAATTAATCTAGCAAAAAAAATACCTGCAAATTTGAAAGTTAAAGAAGAGGAAGGAAAGAGGCATGGGAAATGGATATTACGTAAAACATTCAAAGAACACATTCCAAAACAAATCGTATGGAGAGAAAAATCACCTATGCAAGAAGGTTCAGGAACATCAGGATTAACAAATCTGTTTGAATCAATTATTGAAGAGGAAAAGTATGTTGAAAAGAAATTAACAGTTGATAAAGAAGATGATGTTATTATCCGAAGCAGAGAATCAATGTATTATTATGAAATTTTTAAGAAATTGTATGGTTCACCAGTAGACAAGGATGCTAAAACTGTGTGTCCATATTGTAAACATAAAGTTGAAAATTCAAAATTCTGCAGAATGTGCGGAGCCTTCCCCATCTAAGACTATTTGTATTTACGAGGTTTTTTGATAAATATTCTTCTGCAACCATTACAACAAAAATAGAATTTTTTTCCATCATGTTCATGCAATAACGCTAATTCTTCATCAAGTTCAATTCCACAAACAGGATCTACTGGCACAAATTTTTCTTCTATAAATTCTATTTATACATTCACTAAAAGATCGTTCTAGGCGTTAACAATTTCAAGGATTTTTTTTGGCAGAGTACCATAGTCAGAATCAGGTTCTGCAGCAACATATAGAATATCTTCATTAATTGGAACACTAATCGCTAATGCTCTTTCACGAGATGCCAATGCAAAGTTTACAGTCCCAAGTTGTTTATCGAACTCTCTTCTCATTTTAACACGTAAAGCAAGTTCCATGAAAATCATCTCATCATCCTTTTCACTTTCTAGGGGTTCAACATTTGGTTTCATGCCACCTGCAACTAATCTTCCTCTTTCATTAATTACGCCCGCAAACCTAATTTTTGAGTCAGATTCTTTAATTGAATCGCAGATTTTTGAGTAATCATATATCTTGGCGGACATGCGTTCTGATTAAGCGATCTCCCATTTATTAGCTTTCTATAAAATTTTGAAATTGTCATTAAGAATTCTTACGAAGTTAGTTTCTTTACAAGAGTAAGGAATTCTTCATCAGAGTAAGGGGGGATTTTCATCACTTCCAGATTCTCAGATACATGTTCTGTAGATTTTTGGCCAACGAGTGGAGCAATTACTCCAGGAGAAGAACGAATAAACTGTAATGCTCGCATGGATGGTTTCAAATCACTGAATTCAGGCATTACACCTGGCTGTAACAATCTTCCTTGCATTAAAGGAACACTTGTAAAAACACCAATGTCCAATCTTGTTGCAGATTCTAAAACAGATACAGGATTGTTTTGAATTGTTTGAGTTTTTCCAAGTAATGCTTGATCATAATACAAATTGAATGGTAGTTGAATAAACTTGAAACCATGATGTTCTCCACCTACTTTTTTTGCCATGTTTACCGTATCCTCTAATGAAAGATATTGTGGATTATCAGTTGAAACTCTGAAACATTCCCAGGTTGCCATTCCATAGAATTTGATTTTTCCTTCATCACGTTTTTGCTCATACAATTCAAAAACAGATTCTAAGTTTTTCAGAAATTGTTCTTTTGAAATATCTTTAACTTGACCTTCAACAGCATTATGAAGATACATCAAATCAACACATTCTAAATCAAGGTTTTTTAAACTACGATCTAATTGATTTGATAGGTAGGTAGGAGTCATACAGTGATAGCCAGAGGTGATATCACCTTCTTTTACAACTCCTTTGTCAGTATACTCTTGTTTAACAAACTCCCAAAAGCCTAATTGAACATCAGCGTCATTTGTAACATACCCATTTTTAGTTGAGACAAAAATTTGATCACGTCTAATTTTATTTTCTTGAATTAATTCAGATATTGCTTTTCCCACAGAACGTTCTGCTTTTTGAGAACGGTAATTTATGGCAGTGTCCACTACGTTAACACCAGACAAAATTGATTGTTTTACTGCAGCAGTCACTAGTTCATCAGTTCGTGCATCTGCATCTCCAAGATAAGTTCCAATTCCGACATTTGATAAAGTGAGATTCTCAAATTCTTTAAAATTGTCTTGATTTACGCCTGAATTTTGGGCAAATTCTTTGGTCCCTTCAGGAGTTGCAAATCCAGAAATCATAATTTGTGATGATTTTTACTAAATTTATGTTTAGACAGTGATGTCAATTATGAAACTTAGAACAAATAGTGCGCCAGTAATTCTACTAGACATCAATGTAGAAGACATGTAAGGAATTAATTTTTCCACAGAGTCAAAATTTTTCTTTAACCCAAATCCAGATTTTATCATAAGTGGAATACTAAGAAATGTAATCAAAGCGATTATTGGAAACAAATTCAAAGACACTCCCAGAATTATTACTCCATAAGAGACAAATGGGAATATCCAAAATAGTTTCGTTGCTTTTTGTTTTCCAACTGCAATTACCAGGGTCTTTCTTCCTTTTGATTTGTCTGCATCATGATCTGGGAATGACGCAATGAATAAAACTAGAGACGATAATGAACCAACAACAATTCCTGCAAGAATTGATTCTATGGTTATTTGTCCGGATTGAATAAAGAATGTACCTAGTACAATCATAGAGCCTTTGACTGCAACAAAAAATTCCCCCAATCCAGAATCAACAATTTTTGTAGAGTAAAAGTAGATAGACAATATTGCAAATCCAAGAATTGCTGCAATGATGATTCCATCAGTAATTACAAAGTATGCCCCTATTGCAGACCCAATTACCAAAAAAGCAATTCCTGCACGATAAACACTAGATGGTTTGAGCAAGCCTTCAGGAAGAACGCCAGTTCCACCACTCATCTTTGTTTTTGGCGTCTTTGTATCAATACCACGTTTGAAATCCCAAAAATCATTTAGTAAATCAACACTAGCATGGAGTGCCATAACTCCTGCAAAAGTCAAAACTGCATCAAATGGTTCGATGGTTGAATTTTGCCACCAATTAAGTGCAAAACCAACAGATACGGCAATTACAGATGCCAAAAGAAAGCGAATTCGAATTACTCTGAACCATACTGAGAGCATCAAAAAGGATATGATTTTTCAATATAAGATTCATGAGATTACGTCTAAGGTCATTATTTATTAAAAAAATCAACTAATCCCTATTGTGATTATTGGTAGAGTTCTAGAGAATGAAAAGAAGGTAAAATTTCAAGAAGAAATTGCATGCACGAATTGTGGTAAAAAAGTGCCTGGTGGCCTTCAAACAGGGGAATCATACTATCAAACACCTGAATTTAAAGAGGAGTTAGAGAATTTTAAGAAAAACTATCTTTGTGGAATTTGCAGAGATAAAAAACGTAGAGATTAGAGTTCTTCTTCATCTTCCATTCTTTTTCGATGTTGGTTTTGGATTTCTTTGGGAACATAAGCACGAGAGCACCAACCACCAAAATTCCTGCAATTACTATGTAAATTATCCATTCAGCCAATTCCAAATCAATTGCATCATATGTTTAAAGAAGCAAAAGATGTTACTTACATTATAACAATACTTGATGAGGTCTCATGAATGCATCATAGTACAATTCCTGAAAAAACTACACTTTGTGAAAAGAATGAACAAAGTGTATAATTATTGGCATACATGAATAATGCAAAACTCAAACTATTTGTAAAGAAATTCAACGCAACGTAAATCAAAATTGGAAAGTCACCATCTAAGGGAAGGCTTATTGTTCAAAAAGATAGAAAAATGACAATGTCTGATTCTGTATCATATTTCCAACATACTAGTTGAGATTCAGATTTTTCACTTTGAATAAAATCTACAGAAATGTTGGATAACATTATCATATAATGTAAATTTTTGTGGGATACATCCAATCCAGTAAAAACAATCGATCCAAAGAATTTTGTGAGAAATTAAACTAGAGATTCGTCACTAACTTCAATTGGTTTCCTGCCCATGAATCCAGAGTCTTTTTCATGCCAGAATTTTATCACAGTTTCACCATACTTCCAACATAGCCAGACCTCATCATCAAATCGTTTGGAAGGAAAATCCAGTAATCCCTGTTCAATGCTTTTGACTACAACCCCCGTATTCTCAAGAATCTCAACTGATTCATAGAATTTAGTTACAGCAGAGTTTAGTTGTTGTTTTAGAGTCACGTATTCTTCAAAAGAGTTTGTAGTTGAGATACTCATTTGTAATTGCTGTTCAAGTTTTTTCACTTCATTTTGTTTTGCCAAAGCATATTCGTATTTCTTAATAACATCAGGAAGTGCTTCATTTGCTTCATTCGTGGTAAAAAATGAGAACATGCAAACACTGAATATTTCTGGATTAAAAATCTTAGGCGCAAGTATGACTACTTGTAATAAGTATCAAATTTCAAAAATTATTCTATCTTTCAAAAATGCTTTTTCCCGTTACGGTTATTCACAGGGGGAGGGACTTTTTTAGAATCTAAGGAAAGACGCCAGTAAAAAAACTTCCTTTTATCTAGGCACGATAAATGGTTGATTAAACAGATTATGTCAGGTTTTAAAAATAATCAAACACCACTAATATTACAAGTAGAGTAGATGCCTTTTCCACATCCTCTCTTTAGGTATTCTAATCTACTTGTTCTAATCTACTTGATCTAATCTAATTTGGTTAATTTAAGAAATATTTACCAAAAAAGAAACTAGAGATTTGACAATAACCCAGTTACTTTAATTCAAAATTTTTCAATCAATATATGATAGTATATTGTGCCTGTTGCAAGAAGAATCTAGCCTTAGATGAGGCTAGAATCAGGTATGAAATGTGGTATCATAGAAAGTGTGTTTGGCATATTGCATATTTGATAAGATTAGAGAATTTCTTTTAGAGTGTAGAGTCTAACAATACCAAAACAAAAAGCAGGTTTGTGATTAGATTTATGACAGAT
>REGH01000034.1 GCA_003702495.1 Candidatus Nitrosopumilus sp.
GCAAAAGAAAGTGGAGGCAATGTAAAATTTTTAAGAATTGCAGATGACATTCCCATGGAAATAATAGAAAAGGACGAGAATTGGCTTCAAATTCACCATGATTTAGAGAAAAAATATCCAACATCTGACGAATTTTCTATAATCAATGAGATGCCAACTGCTGATGCCATTGTATTTGGTTCTCCTACAAGATTTGGAAATATGGCACATGAGATGAAAAAGATGTGGGATCTTAGCACTGAATTGTGGTTTACAGGCAAATTAATTGGAAAAGTTGGAGGGGTCTTTACTGGAGCTTCTAGTGTACATGGTGGACAAGAAGTGACTGCACTATCTATGATGATGCCTATGCTTCATCAGGGAATGGTAATAGTTGGTCCATCATATGACACCAAGGAGTTGCATGAGAGTGGAAGTCCGTATGGCCCAAGTACTATTGTTGGACCAAACAGTGATCAAATAAAAGAAGTAGATTTGGTTGTGGCAAGAGCATTTGGTTCAAAGATTGCAAAGGTCGCAGCAAAATTAGCCGATTAAATGAAAGTCAAATTTTTTTAAATGGGTGGACTGATTGAATATGATTGAACAGGTAATTTAGTTGGTTAAAGCAATCACAACAAAGAAAATTTCTAAAACAAGAAATCTTTGTGTCATTCTAGGAGATCAGTTAAGTGAAAAGATTTCCTCACTAGACGGATTTGATAAGAAACAAGATTCCATTCTGATGATGGAGGTAATAGATGAGATAGAGTACGTCAATCATCACAAAAAGAAATTAGTTTTAATTTTTAGTGCAATGCGCCATTTTGCACAAGATTTGAGAAAAAAGGGATTTAATGTAACTTATGTCGAATTTGACGAGTCAAAACCTAGTTTTACTAAAGAATTACAAAAACAATGTCGTCTTCTAAAGCCAAAAAAAATTCTAATTACTCATCCTGGAGAATACCGCGTACTTGATGAAATACAGAAATGGAATGATTCGCTCAAAATACCAACTTCAATTTTAGAGGATACAAGGTTTTTTTGCCTAATCCGTGATTTTAATGAGTGGGCAGAAGGTCGAAAAGAACTTCGAATGGAGACATTTTATCAAATGATGAGAAAAAAGTACAAAATCCTTCTGGATGAAAAAGGAGGTCCAATAGGAGGTAAATGGAATTATGATGTCAAGAATAGAAAAAGATTACCAAAAAACATCGGAACTATTCCCGAACCACTTACTCACAAACCTGATAAAATTACACAATCTCTAATTGAAAAATTAAAAGATAAATTTTCTAATCATTTTGGAGATATAGAGCCATTTTGGTTTGCTGTTACAAAAGATCAAGCGCAAAAAAGCTTGGGTGACTTTGTGGATAATAGATTAAATCTTTTTGGACCCTATGAAGACGCTATGGCTCAAGATGAAAAATTTTTGTTTCATTCAGTTTTGTCTATGTATCTAAATATTGGTTTGTTGGACCCAAAAGATGTAATCCAAAAAGTATTAGAAAAAAATTCAATCCCCATTGAATCAATTGAAGGATTTGTTAGACAGATTCTCGGGTGGAGAGAGTATGTTCGTGGAGTATACTGGCATTACATGCCAAAATATGGTGAATCTAATTTCTTTGGAGCAAAAAAGAATCTTCCAGATTTCTTTTGGACTGGCGACACAGAAATGAATTGTCTAAAAAATTGTATTCAACAAACTATTCAAGAATCATATGCACACCACATTCAAAGACTAATGGTTACTGGAAATTTTTCATTGATTTCTGGATTAGACCCAAAACAAGTATGTGATTGGTATCTTTCAGTCTATGCGGATGCATTTGAGTGGGTTGAACTTCCAAATACACATGGAATGATTCTCTATGCAGATGGAGGCACTCTAGGTTCCAAACCCTATGCTGCTAGTGGGAATTACATTAACAAAATGTCGGATTATTGTAAGGGCTGCAGATATGATGTAAAAAAGAAGGAAGGTAAGGACGCATGTCCTTTCAACTATCTTTATTGGGATTTCTTTTTGAAGAATCAGAAAAAACTAGAAAAAAATCCTCGATTGTGGACGGTCTTTTCAACCATAAAGAAAATGTCCAAAGAGAAAAAGAATCAGATTGCCTCTGACTCCGCTAAATTTTTGAAGGGAATATAGTAAAATCTATCTTATTAGAAATTCTAAAGATTGAAACAAGTTATTTTGTGCTCACATATCCGCAGTTTTTGCATTCATATCTGATATCCCCAACCTTTAGGTCAGGCTTTCGAATGAGAACAACTACACTCTGGTGGCATTTTTTGCATACACCATTAGGAAAATTACTATCATCCATTTCTAAGGAGTAACCAATATTCGTTTTGTGATTTCATCACGTAGAGAATTACATTCTTCAAATAATATTGATTGTATTCCATGTCTATTTCCAGCGTCAACATTTTCTTGTTTGTCGTCAATGAATATGATGTGATGATCTGAAAGTTTTTCTTTAACATATGAGAAAATTTGAGGATCAGGTTTGGCAAGTTTTATCTGGTCTGAAAAAAACACATGATCAAACTCATTTAACCAATGTTTTGGGAGAATTTTTCTAGTTTCTGGGGTGATGTTTGATAGTATGCCAATATCAAAACCTTGTTTTTTCATTGAATGTGCAAGATTGAGTACATTGTAATCTAGCATGGATCTTTTTTGAAATGTCTTAGAAATTATCTCAGGGTTGATATTCTTTCCTTCAATTATTTTCTGCCAGAATTGTTTTTCAGAAATTTTTCCTACAAATAATTCAGAAATATTTGCATTAAACCCCTCTTTGATTTTTTCAAATGGGATGTCAAGTTCTTGAGATATCTCATCGAAGAGCCACTTATCTTTCCATTGAAGCAATACCCCTCCAACATCAAATAGGATAACATTCTTCATTTAGGAATAATTTTTGCTCATATCAAATAAGCAATATCATAAAATGTTGTCATTACCACTAGAAAAATGTCTTAGACTCTTGATGCTAGATATTTTCTAAGGTTTGGCTTTCCATCAAAGCAGGTCTGACATATTCCATTAATTTTGCTTGCATTTGTTGTATATCTTCTACAAAAGCAGCACTCAAATTCGCCCATGATAGGAGATGGTTTTTTTGATATTTATTAAAATAAACAAAAATTTGCTAGTGGTAATAATATGGATTAATTAGAAAAAATCAGGCGTCTGGCAGATACTTGGTACCCGTCACTTTTTCATATTCATCCATGAGTCCCATTAGTTCCCTTTCGCAGTTTTCAGTAGGATTAAAATTTTCATCTGTGATTTGCATGTATCCTTCTGTGGCCATTATTCCGAAACATTGCTGAACCTTAGATTCAATAATTGCTCTTAATCCCGATTCAGTTGGGGTGTAAAATGCACCAACTAATACAAATGATACAATAACTGCAAAAATAATAATTGCAACTATTATCACTCCGACAAATACTTTCATAGAATTCTCTGCAACGAGACCAATCTTAAGTTTATTGGAGTTTATTAGAAAAGACGAACTACAAAATATTGATGCACTCACAAGCAATTAGAGTTCTAAAAAAAGATCCAAAGATGAAAAAGATTGTAGAGGCAGTAGGCCCCTGTACCATAAGGACTATCCCAGATCCATTTGAGGCAATAATTGATGCAATCATCACACAGCAAATATCCGACAGTGCAGGAAAAGCAATTTCAAAAAGATTCAGGGATTTGTTTGGAGAAGAATTTCCAAAACCATTTCAAGTAGTAAAGTTTTCAAACGCGAAACTTAAGTCAGCGGGACTCTCAAAGATGAAGGCAGATTATATTTTAGATATTTCAAAAAAGGTAATCAAAGGTGAGTTGAATTTTGATTCTTTTGTAGAAATGACTGATGAGGAGGTAATAGAAGATCTAATCAAAATTCGAGGAATTGGTAGGTGGACAGCAGAGATGTACTTGATTTTTGGGCTAGGCCGTATGGATGTTTTTCCTTTGGGAGATCTTGGACTTGTAAATGGAATAAAGAAATTGTATAATCTAGATGATCCTCCCATAGAAAAGATTGAAAAGATTGGAAAAAAGTGGAGTCCATACAGAACTATTGGGACTTGGTACATCTGGAGAGGCGTGAAAAATTTTCAATACGTCTAGTTGGCATTAGAGGAAAAATTCTAGGTCTTTTAAATAAAATCAAACCTAAATTTCTTCATGAGCTACAATGACATCTCTGACATGTTCTCAGAGTATTCCAAAGGTAATTCAAAAAACTGCAAGCACCTAAAAGAGTTGTTTGAGCAGGCAATAATTCAGATGGTCGAAGAAGAGATAATTGAGGTTGCCCCCATTACAATCAAAAAATCAAAGAAAAAGAATCTAAAATAGTTCCCATTTTTGATAGGAACACATTTCCTTAAATTCTATATTTTTTAAATCAAACTATGACTTGGGTCCCAATTTTTGAAGTTGCCTCAAAAGACTTTGATGCTGATTTAAAATCACTAAAAACAATCTTTTCTCAATTTGAAAAGCAGATTCATCATAAAGATGGCTATCGATTTAGTTCAGAGGCACAATTTGCTATGGGTTGGTGGTTTTACACAATATACGTTAAGATAGGATTTGTCAAAGAACTTGTTCAGCATAATCATAGAATTGATAATAAAGTAAAAGATGAAAGAGCAATTCTAAAAATTGTTCAAAACTACCTAAAGTCGCAAAAGAGTTCTGCTAAATTAAAGTTTCATGGAGAAAAACCCATTTTTGCTAGATACTGGTCTTGGCTAATGAGATAATAAACAAAATCAAAAGATGATTCACTCAGAAGAGGAATCATCATCCTGTAGTCAGATAAACATTACCCAACCAACTAACACACTAAGAACTCCAATGAAGATGTAGGTGTTAAGATCTCTTTTCTTTTGGATTTGTTGACTCATGACATAATATGGTCTTTGAGACATATAAAGAACCTACAGATAAAATCAATTTGGCACTAGTAGGCATAATTATTACTAGAAATTTTTTCATATATTTTCTCAACCTTAAATTCTGATTTTTAAAAACAAGTTAGCACTATAGAAAAGTTTTATCCCTAGATAAATATCAAAAATTCCAATTGAGTTTATGAAAGATGAAATTTTTATCATCGGTGCTGGTGTAGGGGGTCTTACAACCGGTGCATTACTTGCAAATGAAGGCAAAACTGTCCATATTCTTGAAAAATCTTCTAAATTAGGCGGCAGAACTGCCTCAATGATATACAAAAATCACATTTTAGATAACGGTTTTCACATTATGCCATTTTACAAAAAATCTGCTATTTTTAGTGTATTAAAAAAAATTGGCATCGAATCTAGGTTGAAACTGGCAAAGGTAGATGATATTGCATTCCATTCTGATACAGGTTTTCACAAGTATCCAAAAGGGATGGGTGATCTACTTCAACTTTCTTTAATTCCATTCAAAAGTAGAATACGTCTACTCAAATTATTACTTCCAATGGCTTTTACATCCATTGAAAAAACTGAAGAGTGGGATGAAAAATCACTTACTGAAATTACCGAAAAACTTGACCCAGATACAAAAGCATTTTTTGAGGCAGTATGCATGCTGGCATTTGCAGATACAGCTGATCACATTTCCTTAGGTGAATTTGCAAGAACCATTATCCGTGCAAATCCATTCAAAGGAGGAACTAGTGAATTTGCATATCCTGATGACGGTGGATATGATTCAATTTCAAAAGTTCTATCTGATTATATTGTAGAAAAAAATGGCACAGTCGAAACTAAACAGAAAGTTAAAAAAATTGTTATTGAAAATTCAAAAGTTGTTGGAATAGTTTTAGAAAATACTTCCGGTGAAGATGAATTTATTCCAACTAATTGTGTCGTTGTTTCATATCCCGCATATATGGCATTAAATGAGTTATTTGAAAAGGATGCTATTGATAGAAATTTTGTCGAAAAAATTAATCGTCTAGATAAGAAAACTGCTGTAGTTGAAGTGCATTTTGCACTTAATTCAAAAATCGATAATCGACAAGTAGTTTTTCCTGTTGGAGATCATTACACTACTAAAGGAATATTTTTCATTTCAAACATCACTCCATCTGTCTCTCCTCCTGGAGAACATCTGATAATTGCAGGTACTCCTGTAGACCCTTCTGTTGCTGATGACGCTAAAAAAATTAGAGAAATTGTCCAAATGATGAAAAATGAAATTTCTTCCATTTACCCTGATTTTACCACTTCATTGCTTTGGGAGAGGCCTATGGCTTGGAAATTAGTGGAATCCGTTGTTAAAGAGCCTGGAATGGTCTGGAAATCAAAAATGCCTCATCAAATTTCAGGTATTGATGGCTTGTTTTTTGTTGGTGATTCTACCGTAAGTTATGGTATAGGAACTGATTCTGCGGCACATAGCTCTATTTTATGTCAGCCATTAATCGAGTCCTATCTAAAACAAAAAATTTAATCTAAACTTTTCTTAAAATTTTTGGTAGTTCTTCCAATCCACAATCTGCGATAACCTGGCCCTCAAATTTTGGAATTTTCTTTGCCTGTAAAGCAAATCCTCCAATCAATATTGGTATATCAATATGTTCATTGATTTTTTTAACCAATCTTTGACCTGCTGCAAGATTATCTTCTAAAGTAATTGAAACTAAAACAACATCTGGATTGTTGTTGTCAATAAATCCTAGAATTGCCTCTGTTGGCATTGATGTGCTCATATTGAAAATTTTGAATCCCTTTATGGAAAGATATGTTTCAAGAACGTCACATCCTAAATGATGCTCTTCACCTAATGGAACACAAATGAGAATTTTTTTCTTTTTACCAGATCCTGTCACTTGATCCATGATAATTTTTACTAGTGTTTGTGCGACATTACTGGCAACATGTTCTGTGGCGATGCTTATTTTGCCTGTTGCCCATTCATCTCCAATTCTATACATTGTTGGTTTTAGAATTTTATCAAAAAAGCCTGATGAATCAAAAATTTTAATATATTCTTCGTAAATTTTTACACAATCATGAATGTTTCCTTCTGTTAATTTTTTGTATAATTGTTGTTTTGATTTTTTTAATGCATCTTCTCTTTTCTTGATGTCTTCTGGATTATACGATGCTAAAACTGATAGAACCTTAGGATCATTTCTGTAATCGACAGGAATATCATCTTTAACAACATCAGATGCCTTACCAAGATATTTGATGATTTCCTGTTTTGAGGTACTTTTCTTTGAATCCCATACGCTTTTTACAAGATACAAGTATTGGTCTGATTTTACTTTTTTAGCTCTAATGTAGACCATATTTTTATGCAATTTTTTTTGTATATAACTAATGCTAACTAATTTTACTAGTGCTAATGGAAATGGTTCTGTTTTGTGCCTAAATTTCATTTATTTTTCCAATTTAGCACTAGTTTGAAAGTTATCACTAGTTTAAATAATTTTTAGAAATATAGATGATATGTCATCAAGTAATGATGTAAAATCTGCTTCAAAATTAGTTTATCAAGAATCCCCTTTTTCGATTTTAGTTACTGGAGCAACTGGATTTATCGGATCAAGATTAATCTCTGAACTTTCATCGGCAGGTTACACTGTAAAGGGCTTGAGCAGAAAAAAACTTCCAGATAGTGAAAATGTGAAATATGTTCAAGCTGATGTTTTTGATATTGATCAATTACAAAATGCAATGAAAGGAATCGAAACTGCATATTATCTCCTACATTCGATGGAGGGAAGTAAAGATGAATGGCAAGAATTTGCATCAAGAGAAAAGATTCAGGCAGAAAATTTTCTTAAAGCTGCAACTCAAGCAGGTGTGAAGAGAATTATTTATTTGGGTGGATTGGTTCATGAAGGTTCTGATTTATCACCTCACATGGGAAGTAGAAAACAAGTTGGTCAAATACTTGCTTCTGGAGATATCCCGGTAACTGAATTTAGAGCCTCAATTATTATCGGTGCAAAAGGTGGGTCTTATGCAATGCTTCGCTATTTAGTTGAAAGATTACCAGTTATGGTATGCCCTTCTTGGGTAAAATCACTTGCACAACCAATTGCTGTTGATGATGTGGTTCATTATTTACTTGAATGTCTTAAAAAACCTGAGACTGCCGGGAAAATCTTTGAAATTGGTGGTCCTGATAAAATGACCTATGAAGAATTAATGAGAGTTTATGCTGCATATCTCAACAGGAAACTTCGAATTATACAAATTCCATTTTTGACTACTAGACTTTCGTCTTATTGGGTTGATTTGATAACTCCTGTCAAAGCATCTTTAGCTAGACCCCTTATTGACAGTCTAGTACACGATACAATTGTTACAGATGATTCAATTACCAAAATAATTCCATTTAATCTAAAATCTGTTCGGGAATCCATAGATATTGCAACTAAAGAAATGCGTTCTTCCCCTCCTGATGTGGGAATTAAGGAGGAAAAGACTGGATTAAAAGTTAACCAGAAACTTATTCAAATATCATTAATTGCTCTTGCTCTAATTGGAACCTCATACTATTGGCTTGATGATCGTATGGATGTCTATGAACCATTATGGATTCTTGGCTCTGCAGTCTGGTTTTCAGTAATTATTTTCTCAATTATTTGCATTAGAAACAAAACAAGATTGGGATATCTTATGGCTGGAATACTGGCATGGGTGACATTGGCTTTTTGGTTATTTGATAACTTCTATGTTGTATTTGATACATCCGTAATTGCATCTACTCCTAGCGAAATAATGACAATAAGAAATTTCATTGGAATTGGATTTGCATCACTTGCAGTTGTAGCTTCTCACAACCTATTCCATAAAATAATGGGTTACCAAAACAAAGGCAGACCTGTCTAAAATTATTTTATTTTGCAAAATGAATTTTTTGATACTACTATATCCTCAAATTCTTTTGGATGAATAATTTTTGCAAGTATTTCTATGCCTTCAATTGTTCTAATACTGGGTTTACTAAAAAACGAATTTGCATCTACAGCATAAACAGACTGATTTTTCACAGCTTTTAGAGAATTCCATTTCTCATTGTTTTCAAGAATTTTTTTGTATTCTGAAATTGTACGATTGGTATCAAATCCACATGGCATTAGTATTATTATATCCGGATCTGATTTGGAAATCTCATCAAAACTCATTCTCCTTGAATGTTCGCCTGTTTTACTTACCAAATTTTCCCCTCCTGCAATTTGTATCATTTCTGGAACCCAATGTCCAGCTGTAAAAAATGGTTCTATCCATTCTATTGCAAGAATTTTTGGTCTACTGCCTTCGATTTTGTTTTTAATTTTTTGAATTCTATCTTTTAGAGAATCAGATATCTGTTTTGCTCTGGAATTTTCTTCTAAAATGTCTCCTAATCTAATTACTGAATCAATAATTTCAGAAATGTTATGTGGATCCATCGAATGAATTATTGGCTTTTTTTCTAAGATCTGTAGTGCTTTACTAACCTGATTAGTATATGCAGCGCATACTTCACAAGTCTCTTGAGAAATAATCAAATCTGGTTCTGCATCTACTAAATTTTTTTCATTTAACACAAAGATGTCCTTACCTTCATTAAGTAACTTACATGTTTGTGTGTTGATTTCATTACTAGATAATTTTTCAGAATCAATGACCGTGTTGATAACTTGTGGTTTGGAGATTACTTCTTCAGGATATTTACATTCATGTGTAACTCCATGCAACTTATCTTGAATTCCAAATTCATAAATTAATTCTGTCGCACTGGGCAAAAATGAAACTATTCTTTTAATTTCCATACTTGTTCAGTGTTGTTGGTAATAACAAGTGTTTACCTACCGTCAAAATCAACAATTAGTCAAGTTATTAGGCACAAAAATAGGCATGAGTGATAATGTCTTCAGACTCTCAAGATATTCGTAGATCCATTTTGACAAAATGGCATGAGACATTATCTAAATATGGAAATTTATTTTCTTCAGATTCAATTAGTGGAACTAGTCCCCCATCTGTTTTTGTGGGTTCTTACAATTATCCAAAAGTCTTTGTCGGTCCCATGGTTCCACCAATTCATGGTGATACAAGCTTACTTGACAGTCCTGAAAAATGGAAAGGAAAATCCTTGGAAGAAATTGTAAACTTTAGGTTGAATTTAGTACGTGGAACCCAAAAAATTTCTATTGACAAAACTGATGGCCGATACCTAGAAAACCTTCAAGAAGTTACAATGTCTTCAAAGCCTACTGATTCTGATTTGGTTTTTCAGAAATCAGTTTCTTCTAATATTTCTCTAGATGGAGAGAGCGCTCCATTTGGACCTGCTGGCGAAATTAAATCTGCCAAATTTTCTGGAACGTCCTCTGTAAAATCAATTGAAAAAGCATACTATGACAAAGATTTGAAGGCAACAGATGCCGTAATGAATTTGTATAATTCTGGAATTGATATTTCAAAAATTCAAAAATGCTTTAGCATTGGAATGTTGGGCCAAAAACGAAAACTAGTTCCAACCAAATGGAGTATTACGGCAACTGACGATATCATTTCAAAATCCCTCGTAGACGAAGTATTGAACTATTCTTTAATTGACACATGCAAGGTTTTCTCATATGCTCATCTAGGAAATCATTTCTCTGTGGTTTTGTTTCCTCATAGGTGGATTTACGAAATGGTTGAAGCTTGGTATTCCAATGGTGTTTTGGGATTTGGGTCTGATTATGAAGATGCTCGAGGAATTGATCATTCTCCTGCTATTGCGGGTGCATATTTTGCTGCAAAACTAGGAGTTTTAGAGTATTTGAGTAAGAAAAAACTTCAATCTGGAGTCATTATTTTAAGAGAAATACGACCTGAATATGCAATACCTGTAGGTGTATGGCAAGTTAGAGAAGGAATTCGTGAAGCAATGAAAGAGCCCCCAATTGTAGCAAACAATTTTGAACAGGCTTTAGATTTGGCATCTGAAAAACTCAGTATTAGCAAGTCTGAATGGCTTGGCCATGGAAATATTTCAAAACTAATGAGGCAGAAAACACTTTCAGACTTTTTCTAAATTATTTTGATAACATGTGAAAGAGATTTCCTGGTTGCGGGTCTGCATAAAGAAGGAAATATGTTTGACTTGCTAGATAGGTGTTGTTGAATCTGTAAACAATAGGACTGATCTCAGAGAGAATTTGGCCAATAGTTATCTTTTCTTCTCTAAATTCGTCTAATAATTTGAAAAATTGCTCTTTTTCAGATTGAGTAAAGTCTTTTGAAAAATATCCAAATATGTGTAATATGACATTTGAATGCGTCTTAATAGTTGGTTTATTTTCTAATGCTATTTTGAGATGTTTCTCGTATTCTTCCATTATCCCTTCTGATGAATTTTTCTTGTAACCTGCAACAATATTTCCTAGTTTTTTTAATTCATCTTGACTGTGTGCCATTATCATGTATTTGTTCATGGCCTGAAACGAAACAAGGTTTTTTATTTTTCCTTTTTTTACGTCTTTGAATCTTTCAAATACATATTCGTTGACTTCATTTTCTGACAACACCATTGCTTTTGAAATCCCCTGATTTTTGCTCACCTTTTACGAAGAAAATTTTTTGCATATAAAGGCCGGTACATGAAATTTCATTTACCACTAGAAATTGGCAACTTTTTTGGACACTAGATAATTAATTGGCACTAGCTTATATACAACAAACACAAAATTTCTATCAATGAAAACTGCAATAACTGCAATTGCCGCAATACTTCTAATGGCTACAACTGTTTCTTCTGCATACGCTGAAGTTCCAGCTTGGGTTAAGAACAATGCAGGTTGGTGGGCAGA
>REGH01000079.1 GCA_003702495.1 Candidatus Nitrosopumilus sp.
ATTCCTAAAGGAAGCTTTCCTCTCATAGTTTTGTATAGTCTGGGAAAATCTACAAAGATAGACTGACATGTTTCAGGTCTAAGATATGCCTCTTCTTCTTCAGGACCAATTCCTACTCTGAACATCATATTGAAATTCTTTGTTTTATCAAAATCACCTTTGCATTTTGGGCACTTTATGTTATTTTGAGATATAGCATTATCAAATTCTTCCAGATCTGCACTTTCAGGAATTTCAATCTGTGTCAATTCTGCAATTGTTCTATCGGCTCTAAATGTTGAATTACATTTTGTACATTTTATTATTGGATCAGCAAAATTTCCTAAATGCCCTGAAGCTTCAAAAACTGATTTTGACATTATTTGTGAACCATCAATCTCAAGCATTCCGTCTCTTCGAATTAACTCTCTTCGCCACAACTCTAGAAACTTATTTTTTAATCCAACTCCGGTTGGTCCATATTCCCAAAATCCAGCTTGTGCATCAGCATAAACTTCACAACTAGGAAAGTAAAATCCACGCTCAAGTGCCAGTTTCATTACTGCTTCATAATCCATGACTAATCACAAAAACCATTGAATAAATTTCTACGCAAATTCTTTTGCCTTTCTAATGTTCTCAAAATCATCTCGATCGTCATCAATTGGAGTCTCTAAAATTATTGGTATTTTCTTCTTGTTTGCAAATTTTACAATAGCTGAAATTCCTTCTTCACCAATTCCACCCAATCCTAAATGATAGTGCCTATCAAGATTACAACCGATATCACCTTTAGCATCATTTAGATGAAGAATTTTCAAATTATCTATTCCTACATATTTGTCAAATTCTGCAAAAGTTTCTTTGACTTTTGCTTCAGTTCTCAAATCATAGCCTGATACAAATGCATGACATGAATCTATACACACACCAAATTTTTTTGCAGGCTTTAGTTGTTTGAATATTTCTCCTAACTGCTTAAAGTCTGAACCAACAGAATTTTTTTGTCCTGCTGTATTTTCTAGCAAAATCATTACATCATTTTTTGTTTTTCCAGCTTGGGTCAACCCTTCAACCAATCTCTTAATTCCTGCTTCTTCTCCAGTTCCCAAATGACTCCCAAGATGAGTCACTAGATATGGAATTCCTAATTGTGCACATCTCTCAACTTCATCTACCAAAGTTTTTACTGATTTTTCAAATCCATCTTCCTTTGGAGTTGCCAAGTTTGGAAGATATGGCATGTGTGCACATGTTGCAAATCTATCAATCTTACTTTCTTTTAGTTTTGATTTGAAATTAGTAATGTCTTCTTTTGTTAGTGGTTTTGCATGCCATCCTCTTGGGTTTCTTGTAAAAATTTGAAATGCTGAACATTCTCTCTCTACTGCATTGTCAACTGATTTGTCAATGGAACCTGAAATTGATACATGACAACCGATCTGCATATTTCAAAATTTATTCAAACATAATTTAAACCAGCATCAAATATACTGAAACCAGATTTTTAAGTAAACTAGGTAATTTACTAATATGCTCTCACTTGGACAAGATGAAATTGCAAAATATCCATTTTTAGCTGATGCTGGTCAGTACCTAAAAGACAAAGGTTTCACTTTGGAACAATTTGGGACAGATCCTGATCTAAAAGACTTGATAACCAAGGCATATGAGAGAATTCAGGTTGCAGCAGACGGAAAAATCTACAAATCTGATCTGATTGGTGATCAAGTTTCAAAAGAGGCAGCCCTTCCAAGAGAGGTTTTCTCATTTCTGCTTGCTATAGTTTTGTTAAAACTAAGTGGCATGCATACTCTAATCAAGAGATTTGCACTTGCTGAAGCACGACGAGCTGAAAAATATCTTGAAAAAGACTTGGCAAATATCTCAGATGAATCAAAAAAACAATTAGCAATCAGAGTAATTGATGATTTGTTTTCTGTTCAAATAGAAAAATTAGATGACTATTTTGTCATTCCAGTATCTGATTATCTAAAACACTCTGTCAATTTTCATGAAAGAGAATGGAAATTAATTAACAGACATGTGGAAAATGGACAGGTCTTTCTAACTCCTCATGAAACCGTAAGACTAATCAGAAAAGAACTAGGCACCTATATCAATTCAAAAATTGTAAATGCAAAAACACCTACAATGATTCCAGGTTTTGAAGATTCTGTAAACAAACTTGTAATGCTGTCAAAAAAATTCTCAACTTTTACTGTAACTACAGGGGAATATCCTCCATGTATCAAACATGCAATTGATATACTTGAAAAAGGTGAAAACCTTCCACATTCTGGCAGATTCATGTTGGCAACATTCCTTCTCTCAAAAGGACAATCTGTTCAACAGATTGCACCTTTATTCAAAAATGCTCCTGATTATAATGAGCGTGTAACACTTTATCAACTCAATCATCTAGCTGGAACCTCCGGCAGTGGCACTCAATATTCTTGCCCCTCATGTGAAAAACTAAAAACACAGAGTCTTTGTTTTGCAACATCTGAATGTGAAGGCATCATTACTCCATTACAATTTGGAAAGAAGAGAAAATAATGAACGAAACTGATATAAAATTTCTAGAAAGCGCGTTCAAAAAATATTATTTTGAACAATTTGATTTGATTCGCGTTCCTGAACGTACATCTGAAAGAGAATTTGGCTATCAAAAATTCAATTCTGGAATGACACGTCATATTTCAGTCAAAGATGACAAAGAATTGCATTTACTATTAATGCAAAATGTACCATCTGATGTATATTGTTCAAATGCATATTACTCATTTCCAAATCTACCTATGAATGAGAAAGATTGGAAAGAAGCTGATCTTATTTTTGACATTGATGCAAAAGATCTTAATTTGTCCTGTAGATCAAGTCATACATTATCTATTTGTAATGAATGTAATGAAGTTTCAAAAAATTCTGAAAAATGCCTAAACTGCAATTCAACGAAATTAGAAAAAAAATCCTTACCATGTAAGAATTGTATAGATTCATCAAAAACTGAAGTTTTAAAATTATCCGAAATTCTAATCAATGATTTCTCAATAAATAAAGATGATATCCAAGTATATTTTTCTGGAAATGAGGGATTTCATATCTATGTATACAATACACAATTCCAACAAATTGGTTCTAGAGAAAGATCAGAACTGGTAGATTACATTATGTTTAATGGTGCAATTCCTGAAAAATTTGGAATGAAAAAATTTAAACCAAATAGAAATTCTTTTCCAGATTTTGATGAATCTGGATGGAGAGG
>REGH01000080.1 GCA_003702495.1 Candidatus Nitrosopumilus sp.
TATGGCAAGACTGGATTGGAAATGCAATTGCAAAAACAATCAACATGCCATATGATGTAACTGCAGAAGATGTAAAATCTGCATATCTGCTAGCACATGAGATTGGTCTAAAAGGTATCACAGTATACCGTGATGGTTCTAGACACAAACAAGTTCTCCACATGACAAGTGAAAATGCACAGAAAACATTTGATGTTACCCCAAGTGAACATGTAACAAAATATGTTTCAACACAAATTACAAATCCCTACATCAAATCCCAAGTTAATGCAGCACTTGCATTAAAAGTACATGACGAAGAAATCAAAGCTGAACCAATCCAACAACAAGAAGAAGTTCCAGAAGATCGTCTATGTCCAACATGCAAGAACAACCTTGTATTTGTAGAAGGTTGCAGTATCTGCATTGAGTGTGGATTTAGTGGTTGTACTTCTGGATAAATAACAGAATCACAACTTTTTTACTTTCTTTTCTTTTTGAATCCCTATGGATAAGAAGATTCTAGGCGTGGGTATAGGCGTGGCTGTAGTTATTGCCATTGCAGCTGGAGTTCTTGGCATTCCTGGTGATTCTGGTCCAGAAGTTATACCAGTAAATACTAATGAAAAAATTGGTTTGGTAATAAATTCTCCAAATCAATCTGTAACTCTTCAAGAACTAGATGAAATCTATGCTACCGCATCTGAATCTGGAATTGGAAGAAGTAATGTCTATCTATTTTGGAATTTAATTGAACCAGAACATAGGGAATTCAATTGGCAATACTCTGATGCATTGATGAGCTTTAACCAAAAAAATGATCTTAAAGTTACACTTTACTTTTCAATAATTAACGGAGAAACACTAGGACCATTTCCTGATTGGATTGGAAAACCACCAATTCAATCACTAAATGAAGATCGCGTAGTCAGTGTTCTTGATGCAATACTCTCTAGATATCATATTGTTGATACTGTAATTCTTGCAGGAGAAACCGAATCTCAATTTAGATACTATGAACAAAATATTCCTCCTTACAAAGAATTATTCACTGGAGTGTATGACAAAATTAAAGAAAAACACCCTGATGTAAAAATTGGAAATGCATTTGCACTACACCAAGTTCTGAATAAAGATCTTGGACACATTGTAAATGATTTGGATGTAGGTGATTTTGTCGGATTTACTTATTCACCTGTAGATACTGTTGGTGATATGGTAAAAACTCCACAGCAGGCAAAAGAAGAGCTAGAACAAGCAATTGATTTGGCGGGAGACAAAAAGGCTGCATTTTTTGAGATTAGTTGGAGTACCTCTGATTTTGTGGGCGGAAGTGAAGAATCTCAAACTGAATTTTTAGAAAAATCATTTGAATTTTACAAAGAAAACGAATCTGAGATAGAGTTTTTCACTTGGTATAGACAAAATGACAAGCCTGAAGGAACCTGCTCCTTTGAAGCACAAGAAATTGGAGAAGATACGCTTTCAGTTGGAGGTTCAGGATTTGGTAGTAGCGAGCATGTAATTGAGAGACTGAACCAGTATGTCTGCAATGCTGGATTGTTTGATAAGAATGGAAATCCAAAATCAGGTTGGGATGAGTTTAAGAATCAAATTCAAATGACAAACTAAAATGATTTCCATAGTTTTAGCTGAATCTGCACTAGAGATTGTTCCGTCTGAACTAAAACATCACCAGTCAGTAATTTCACATGCAAGAAAACTAGGAAAACTTTCATCTGAAATTCTATTAGACAACTCTTGGCATTTTGCAGCAATGAAAGGTATCAACAATGAATTAAAGAGAGGCAGACCTGATCTTGTACACTTTTCAATACTTGAAGCAACAACAATCCCACTATATCTAAAAAACAAAATCAAACTCTATGTTCATACTATTGATGATAAAGTAATTTATTTTGGGCAAAATGTACACGTCCCAAAATCTTATCATAGATTTGCAGGACTGGTTGAAAAATTGTACAAAGAAAAAAAGATAACAACAAATGATGAAACATTACTTGAAATCAAAAACAAAACATTCTCAGAACTAATTGATGAAATAAACCCCTCAAAAATAATTGGATTTTCTACCAAGGGACGTCAAAGTTCGTATGAAAAGATTGCATCTGAGATTAATGATGATTGTTGTCTTGTGTTTGGTGGATTCCAGAAAGGACACTTTTCAGACTCTATTGAAAAACAATTTGGAGACATGTATTCTGTTGGTGATGAGTCATTTGAAGGTCACACTGTAGTTGCCAGAATGCTCTATGAGTACGAAAAAACCATTTTTATGTAGGCATGAAAATTTGCATTTTGTTGCAGTCATAGTATAGCCTGGTTAGTATTCGGGGTTTCCAACCCTGTGACGCGGGTTCGAATCCCGCTGACTGCATCTTTTGATTCTAATGAGAAGTAATTTTTAGGTGTGGCTTTAGAAATTATTGTGAAACCTGCAGTAAGAAAACTTGCAATGGAAAGAATGCAGATTCTAATACAAAATGCAATTAGTAATGCACGAATCGATCCAGAACTTTCTCAACGTCAAGCTCTTCTAGCCAGAAGAATCAGTACTCGACACAAAATTCGTATGCCTTATGAACTTAGGATGAATTTTTGTAAAAAATGCAAATCATTTATCGCTCCTGGAGTAAATTCTAGAATTCGTTTGGGTAGGGCATCTGTGAAGTCGATCAGAATATCTTGTTACTTATGTGGGCACACTTATCGCAAAATAATATCTCAATGATTTATAAGACGATTCTCGATTTTTTGTCTTCATGGCAAAGGTATACGATGTACCCGCAGATGTATTGATAGGAAGACTAGCTGAAGTCCTAAAAAATGAAGATATTCCAGCACCTTCTTGGATTCCATTTGTAAAAACTGGGGCTCATGCTGACAAACCACCACAAAACCGTGATTGGTGGCATACTAGATGCGCTTCAATTATGAGAAAAATTTACCTTCATGGTCCAATTGGTATTAACGAATTAAGAAAAGATTACGGTGGTGGCAAACCATCCGGTTATGGTGCAGCACATCATAAAGATGCTGGTGGTGCAATTATCAGAAATGCCATTCACGGATTAGAAAAATTAGGTTACTTGGAAAAAGTTGAGAAGAAAGGACGTGTAGTTTCTAAACAAGGTATGCAAAAACTTGACAGATTATCAACAGAAATTCTAAAAGAAATGATTGTTGAAAATCCTCAATTGAAAGTTTACACTTAGATTCAAAATGAG
>REGH01000081.1 GCA_003702495.1 Candidatus Nitrosopumilus sp.
TGAGAGTTCACAACTTGAAAGAAATTGAAGGATTTGATTTCGTAAAATACTTTACAGAATATTCAATGTCTAATCAAGAATGGATTGTAAAGATGAGAGAAGCTGCAACAAAGATTCCTGAAGCAGTCGCACGTTCTTCAACTGCAGTTGGAACTCCTGATGATATCATTCCAACATTTGAAAGATTCATGGATGCCGGTGTAAACCACTTTGTAATTAGATTCTGGGGTAAGAATTACTTTGGCTCTATTGACAAATTCGCAAGCCACGTAATGCCTGCCTTGAGAGAAAAAGCCAAACAATAAGGCGTTCTATTCTATATCTCACAGAAAATCATTTACTTTACCATATTCCATTGTATATTATGGATGACGACCTTCCTGAATCAGTAAAAAAATGCCTTGATATTTTAGAAGAAAATGTCGAGATTCTGGCAAATTTAGAATTGGAACTAGAAGATGAAAAAGAAGATGTTCTTACTCCCGATATGCAATTGCACGAACTCTATGACATGACTGAAGATGTTGCTGAATCTGCAAAACTAAAACGTGCTGAATCCAATTTTGCACGACGACAAGCAGAAGACGGTCTATGATTTATGAGGTCTCTTACTTTTTGCTTTTGTAAATGATTTTGCCCTGCGTTTGTTTCTTTGTTTTTCTAATCTCTTTCTAGTGCGTTCTGTTGCTTTTGTTGAACCTGCAATGATCTTGGTTTTACTTCCGTCTCTTAGCATAATTTCTTTTCCTTTGAATCTAAACTCTACATCCCTGCATTTGATGTAATATTTTCTCAAACAGAAAAAAATCCTATTGTTTGTGCCATGCATCTCTTTGATTTCTCTTGATTTTTTTAATTCGTTGAGAATGTTTCTCAATAACCCTTTATCGACATCAGTGATTCTATGTAGTTCCCTAAACCAAATGAATTTTGATTCGGCTCCCCATTCCTCAAGTACATCTAACACTTGATTTGTGGCCTCTTCTCGCTCCTCATCAAATTCCTCCATGACTTTTTCATGTCCTCTCTTCAATTAAGTGATTTTATTTAATAAAAAAATTGAATGAATAAAGTCAAGTTTTAGGACGTTGTTGTTTTTTTGATATTTTTTGTAATTTGGTTCTATGAATCAATATGAAATTGAATGTGATGAATTGTCTTGCAAGATTTTAGATATACAGGCATTGGCAAAAGAACTTGAAGAGGAAGATTAGATTATTTTTTCAATCGCCTTTCTCTTATTCTTGATTTAGTAACTTTAGTAGATTGTTTTTGATTTTTTTCCATTTGTTTTGCAATATTGTCTATTTGCTTGATAATTTTTTCTTGTTCTTGTGGTGTTGCCTTTAGAAGTTTCTTTTTTAATTTTTTTAAATCATTTGAATATTTGTTAAAATCATTTTTTAATTCATCAAGATATGGGTCTTTCATGTTTTTTGGCATACTTTACTACATTTAGTTTATTATGTCAATTTGAAAATCATAACTGGTTTGAAACTGGTAGGGCGTCTTGAAATCAAATCTCATGAGAAAATTAAAGAATTTCTAAATGAAGAGCATGTAGGACGTATAGCTAGCATTGATGAAAATGGGTTTCCTCAAATTATTCCAATGAATTTTGCTTTCCTAAATGATGTTATCTACATGCATTCGTACCCTCGTGGAGAAAAAATTGAAAACATTCTCAAAAATAACAAAGTGGGATTTGAAGTTGATAGAGAACTAGAATTTCTGCCCTCCTATTTTTCTCATCCCACTGATGCCTCCCAGGCTGACACACTATACATCAGTGTGGTCATAAAAGGAACCGCCTTTTTGGTTGAAGATGATTCTGAAAAGACATTGGCATTAAACGGATTAATGAAAAAGTACCAACCTGAGGGCCACTATGAACCAATCAAGGAAAATGATCTTGTTTTGGATGAGGTTGCAGTGATCAAAGTTGTACCTCAATCAATTAAAGGAAAATACAAAATTGGACAACAACTTCGTCCTGAGTCAAGAAAGATTTTAGCTAAAAAAATTCTTGACAGAAATTCTAGAACTGCAAAAGAAACCATCAAAATTATGGGATTTGAAATTACAGAAAATGGTCTTGAAATGATTGATGAAAAAACTTGGTAAAAATAACCTTCTAATTCCATGTTTTGAAACTATCAATATCTTTTATTAAGCATAAAAATTTTTTTCTGATTTTTTTGATCAGTTCCGCTTTGGAAATTTTTCATTTTTACTAGTTCCAAAACTGAAATTGGTATATTCCCATTTTTGGGGAATTTGGTTTTTAATTATATACTGTTTGAAAAAAAGTCTTGTGATTGCAATTCATTGGCGTGGGACGTTATAGTCTAGTATTACTTGTAGTGTTAACTTTATCATTTTCATCTATCGCATTTTCTCAAGAAGCGTTTGCGGTAGAAGTTTGTCATGTTGAAGGCAATGGCGAACAAAATACCTTGGACATTTCCCAAAGTGCTGTAAACAGCCATTTGAAAAATCACGAAGATGATTATGCTGGAGCCTGTGTTGATTCCGATACCACAGCCCCAACTGCTGCAATCACCTACTCTTCTGAAGGTCCTTACAAACAAGGCACCACAATTACACTAATTGCAACATTTGACGAAGAACTCAAAGATTCACCTGTCCCACAAATTGCAATCAGTGGTTCGAATTCTTTGAGCGCATCTGACATGACCAAGATTTCATCTACGGTCTATACTTACGACTTCACTGTTGGTTCCGGTGATGGCATTGCAACTGTCACTCTTGCAACTGCGCAAGACTTGGCAGGCAATGTCGTCACCTCTACTCCAACCTCTGGCGGAACATTCACAGTAGACAATACAGCACCATCTGTCTCTGCTGATAATATTGACACTCCAACTGATGATACCACTCCTGATCTAACAATTACTGCTGAATCAGGCAGTACAATAACAGTTACATCTGATGGTACCTCCGGAAATGTTGGCACTGCAACTGCAACTGGATCTTCTCAGATTATCACACTATCTACACTTGATGAAGGAACTCAGACACTAACTGTTACTGCAACAGATGCTGCAGGTAACAGCGGCACTGATACAATCTCTGTTACAGTTGACACAACAGCACCTGTCATCACACTTAGTGGTGACAACCCACAAACAGTTGAACTTGGTGCTTCTTACTCTGAATCAGGAGCTTCAACTGATGACGGCACATCTGTCACCATCGATTCATCA
>REGH01000035.1 GCA_003702495.1 Candidatus Nitrosopumilus sp.
GGAACACCACTTCAATAGCTAGTAAATTTAATCAAGGGCACTATAGGCGATTATGTAATTGGGAAAAAAGTCTGTTTCAAAAGGAGTTATCAAAGATATTGTTATTGTTGCAGTAGGAGTTTTAGTAATTTGGATTGGTCTTCAAATTGCATTTGGAACACAAAATCCATTTTATGTAGTTGCAAGTGGAAGTATGATTCCAGTTTTAGAAGTTTATGATGTTTTGATTGTTTCAGGACATGAGCCTTTTAACGATCTTGAAGTAGGGGATATCATCGTATTTGATCGTCCTTCTGATCATAATAGAGTAATTGTACACAGAGTAGCATCGATAGTAGACGAAGATCCTAGAACGATTAGAACAAAGGGAGATGCAAATCCAGCTTCAATTCCAGGAACCGACTTTCCAATTACCGAGGAAGAATATATTGGAAAAGTAGCATATACACTTCCACAGGTAGGATACATTACTCAATTACTAAAACCGCCAATTAACTATGTCATCATTGCAGTTGTAATTGGAATAATGATATTCAAGCAATTTGCAAAAAGGAAAAACGAAAAAGAAGTATCATTTACAGATCCATTGAAATCTGAAAATTCAGAGACAATTGAAGAGTTGTCAGATATTGATAAGATTGAAGGAGATTCAGAGTATTCAGATCCTACAGAATTAGATAACGTAGAGATAGATGCAGATTCATCTGAACTCAAAACAGATGAAACTAAAGATATCAAAGAGTCAGAAGAAGAGAGAAAAGAATAGTTCGCTATATTCAGGCAAACAGGTTCACATTATGCCTACGGACACAAGATCGTCCTGTTTGCTTGGTAGTATAACTATGTGAAAATTATTAAAAAAGGATCCTAAGTATTGTTAAGTTTCAAAAGAGTAGAATTATTTAATTAATTATTTTTTAATTAAAAAAAACAACTAAGTGGTTTTATAGAACAGAATCTTTTGTTTTGAAAACTCGTTTAAAATATTCAGAAGATTCTTTTGGTTCTTCAACATCATTTGTAATTCCTGCCAAATTTTTTGCAAGATTCTTTTTGTATCCAACTTGCATCTGTCTCTGAATTTGGATTCTTTGGGCTTGTGGAGAACCTGCACCATGCATGGACTCAGTAAGATACCCAACTGCATTTCTACCCAAGGTCATATTTTCAATCAATCTTAGAATTCTCATTCTATTTTCTACATCTACACCTTTTCTACCTGCAAGGTATTTTTTGAGTAAAGGACCAGCTTCAGGGTGTCTAAAGTCTTTTTCAGATGGAAGAGTAACTACCAATCCACCTGCAATATCTTGTGCAAGTCTACTAATTTCATATGGGAATCGTGTAACATTATGTTTGCATACTTGAGCAAGCATGTCATCATTAAGGTAAACACCAGATTTCATCTTCTGTCCTTGATAAGAAGATGCAATACCTGCTGCAAATATTGTTTCATTAAGGTGAGTCATTTCAATTATCTTATCTTTAATGTGTGAAACTTTTGGAACTCCGTTGTAATCTGCAATTGTAGCTGCTGCACCAATCAAAACATCACCCAATCCAGTTTTACATACATAGCTTCGTCTATGATAACAGGTAAAGCGTTCTACTAACATTGATGCAAATTCATATTCACCATGCATGAAGACCTTTTCCCATGGAATGAATACCCTATCCAAGATGATTAATGCCTCTTGTCCGCCAAATTTTGCATTACCATCATCAATATCACCCTCTTCCATGCTTCGGGTATCACATGATTGTCTACCGTAAATGTAAGTGACACCTTTTGCATCTGCAGGAATTGCACCTACAATAGCCCAATCTTTATCAGATTCTGTTAGTCTGATAGTAGGCATTAAGATAATCCAATGTGAGTTTATACAACCAGTTTGATGTGCTTTTGCACCCGAAACGTAAACACCTTTTTCATCAGTGTCAACAATTCTGGTAAATAAATCAGGATCGTCTTGTTCTGAAGGTCCTTTACTTCTATCACCTTTAGGATCAGTCATAGCACCTCCAATTACAAAATTTTCTTTTTGTACCATTTTTACAAATTCTAAGAATCTTTTATGATATTCAGTTCCGTGTTTTTCATCAATTTCAAAAGTTGTGGAATGCAAAGCATTCATTGCATCCATTCCTACACATCTCTGGAAACATGTTCCAGTATTTTGACCTAATTTTCTTTGCATTTTATTTTGTAAAACTAAATCTTCAGCGCTTTCTGCAATATGTAAAAATCGATTTACTTTCAATCCAGAAAGAGATGAGTCAGCTGATGCTAATGCTTCTTCACGAACTGCTAGATCATAAGTTTCTGCTACTGCATTAATTGATGGTCGAATAATTGGATGATCAACATAATTTTCGATTAGTTCACCAAAGAGGTAAATTTTGAGGTCACGTCCTCTAAGGCTCTCAATATAATCATCCCCAGTCTTAATTTCAGACATGTAACAATAATCATTTTAGGTTGTATAAATATTCTAAATTTCTAAGAAGGAAGATTTACGAATAAAGTGCGATCAGAGGCCAATTCGGACATCTAGAATTCTGCAACCCTTGCCTTTCTCCATAACAAGTACAGGATTCATGTCTAATTCTTTAATCTCTTTAAAGTCTGAAACTAGTTGAGATAATCTCTGAATACATTCAGAAAGCTTTGCAATATCAGACGGTTTTTCTCCTCTAACTCCTTGGAGTAGTTTTTGTGTTTTAATTGAGGCAATCATATCATCAGCCTCTTTGTCAGTTACAGGCGCAAGTTTGAAGGTTACATCTTTAAGAACTTCAACATAGATTCCACCCATACCAAGCATGATTACTGGACCAAATCCAGGCTCCAGTTTTGAACCAATGATTAGTTCTTTTCCGCCTTTGACCATCTCTACAATCAAGACGCCCTTAATCTCAGCTTTCTTGTTGTATTTTTTAGCATTCTTTACAATAGTTTTGAATGCATCTTTTACTTCAGAATCATTTGTTAAATTGACTTTAACTCCACCTGCATCAGATTTGTGAATTATTTGAGGTGATGCAATTTTCATTACAACGGGATAACCAATTTTTTTTGCAATTTTTACTGCTTCTGATTCATTTTTTGCAAGTGCACTTTTTGGAAGTGGTAAACCATATGCTTTGAGAACTTCCTGACCTTCTTCCTCTAACAGATTTGGTCTTTTCTCTTTTTTGACTTTATCAAAGATTTTTTTGGCTTTAGCTTTGTTTACTTTGAATTTTGTAATTTTGCCAGGAGATGATTTTACCCAATTAGAGAATCTAATCATGGCAGCAAGTGTTCTAATTGCACCTTCTGCATAGGTATAGTATGGAACATTTCCAGCAGCTAAAATTTCTCTATTAGTTATTCCTTCATCTAATCCCATCAAACTTGCAAGCATTGTTTTTTTGTATTTCTTGGACATGTCAACAATAACTTCTGCTAGTTTATCATAATTCAGTGTACCAGAAGGAGTACACATTGAGATAACAGAACCAACTTTTGGATGTTTTAAGACACGATCCAAAACATTGTGGAATCTATTAAAATCAGCATCACCAACAATATCAACAGGATTTCTAGAACTTCCCCAAGGTGGAATTACTTCATCAATTTGTTTTCGTATACTTGTGATATCTGCCATCTTAATTTTTGCCTTTGAACAAGCATCTGTAGAAATAATTGCAGGACCACCAGCGTTTGAAACAATTACTAAATCACCTTTGGATGGCAAAGGTTGTTTTGAAAATGCAGTTGCATAATCAAATAGTTCCTCCATAGTATCAACTCGAATTGCACCAGATTGTTTTAGTAATGCATCATAGATCTCATCAGAACCCATCAAAGCACCAGTATGAGACATTGCTGCTTTGGCACCCTCAGGACTACGTCCAGATTTTAGAACAAGAACAGGTTTTTTGAGTTTTTTAGTGATGTTTTTACAAACTTTAAGGAATTCTTGTCCATCACCCATATCTTCTAGATACATCACGATGACTTCAGTTTGTTTATGATTTGCAAGAATTTTTAGAACGTCAACTTCACTCATTGCAGCTTTGTTTCCAAGACTGACAACAGCAGAAAATCCAATTCCTTGTGCACTAGCATCTTCAACTAATGCAGCACAAATTGCTCCACTTTGAGACACAAGTGCAATTTTTCCTGACTTTGGTGTAACTTTAAGAAAAGTAGAATTCATCATTGTTTTTGGATCAAGATTCATGACACCAAGACAATTTGGTCCAATAACTTGAATATTGTATTTTTTAGCAATATCTTTTACTTGTTGTTCACGTTTTGCTCCTTCTTCATCAACTTCTTTGAATCCTGCGGTGATGATAATTACTCCCTTGATTTTCTTTTTACCACATTCTTCTAACACAGGTGCAACCAATGTATTTTTGATAACAATAACTGCAAGGTCAATTGATTTTGGAACATCTAAAACACTCTTGTATGCTTTTTTGTAAAATACGGTCTCCCTTGTAGGACTAATAGGATATACTGTTCCCTTGAAACCATTCATAATGTTTGATGTGATAGTTGCACCAACACTTCCTCGTTTGTCAGATGCACCAATTACTGCAATAGATTTTGGAGATAAAACGACAGATTCTGTCATGTAACGATGATCAAAGATTTTGTATAATAAAGTTATTCATGGAAATTTCTGATCTCTAAAATTCAGCTTCCCAGCATCTTTCCTGCCAAATTCTCTTTTCTAGGGACCCAAACAATTGACAAATTAGAAAATTTTCCAATTATACTCCAAGATTCTCTTGCTAAATCACGTAATTGCTCATTATTTATCGCAAATTCATGATTAAGTTGGTTTACAGTATTTTTTGAATCACTGTAAATTGTGATTTCATCATCATTGTCAACAAACTTGTTTAATGCAGAAATTATTGCCAGATATTCAGCCTGATTATTTGTGATTTGAGGTTTTTTTTCATAAAACGATTCTCCAGTTTCTTTTACAAAAAAACCATATCCGCCATTGGGACCACCTGAACCATCGACATAAACACTAATGCTCATCTTTGTACAACCTCGTTATCTTAACACTTAGGTTTACTACTATCATGTAAACGATTGTAGACAACCCTTGTGACATAATTGATGCCAAGTAAGGATCATAGTTTAGTACGAGTAAATAGTATTGCAACACCCATCTGACTATTGTATAAACAACTTCTCCAATTCCAAGTGAAGTGATTAATTTTTTTAGATCATGTTTTAGTCTCTTTGTATCAGTTTTGCCTGATTTTAGAAGATATTTTTTACGGTTATCAAGATAGAACATTCCACTAAAGACAGAGAAGTAGATGGCATAATCTGCAATAGTAGTATAAGTTGTATTTAGGTAGTCAGCTTGATCAGATAAAATTTGTGCTATAACTGCTGAAATAGTTATTGATGCAGCAAATGCAATTAGAATATTCTTGTTGAGTTTCAAATATTCTTGCAACATGTGATTTGACAGATTTTGTTACAATTAAACTAAGATTAATCCAAAGTAATTTTCAAAAATATTATTAATCCTACCAACTCTGCAACACCAACTCCTAACATGTATGGGAATATTTCATTAGAGAAGAGATGTTCCATTGAGAAATAAGCCATAGCGCCAACAACATTATGTAAAAACAACATGGCTGCAACAACAATCATACCAAGTGGGAGTTGAGCTCTTGTTTTCCCATACATATTACCAAATATTACAATCAAAATTCCCAATATTCCCATATTGATAATTGAGACAATTGATAAAATCAGAGATGTAGGCTCCATTTAGAGAAAAACACCTCTTGAGCTTTTATTTACTTTTATCCAATTTCCCTTCAATTTCTTCAAATGTCTCCATATTTACTTTAAGAAATGTTGAGATGAAAAACATGACACCATATTTTTCACCTACCTTTGAAATCAAATTATTTTTCTCAAGAACTTTGATGTGATGCTGAATTGCTTTGTAATCAAGACCTAATTGGTTTGCCAATTGGTTAGTATTTACTGGATTTTCTTTTATTTTTGAAATGATTTTCAACCTAGTTAGTCCTCCTCGAGAACCAGCAAAAATGAACCAGAGTAATCTTTTTGCATCAGGATCATTTGCCATAATGAATGCGAAATATTCCTGCCTATCACTAAAAGGTATTTTGTGTTGAAATAATCAAAGTATAAAAAACATAATTAGTCCAAAATAGCTGAAGTAAAAAATGATGTTAAATTATGATGCACCTCTGTATAGACCACCATCAGAAGCAAGATCATTAATTTTTCAAGTTACATTAGGTTGTTCGTTTAACGAGTGTTCTTTTTGTGACATGTACCGTTCAAAAGAATATTCTGAAAGACCATGGGATGAAGTAAAAGCAGAAATCGACATGATGGCAAAATATTTGCCAGATACTAGAAGAGTTTTTCTTGCAGATGGAGATGCATTGAATCTTGACTCAGAATACATGATAAAAATTCTGAAATACATTAGAGAGAAATTTTCAAAGATTGAAAGAATTTCTTGTTATGCAATGCCTATGAATATTCTAAAGAAAACTTCTGAAGAATTAAAAAAGATGAATGAAGCTGGACTTGACATGTTTTACTTGGGAATTGAAAGTGGGTCAGACATTGTTCTTAAAAAAGTCACTAAAGGCGCAATTGGAAAAACCATTATCAAATCAGTGAACAAGGCAAAAGAAGCAGGATACATCATGTCATGTATGGTGATTTTAGGTTTGGGAGGAAGAAAATATTCTAAAGAACACATCAAAGGTACTGCCGAAGTAATTAGTGCGTGTTCACCAAATTACGTGGGAGCATTAACTCTTTATTTAGAAAACGGAATCAAACAAGAATTTCTTGACAAGTATCAAGGAGAGTTTGTTAGAATTAATGATGATGAGTCATTAGATGAATTGCAAAGTTTGATTGAGCAAATTGATACCAAAGATGAGATTGTTTTTAGAGCAAACCATGGCTCAAATGCATACACTATCAAAGGTACATTCCCACAAGACAAACAAGAAATGTTAGACAAGATTGAATGGATGAAACAGCATCCAGAGATTATGCGCCCTCAGGGATTACGAGGGTTTTAGATAAAATTTTCTTGGTCTAGATATACTACTTTAAAGATGGTTACAGAGTAATTCCCATCAAAGATTTTCTTGATATCACCATTTTCCGAATGTAAAACTCTGAATTTGTATTCATATGTGCCATCTGGATTTACATCAGTTTGAGCAAAGTGAACAGCATTATTATTTTGAAAAATTTGAATTATAACAGGATATCCTTCAACATGATTTGCAATTTTTCCTTCTACAAAGCCCCAAGGAAGAGTGTTATCTTCAGATGCATGAAATAGAATTGTGGTTTTTTCAAGCATCATAATTCCATTTAATGGAATGATTTCTTTTTGCTCTTGATGAGTATGACCATTTATCATTATATGACCAGAATGTGGATGTGCAAATGCTGAATCTGTAGAAAATAACAGAAAAACTCCAATTGTAAAAATACTAGAAAATAAAATAATTTTATTCATATGAAAAAATCTACCATAGGTTAATTTAAGATTTTTACTCACAGATTGTCAATTACAGGTTTAAGATTATCAGGTAACTCAGGCAATTCCGTATGACTCTCATTATTTTGAAGGATTTCAGGACCAATACGTCTGACCCTTTGGGTTCCAATGAGAGTGTCTATATTTCGTTGAATGTCTTTTTCAGAAAGTATAGTTTTTAATTTCTCAAATAATGTGGCTTCATCCTCATATTTTTTGATCCCATATTGAATCAAGATTATTTTTTCTTCAGAAGAAAATTCTGTCATAAGGAATCCAAGTAGTTTAAGGCTAAAAATCTTTGATTATGGAAATATAGTTAAAATATGATGAATCGTAAAATACCATGTTTGGTAAGCAAATTACAATTAATCCAAAATGTTTTAGGCATGAAAAGATATGCCACAATTGCAATTATTAGTGGAACAGGATTAGGATTCATCTATTACTTTTTGACAATGTCAATGCTTCCTTCTCATTTTGATGTTGCAGTAGAAATATCTCCAACATACATTGGAACATCAATAGCATTAACGGTTATCATATCAGCATTAGCTGGAATCAATTTTGCAATGATGGCATTTAAAATGAAAAGGATGAAGATGATGAATTCAGTTAAGACAAATTCATCAGCAGTTTTAGGAGGAGCATTTGCAGCATTTACTCCAGGGTGCCCTGCATGTACAGCACCACTTGCAGTAATTTTAGGTGCAATTGGAGGACTATCACTATTTCCAATGCAAGGGTTAGAATTAAAATTTGTCTCAGTAGGAGTATTGATATTTTCTATTTACTGGATTGCGAGAGGATTACAAAGTAAAAGCTGTTGTAAAATAGGTTAAGTTATTTTTCATCTTGATTTTCATAGTATAGTCGAATAACTTCATCAACTACAACATTAGTGTCATCATCTTTTTCAGTACTTACAAGAAGTAAATGATCATCACCTAGATAAAATGAAAATCGTTTAACCTTGTCATATTCACCAAGAGTGTAGATAGTTTTTCCAAGCCACTTTGACATATCTTTACGTGCCTTCCAATCAAGTATAGATAGATTTACCAATTCTTTTTCTGCACGGTCTGAAAGCAGGTTTTTTACACCTTCTCTCATACCGCCACCCACATGAACTGCCCATTCGTCATAAACAGTAGCAAATCGAATTTTGGGATCAGCATCTAAAATTTCTGAGCAAAATTTTTCATAATCCAATACTGTTCTATAAAAAATCAATTATCATTAATAACATTTTGAGAATATGGGCCCACGGGGATTTGAACCCCGGATCTTCGCCGTGTAAGGGCGACGTCATAACCGACCTGGACTATGGGCCCAGAAACCAACGTTGTTAAAAACCATTTAAACTTTGAGAAATGGCAGAATCTAAAAATTTGATAAAAAAACAGCAATTTTGTGGTTCCTGTAAATTTTTTTTCTAGTCCAATAGGATTAGGTCACGTAACAAGAGATATTGCAATCAATAAGAATTTTCAAAATATTACAACTAAGTTTGTTACAGGTAGCGGAGCTGCTAAAATTCTAAAAAAATTAGAAATTCAAGTTGAAGATGTATATCATCCACCATCATTCATTGTTGAAAATGGTACCCTGAAGAGTCCTGCAAAATGGCTTTGGAACTACTATCAATACTATAAAGATTGTAAAAATATTTCACGAAATATTTTAGAAAAAGATAGACCGAAGGTAGTCATTAGTGATGAGGATTTTGCGTCACTAACAGTAGCTCAGGAAATGGAAATTCCAACAATTTTGGTTACTGATATTTTAGAGACACATTTTACAAAAGGTCTAGCATCATTTATCGAAAAAAAGATGAATAAATCAATGAAAGAGATCATGAAAAAATGTGAAATTGTGATATTGCCTGAAATTGGGGATGCACAAGACAACATCCAAAGAGTGGGACCCATAGTACGACAAACAGAGTACACCAGAGAACAATTACGGCAAAAATTTGCATTTGATAAAAAAACTATTGTTATTTCAATTGGTGGAACAGATGCAGGTTTGTTTCTAATTGAAAAAGCAATACAAGCCATTTCAAAAATCAATCAAGATTTAGAAATTGTTCTAGTTTCAGGTCCATCAGTTCAAAAAAAATACAAGAATGTTAAAAATTTAGGATTTGTAGAAAATTTGCATGAGATAATTTTTGCATCTGATGTTCTGATTTCACTTGCAGGAAAATCAACAATTGATGAAGCCAACGCATATGGTACGCCTGCAATATTCATCCCCATTAAAGGTCATTTTGAACAAGAAGATAATGCAAAAGAGCAAGGATTTGTTTTTGAAGATCTCAAAAGACTTGACAACTTAATTCTATCAAAATTAGAAGAAAAAAGAAATCAGGTTAACATTGAAGGTGCAAAAAAAGCTGCAAAAATCATTCAAAGCTTAATAGATAACTATTGATTTTTGTTAAAGTACCATGGCAAAACTAGTTGTAGCAAAATTTGGAGGAAGTGCTATTGGGCCAAATGGTGAATCTATTCCAGAAATAATTCAAAGAATCACCAATCTAAAACAAGACTCAAAAGTTATTGCAGTTTTTTCAGCCCCCTTGACATTAGATAATGATAAAAAACGTTCTCTAACCGATGTAATGTTAGAACAAGGAAGGAATGCTGAAAATGGTGTAATGCCATCATTAGAGATAATCGAATCAACATATGAGAGAATTTTAGAATTAGTTGATGTTGAAAATAAGGAAAAATGCAAGGGTGTGATTGAACATAATCTTGAAAAAGCTAAAAAAGCACTAGATGAGGCATTTGAAAGCAAAGAATTTGTAGACGAGGTACGTTCTCGTGCACTAGCATTCTCAGGAGAAATTTTGATGTCACATGTAATGAACTACATTCTAAGAAGTAACAAGATCAAATCTGAAACAGTTGATTTTGAGTATTGGCCTATTATCACAGATAACAATATCGAATCAACAAATTTCCTCACATCAGAATCTCGAACAAAGATGGACAAAACTGCAGAATTAGTTGAACAAAATGAGGTAGTTACTATCGGAGGATTTATTGGAAAAACGGTGGATAATGTTACAACTACATATGAGCGTGGAGGCTCAGATCGTACTGCAGCAGATCTAGGAATTTTATTTCACAAAAATTACGATACCAGTATTGACTTTGAAAAAGATAGTGCAGTAGTTTCTGCTGATCCAAAAATAATAGAATCAGGGTTAAGAGAGGTACATCAATTATCATACAATGAGGCAAGACTCGCGGGAATGTTTGGAATGAAAATCCTAGATCCTATTGCCATTAAAGAAATTGTTGAGAATGGTGTTGATATGCCAATAACAGTCACAAATATGAAAAATCCTGACAAGGTCACAATAATAAAGAGAAATCTAGATGAGCAGAAAGGACATCCTATCAAAATCGTTACCGGAAAAGAAAATTGTGCAATTTTTAGAATAGAAACAACATCGATACAAAAATTATTGACATCATTAGACAAAGACAAAAGATACAGCGAATTCATAATTTTATCGCCATTTACAAAAGACGGAATAGAGTTTTCAAGAATCTTATTTTTGGACGGGGATTATGTTAAGAGAAATGAAAAATACTTGTTAGGTTTTGATTCGCTTGCAACAATCACCTACAACAGAGGAGTAATCACATTGATAGGGGATGAAATGTGGAGGGTTCAACAGGTTGCATCCAGAACAAGTGCAAAAATTGGTGATGCTGGACTTAATATTTTGAATATGGATGCACAAGAAGAAACCTCAAGGATAATTATTGTTGTAGAGGATGCAGCAGGAAACATCAAAAAAGCAATCAGTGCAATACATCAAGAAATTTCAGAAATTAATTTTATTTAGTGAAAGTGTGGCGCACGGGTTTTTACACCAGTAGCGCCATCAAGGGTTTATTCTTGGACCATTATCTAGATTCAGTCCGGCGTTACCCTAAACACGCG
>REGH01000082.1 GCA_003702495.1 Candidatus Nitrosopumilus sp.
GATGCACTCATTATTGTTGTAATGTCGTATTGTCCTGTAATCTCATAAACTGTTTTTACACCTTCAAGCTTTGCAAGCTTTAGAGAAACTTTTGATGTGTCTGTTGCTGAATCAACTGATACCAAAACAATTGCACTTGTTGCATTTTCTTCTCCTAATTCTAAAGTAAATTTCTTGATAGTTCCATTTCCTACAAGATTCTTGACACGTCTTCTAACTGCTGATTCTGATAATTTTAGTTTCTTACCAATATCTACAAATGATTCTCTTGAATCCTCTTTGAGGTATCCGATAATTTTCTCATCTACGTTATCCTTGTGCATCTCGTTTTTGCTCCTCTTCAGTTAGTATGGTATCTAGAGCATGTAAAACTTTTGTTACATCCTCTTCTGTTATTACTAATGGAGGTAGAATTCTTAGGATATTCCTTCCTGAATATAGCATAAGAACACCTTCTCTGATCAATCCCATGAGAATGTCTCTAACTTCAAATTTCATCTCAACACCTATCATGAGTCCTTTACCGCGAATCTCTCTGATCATGGTGTGATTTTCTTTTAATTTCTCTAAACCTTCTTTGAATAATTTTCCCATCTTTTCAGAATTTTCAATTAACCCGTCCTCAGTAATTGATTTGAGAGCTGCAACTCCTGCTGCACATGAAATTGGGTTTCCTCCAAAAGTAGAAGAGTGTTCACCTTTACTCATTGAAGCTAGGATGTCTGGTCTTACAAGAGTTGCACCCATTGGAACTCCTCCTGCAATTCCTTTTGCTAAACACAAAATGTCTGGTGCTGTATTCCAATGATCACAAGCCCATAATCGTCCTGTTCTACCTAAACCTGCCTGTATTTCGTCAAAGATTAACAGAATTCCCTTCTCATCACATAGTTTTCTTACATCTTGCAAGAATCCATCTGGCGCAACAATTATTCCACTTTCTCCTTGGATTGGTTCTAAAATCACAAATGCTGTATCATCATCTATTGCTTCTTTCAATGATTCAATATCTCCGTAAGATGCAAAAGAAACTTTTTCCACAAGTGGGGCAAATGCTTTTTTGTATTTTGGATTAAATGTTAGTGATAATGCTCCAAATGATTTTCCATGATAGGAGCCTTTCATTGCAACCATTCCTTTTTTACCTGTAAATTTTCTTGCAAACTTTATTGCAGCTTCAACAGCTTCTGCACCACTGTTGTTAAGATGAACTTGTGTTAGTCCCTTAGGCGCTAAACCAATTAATGTTTTCAAAAATTCTTCTCTTGTTTTATTGTAAAGTGAACTGTGTACTGTAATAATTTTGTCAACTTGTTCTTTGATAGCATCATTGACTCTTTTGTTTTGATGTCCTACTAATGCAACTCCGTATCCTCCCATACAATCAATGTACTCTTTACCGTCAATATCCCAAACATGAGCTCCTTTTCCTTTCTCAACTGTAACTGGAAATCTCTGGTAGAGATTGCCCATGTACTGGTCTTCACTCATGTTCAATCACCGTACAATTGTCATGTGCTATGGCTGATGAAACTGGATTTTCTTTTTGACCATTTGCAATTAGTGCTTTTTTAACTCCCATATCTAATGCCTCTGTTGATGCCAAGATTTTCTTTTCCATTCCTGGTCCTATCTTTGGCCTAATCTCTTTTGCTTCTGCTAGAGTTAGTTTTGGAACAACTTTGTCATCCATTAATAGACCATCAACATTTGTGATGAATAATACTTTATCACTTCCTACTTTTCCTGCAACATACGCTGCTGCTCTGTCTCCGTCTACATTGAGAAATTCAGACTCTTCACTTATTGCAATAGGTGAAATTACAGGCGTAAGACCCTGATCTAAGAGTGATTTTATGAAACTAGAATTAACTTCTCTAATTTTTCCAGTATATCCTCCGTCAATTGCTTGTTTTCGTCCTTTCTCATTTACGATTAGGAGTTTCTTTTTTCTATCTGCTTCTATCACTTTGGCGTCAACACCTGATAATCCGATTGCATTGATGCCATTTTTTTGAAGCATTTGAACAATTGTTTTGTTGATTCTTCCAGACATTACCATTGTAAAAATCTCAGCAGTCTCTTTGTCTGTGTATCTACTCTTGATTCCGCTGGGTGATGTTACAAACTTTGGTTCTTTTCCAAGTTGTTGACAAACTTTGGTGACTTCTTTACCGCCACCGTGAACTAGAATGACTCCTTCAGTCTCTGCAACTTTTTTGATATCTGCAATTGTTGATGGATGTAAATCGTCTACTACACTTCCACCAATTTTGATAGTAATCATTTCTAAACAGGTGTTAGTGGGGTATATCTTAGTCCGTCCATTTCATCAAAACCACACATTACGTTCATGTTTTGGATGGCAGAACCTGCTGCACCTTTCATCAAGTTATCTGATGCAGATAATGCAATTAATCTATGGTTGTCTTCGTCTAAATCAAATCCTATATCACAAAAGTTTGAACCAACCAAGAATTTTGGATCTGGGAATTTGTATAATCCTTTCTTGTCACGAATCAATCTTACAAATTTCTCTTCACCATAAGTTTGACGGTATAATTTCCACAATTCTTTTTCTTCCACATCTTTATTCATGAATGTGTGGTTAGTACAAAGAATTCCACGTACAACATCTACTGCATGTGGACTCATTGAAACATGAATCTTCTTACCTGCAATTTCACTTAACTCTTGTTCAATCTCACCAGTGTGTCTGTGTTTTGCTGGTTTGTATGGTCTGATAACTCCTGCTCTCATTGCATGTGCAGTTCCTGAACCTGAACCTGCACCTGATGAACCAATTTTAGAATCAACTACAATGTGTTCTGTATCAATAATGTTATTTCGAATTAGTGGCGCAAGTGCTAACATTGATGTTACTGCCATACATCCTGGACATGAAACAAGTTGTGCTTTTTTGATTTCTTCTCTGTGTAATTCTGGAACACCAAAAACTGATTTGGATAGATAATCTGGATGTGGATGTTCCCAACCATACCATTTGTCGTATGCCTCTTGATCATGCAATCTATAATCTGCACTCAAATCGATAATCTTGATACCTCTATCATACAATGCTTTTACAATCTCAGTGGCAGTTCCATGTGGTACTGCTGTGAAGACCAAATCACATTTGTCAGTTAATTTATCATAATCTAATTCTGAGAAAGTCAGATCGGTAAAACCCTTCAAACTTGGTTGAACTCTGTGGAGATACTCTC
>REGH01000083.1 GCA_003702495.1 Candidatus Nitrosopumilus sp.
GTGGGCTCGTAGCTCAGCTTGGCTGGAGCGTTCGACTGATAATCGAAAGGTCATGAGTTCGAATCTCATCGGGCCCATTATTTTTGATTCTGATAAACTGTTTGAGACCACTGGATAATTTCATCTAGTTTGTCAGTTACCAGGTCTGATTCTGTTTTGGCTTTTCTTGAAGCACTTCCACAAAGGATTAGTTTCATACGTTTTCCAGATTTTGATTTTGTTGGGTTTATTGAATCCGCAAAGAAATTCAAACCCTCGTCTGTTTCTGAAAATACAACGACAATCAGGACGCCAGGTTTTTGTTTCCAGACTTTGCCAATCAATTTCTGAAAGTCCAGATCAAAGAGGACGTCAATTGCAGAGGACATATCTCCAAGATGAGATACCTTCCATGAATCAGAGTGAAACGCAGCAGAAGCTGCTTCGGCAATCAAACTACTTTGAAAGTCAGCTGAAATCACAACTACATTTTTCTTAGAATCTGCAACTATTGGAATCTGGCCCAGTATCTGAAGAGACTTTGAGATTATTGTCCTCAAGAGATTCTGCTCAGCAGTACCAATCTTTCCCTCATCAAACATGCTCTTGACAGAGTCTATTGCAGGTAAAATTACCTCAATGATTAAGCGATGAACAGTAGCCCCTGAATGCAAAGAGTTTCGAATTAATGAATAGACTTGGTCCTCTTGTCCTTTAATCAGAGAATCAAGAAACTTTGGTGCCACCTGAAAGTAATCATCAGGAAAATGAAACGACTCTTGTCCTGGTTCCAAAAACCACAATGTAATGTTTCCAATATTTTTTTGACGAACCAATCCTTCAGCTGCAAAAACTTTGAGATACTTTGTCATGGTGATGCGGTTTACTTTCATCTGTTCAGCAATCTCCACACCAGACATTCCGGATTCAGAATCCTTCAAAACTGGAATTAGTTTTTCACGAATCTCTTCTTCAGAATATCCTTTTCCCATTATTGCTCTTGGAGTATGGTATTGTATAAAGACTAATTTTCATTGAGTGTGACAATCTATTTTTTAAAATAAAATCTTATATAGAAGGTACCTTAAAGTACGGTAAGGGAAAAGTAAATTGCCAAAAGCAGGATTCAAATCAATTACCGTTTCAGAAACCGTCTACGATAAATTCCAAGAAGTTTATCAAAAGAGTAAAGACGACCTTGCAATGAAAGGTGTCAACAGTTTCTCAGGTTATGTTACTTACATGTTAGAGGAGATGATGCAAAAGGACAAGACCTTTGCAAGATATGCTCCAAAGATTGAAAAGATTTCAGTCGATGATGATAGAATTATTCTAAAGGACAATATCAAAAACAGAATTGCAGAAGTTGCAGTTCAGAAAGGAGAGTTGTATTGTCAGCTCTGTGATGAGAAAGATTGTGTCCATGTTGGTTATGTCTGGTCCATACCAGAAGTCTATGAAGTTCTAAACGCTAGAGGAATTAAACAGAAATAGTTGTGTATGGAGGAGGTGGGATTTGAACCCACGAACTCCTGAGAGACAGGATCACCCATTATTTGATCTTAAGTCCTGCATGTCCAAAAGCACAAAGTGTACTTACTTTGGCCAGGCTTGATTACTCCTCCAAAAGGGTAAAAATCTGTGTGAAATTTAACAGTTTACAGATTCTGCGGCGATAATGAAGAATTATAAGGATTTTCTACAGGACGAAGGTGTGCTTCGATAGCTCAGCCTGGTAGAGCGTTACCTTGGTAAGGTAAAGGTCGCGGGTCCGGATCCCGTTCGAAGCTTTTTTCAATTTTCAAAATCAAATTTTTGGCCAAATTACGAAGTTTGTATTTAAGCTCGACTTCAACTAGGAAAAACCTAGTCCAAGATCAATTTTTTTTATCTTCTAAATTGTTAAAAAATTCTGCAATACTAACTATTGAAACAAGTATACTCCCAAGTGGCAACTGTCACCCCAAAACCATTTGTAAAATGGGCCGGTGGAAAACGCCAGTTAATTCCAATTCTAAATGAGAATCTGCCAAAAACATTTGGGACCTACTATGAGCCATTTATCGGAGGAGGCGCTTTGCTCTTCCATATGCTCACTGAAAGAGATGGCCAAAAATGCAGCATCTCTGATTTGAACTCTGATCTAGTTTTAGCTTATACTACAATTCGAGACAGAATTGATGACCTAATCTCATCTCTCAAAAGTCACGAAAAAAATTATCACAAGGATTCAAAATCATACTATTACTCAGTACGTGAATCAAACCCAAGAAGCGAAATTGAGAAAACCTCAAGATTGCTCTTTTTGAACAGGACCTGTTTCAACGGATTGTACCGAGTAAACAGCAAAGGAAAATTCAATGTCCCACTAGGACGTTACACAAATCCTAATATCGTAAACGAGGAGAACCTCCGCTCTGTAAGTGCCATCTTACAATCAAGCAAAGTCTCAATCAAATGTAGAGATTTTGAGGCAGTTCTAAGAGATGCCAAAAGAGGAGATCTCGTATACTTTGACCCACCATACCAACCAGTCAGCGATACTGCCAACTTTACCAGTTACACAAACAAGGACTTTACAGACAAGGACTTGGAAAGACTGGCAGACCTCTGTAACAAACTAGATTCCAAAGGATGCAAAGTCCTATTGTCAAATTCAGATTCAAAACAAGTTTCAGACATGTTCTCAACAAAGTACTGGAAAGTAAACAAGATTCAAGCAAACCGTTCTATCAATTCTAATTCAAAGAAGAGAACCGGTCACTTTGAATTACTAATCAAAAATTATTAGAATTTCAAAAAATTATTTTTTTCAAAAAATTATCTAGAGTTTACACTAGTAGTAGATAATAAAATGAAAAGGAAAAGGTTGGGTTTTTAGTCCCACTTTGACCAAGCGGCCATCCATCTGTAAGTCCATGTATTCAATTTACAACCTAATGCTGCAAATGTACATCCCAAAACTGCACCTGCACCTGCACCGAGAGCGACTGGGCTGTTATAGAACTTACCTACTTGGGGTTCTATCGGTGTCATGTAAGGTGGCAATGTTGGTCTTGGATATTTGAATGCCGTTTCAAGTGGGTCTGCTACTGTTATCAGGTTTACCATGTTGAATAATGGTAAAGACATTCCTACCAGTACACCGCCGAACAGTATCAAGGAGTGCTTGTTCTTCTTTGTTGCCCAGTAGACTAAGTCCAACAGCATTGCTGATGGTAACCAAACTGGTGTTACAATGAAGT
>REGH01000036.1 GCA_003702495.1 Candidatus Nitrosopumilus sp.
TGGGAGGTCCAGGGTATAACGTAAAAGCAGAATTTAGTTCTAGATCTCATTTACGTGGAATTGTTTCGATGGCTAGAGCACAAGATCCAGATAGTGCAGGCTCACAATTCTTCATTGTAACAACTGATAGCACATTCCTAGACAGACAATATACTGTATTTGGAGAGGTTACTGAAGGTATGGATGTTGCTGATAAGATTGTGAATGTAGAAAGAGATGGTAATGACTGTCCTTTAGAAAAAGTAGAAATGACTCATGTTACAGTGAGTGAATAATGAAGAAGATTTTAGTAGGTTTTTTTGCTTTATCGTTACTTTTTATTTCACCTGAAGTTTTTGGACAAGAATCAATTCAAGAAGTAGAACAAAAATCAGTAACAATAACAATCGATAATGAAGGAAATGTTAAAGTTGTTCATGAACTCAGAAATTCAAAAGATGCTAGTCAATTAACTTTTGTAGATGGAACTGTGTCTAACGTGAAATTTATGAAATTTGGTATAGAAGAATCAGTACCAGAAGCTGAAGGCATGGAAAATATTGTACTTTTACCTAACCAAGGAAATCTTATTGTAACTTATGATCTTAGTGACGTACTCTTTGAAAAAAATAGTGTATGGACGTGGGATTTTTTTTATCATAAATCAACTGCTTTTATTTTCCCTGAAGAGGTTGATCTGTTATTTGCAAATGAACGTCCTGTTTTTCTAGATGATAAAAAAGGAATTGCATGCCACGGATGTCAAATGCTCTTAGAGTATGCAATAAATGAATCAAGAATTTATCAAAATGTAAAATGGGAAGAAAAAGAATTCACAGTGGAAATTAGAAATCAAAATGGTATTGATAAGTTTGTTTTTGATCAACCATCAAAAAGTATTTCATTTGACACAATTGGAGAAAATAGATTTGTTACAACTATAATTCCTTTAGAATTACTATGGGAACCTTATGTAGTATTTCTTAATGATGAAGAAATTCCAGCTCGTCAAAATATCAATAATGGAACACATGTATGGTTAATTATCAATCCAGATACATCAGGAACGGTTAACATTATTGGAACAACCGTAGTGCCTGAATTTTCAATGATGATACCATTAATCATGGGTTTTCTTGTAATTCTTACCTTACCTTTTATGAAGAAATTTAATCTCCGCTAGAACCACATGAACAAAATCCATATTCATCTATTCTAACATCACAAACAGGGCATTTTTCACCATAATCCACTTCCCATGGTTCTTTTCCAAATAATCGAAAATGATCATCAATCTCAATTGGAATTTCTCGTTTCTTTTCCAATAATTTGTATAGGTCCTGCAACTATACATACATTATCGGAGAAAAATAATGAAAATTGAATGTGGATGTCATTGTATTAAATGTAAAAGTACGAATCTTGAGTCAAATAGAATTGGAGAGATAGAGAAAGACGGTTATTTTGATATGCATCACACATGCAATGAATGTAACACGCATTTTGATCATTTAGATGGAGAGATCTTTTCTAGTTGTGAAAAATGTAATTTTACTAGTTAGCCACTAGAGATTCTTCAACAAAGTAATGAGTTCTATTCTCGCTTGAATTTTTCAACATTTCTTTGTTTGATGCCATTTTTGCTAGTACCTTTGATACATCAAGTGGACTTGCAGACCAACCATATTCACGTAATTGTTCAACAGTTTCTGTAACTGTTCGGGGTGAATCAAAGAATCTGCTAGTTTCCAAAATACGTAGTTTTGATTTTACTTCGTTTGGAGCAATACGTATTGGTTCATTAAATTCTGGTTCAAATATTTCTGCATCCTCAAGAGTTTCCAATCCAGATTGAACAGGAACTTCGGTAGTTGTAACAGGTTCAGTTTCATAAACAACATTAGCATGATTTTCAGGTAAATGACTAGACATATTTTCAATGATTTCGCCTAATGTTTGATTATCAACATAGAAATCTCTAGAATCAACCTCAATTTCATTCTCGCCTAGTTTGAGCTTTATTCTAGCCATCAACAAATAGTCATGTAATTTTGATTTATTTTGTTAGCTCTAAGGAGGTTAAAGAGTAGATCAAATCTTTTACACAATTTATTGGGATTTTTTCCCTTTTGGGTTAAAATGTAATTTTCTTAAAATGAATCATGAATTCATCAAAGAGAGGGGGACTGGTCATTCTATTCATTCTAGGAATGAGTATTTTTGGTTATTCACAGTATGCCTCAGCATCTCAAATAGAAATAAGCATTACCCAAAGTGAATTATTGAGTGAGAGTGAAAAAGGTTCAGAATACAACATAGAATTACAATTCGAAAACCCATCATTACTAATACTAACTTCAGGTACAACTGAGTTCTTTGTTATTGCAGATGAACAAATGGTCGGCAAGGGCCAATTAGAGCCATTCACCCTACAACCTCTAGATAGTACTTTCGTAAAGGGAACTTTTCACACAGATGCAGATGAGAATAAGGTTCAATCAGTAAAAATCACAGGTGTAACAAAATATGATGCATTCTTTACATCAATTGAAATTCCATTTGTATACTATCCAACAGAAGAACAAGCAAGAGAATTTATACATCAAGATTAATTTCTTCACAAATGCTTACTGTTTTTGGTTCAACTGCATTAGATACAATTAGAACTCCTAAAAAAACACTAAAGAATGTTTTAGGAGGAGCTGCAACATTTGCTGCAATTTCCGCAAGTAATTTTGTAGATACTGGATTAATTGCAGTTGTAGGAAAAGATTTTCCAAAACAACATCACAAAACATTATCAAAATATCTTGATTTAGAAGGACTCTCCATTAAAAACGGGAAAACATTTCGTTATGATGGCAAATATGATGATACACTGAGTACTAGATCAACACTAAAAACAGAACTAAATGTTCTAGCGGATTTTAAAGCTACAGTACCAGAGGCATATAGAAAATCTCAATTCGTGTACTTGGCAAATAATGATCCAGAACAAAATACTAGACTCATCAAAGAGTTTGACAAAGTAAAATTTTCAATGTGTGATACAATTGATTTTTGGATATCTACTAAGAGAGATGCTGTAATTAAGATGATAAAATCTGTAGATGCGGTTGTGATTAATGATGAAGAGGCTAAACTTCTCACTAAAGAATTCAACTTGATAAAATGTGCAAAGAAAATGATGAAGTGGGGTGCAAAGTATGTCATTATCAAAAAAGGAGAACATGGTTCACTCATGTTCTATGATGATGTAATTTTCCCAACTGCTGGTTTTTCATTAGAAGATGTAGTAGATCCTACAGGTGCAGGAGACTCTTTTGCAGGTGCCATGATAGGTTACCTGGCAAGTAAAAAATCAACTAGCCTGTCTGAGATCAAAAAAGCAGTAGTTTATGGTAATGTTTTAGGTTCGTTTGCTGTCGAAAGATATGGATTAGATGGTTTGTTGAAGATCAAAAACGGAGACATTACAAAAAGAGTCAAGATTTATGAAAAAATGATCAGATTCTAAAAAGACTTAAGTTCAATAATTTCTCAAATTAATTTATCATTGTCAGAAGTAACAGAAGACAGACTAGACACAATTTTTCAACTTCAAAAAGGATTATCAGAAATGATGAAACTTGATAGATATCCAAAAGATGCAGAAGGTAGAGTATCTGCATTATCCACTGCAATAATGCATGAAGCAGTGGAACTGCAAAGAACTACCAACTGGAAGTGGTGGAAAACCCCAACAGAATTCAATGAAGATGAAGCAAGAGAAGAATTAATTGATATTTGGCATTTTGTAGTTCAGGCATCACTTGAATTAAACCTCACACCAGATGATATTGTAGCTGAATACAAAAAGAAAAACGAGATCAATAGAGAAAGACAGAGAACTGGCTATTAAGAAATCTTAATTTTTTCAGAAATTATCTCAAGATTAGTTTCACCAATTAAATCAATAATTGTGATATTGTTCTGAAAATATTTTACCATATCTTTAGAAACTGTAAGAAAAGGATCAGGACTAACAGAATTAATTATTCGGGAATTTTCATCAATTCCATTTTTGTGTAATTGTAATAAGGAATTACCAGATTTATGACCCCAAACTTCTTTTCCGCATAGAATTATTTTTTTTATGTTCTTGTTTTCATAAACATATTGTATCATACTGTCAATCCCCTTGTTCTCCGTAAACAATCTACCAATAATTGCCACTTCAGACAATATTCCTGAATCTTTCAAATCATCTAACAACGATATGCTAGCAAGTGTGCAGATTGCAATTTGTGAATCAGGATTTCCAGGGTAAAACTCCTGCTTTATGGGCAGGACAACCTTACAAATTTCGCCAATTATATTTCCAAGGCTATTCATTTACTAAATCACGCACAGTTTTTGCAATAAATTCAACATTTTTGGCAGATACATTTGGATGAACAGGCAAGGATAAAACGTGTTTTGATGCCCAATCAGTATTAGTTAATTTTGATTTTATTTTGTAAATGGGAATTTTATGAACAGGTATTGGGTAATAGACTGCAGCTCCAATTCCTTTTGAGTTGAGTTTCTTTAAAATTGAATCCCTATTTTTTATTGCAACAGTGAATAATGACCAATTAAATTTTTCATTTTTTTGTTCAAAAGGGATTTTAATTTTTGTGTCAGACAACAAATCTGATAATAGGTTAGCATTACGTCTTCTTAATTGGATAAATTTTGGTAATTTTTTAATTTGAATTTTAGCAATTGCGGCATTAATTTCAGGTAGTCTTAGATTTAATCCAAATATTTTAGAGTCATATCCTTTAACCATACCATGATTTCTAATCATCTGTAATTTTTCATAGAGTTTTTTGTTGTTAGTAACTATCACTCCTCCTTCCCCAGAAGTTATTACTTTTCCAGGATACAAACTATAACACCCAAGCTCAAAAAATGTTCCAGTGTGTTTTCCTTTAAAAGTTGAACCAAGTGATTGTGCAGCATCTTCAACTACTGAAAGATTATGCTTTTTTGCAATTTCTTTAATTCTATCTAATGATGAGATATGACCATACAAGTGTACAGGCATTATTGCTCTAGTTTTTCTAGTAATCTTTTTTGTGATTGATTCAGGATCAATTGTAAAATTTTCTTTTAAGATATCTGCAAAGATAGGTTTTGCACCAGTAGATGCAATTGCATTTGCACTTGCAACAAATGTAAAAGAGGGAACTATGACTTCATCCCCCTTTTTGATATCAAGTGCATATAGTGCTGCTTGTAATGCAGCAGTACCAGAATTTACTGAAACAGCATATTTGGTTTTAGTAAAAGTTCTAACATTTTTTTCAAATTCCTGTACATTCTTTCCTCCATTTTTTGAGGCTGATGTAAGTCCTCCTGATTTTACTACTGAGACTACAGCTGAAAGTTCTTCGTTGCCTAAAATAGGCATGTTTATTGGAATTTTCACAGATTTTGTCCTTAATACTACTGTATAAACACAATCACTACGCATGAATTTTTATATTTCAAAATTTGGCAATCGGCATAATGAAACCACGTCATCTAGAAAAGACAGACAAAGGGTACAAAGTTTTTCTGTATATTTTCTATGTTTGTGGATTCATCATGAGTTCATCACTAATCTTCGGGGTTTATGTTACAATGATCGAGTGGATGGAAAATGGAACATATGTTATGGGAGAAGCCATACACAATACAACTATTCCATTTGAAAATTTTGCAAGAGTATCTACATGGATATTTTTTTCTACAATAATCGGATGGTATTGCGTATCTAGAATAGGTTGGAGAAGAACAGCAGGGGATAAAATTGTTGGAACAAGAATGGCATTACTCCAGTTAATGTTGTTAGGATTTTCAATAATTACCTTGTTTGAAGTGATGTACAACTTTTCAGTATTAACAGCTCAAATGTCTGCAGGAATTGTTGATGGAGTACTTCCAGATATCGATAGATTATCGATTGCATATCCGGATCCGGATCGTCCTTGGAATACAATTTTTGCAATCAAAATGTTCCTAGCAGCATTCATTATTAGCACTCATGCATTCTATCTTAGTACAAAACCTAGAAAACCACTAGATGAACCAAAAGTTTGATTATTGAAATTAAGACTTTTCATCTAGTATGAATGAATAATATCATGGGATTGTTTGGTGGAAATCAAAATGAATTAAAATGCAAAAAGTGTGGAACTATACTTTCAGATTCAGAGAGATTAAAGAAACATCAAGAAATTGCACATAATAAGAAAAAGGAAAAATGCAGAGTTTGTGGAACAGAGTTTAACACTCAGGAAGATTTGAGAAAACACAAGAAAAACTGCAAATAGGTTTTTTGTTATTCTGAAAGTCCTGATTCATACTTTGGTGGGCGTTTTAGAGCTTTTTCAATTGCTTCTAGGTTTTTTATCTCGTTTTTTGAGTTCATAGTCAAGGTTTTGACCATTTCTGTGCCTAATTGTACAGATTGCTCAGGTAATGTTTCTAAGAATTTTTCGAGACCTTTTTTGTAATTTTCAATTAAGTCCAGTCCTTCTTCAAGAGTCATATTGATAATTGAAATATCTTCTATTCAAAGGTTCTAATTTTTAAAAAAAATCTTTGAATAACTTTATACGTTTACCACTCAAAAGTTGATTTGATTTGGACATAACAGAAAAAGTTGATTTGATTGAAAGACCACCAACTGAAGAAGTTGTTACACGTGATGAGTTAACTGAATTGTTTAAAACAAATTCATCTCCAAAACATTACATTGGTTTAGAGATTTCTGGTTTTTTACATCTTGGGAGTCTAATTAGCACAGGATTCAAAATTAATGACTTTGCAAAAGCTGGTGTAAAGTGTACAATATTTCTTGCAGACTGGCACACACTAATCAATGACAAATTAGGAGGAGATTGGGAAACAATCTCCAAGGTTTCAAAATATTATCAAGATGCTTTCAAGTTAGTTTGTCCAGATGCTGAAATTATTTTGGGATCAAAACTCTATGAAGAAAAAACAGAGTATTGGTCAGAGCTTGTGAAGTTCACAAAACATATGTCATTAGCTAGAACAATGAGAACTCTAACAATTATGGGACGTTCTGAAAATGAAGAGAAGATAGATGTTGCAAAATTACTTTATCCAGCAATGCAAGCAGTTGACATTCATTCGTTGGAAGTAGATATTGCACATGCTGGTATGGATCAAAGAAAAATCCACATGTTAGTTAGAGAAATATTCCCTAAAATGAAATGGAAAGTACCAGTAGCTGTACATCACAAATTATTACCAGGTCTATCCAAGCCTGCAGATACTAGTGATGCACAGGTTTTAGGAAAAATGAGCAAGTCTGATCCAAATTCAGGAGTCTTTATTCACAATACTGATGAAGAAATTAAGAAAAAAATGAACAAAGCTTGGTGTGAAGAGGCAAACATACAGAATAATCCACTATTAGAAATTGCAAAGACAGTGATTTTCCATGAATTCAACGAGATGAATGTGGAAAGGCCTGAGAAATTTGGAGGAAATGTATCTTACCAAGATTTTACTCAACTTGAAACTGATTTTGCTGAAAAAAAATTGCATCCAGGAGATTTGAAGCAAACAGTTGGAAATTATTTGGTGAAGATAATATCTCCAATTAGAAACAAGCTTAATCTTACGGAAGAATTACATGAAGCGATCAAGAAAAGTTACTGAACTTTAAGATCTGGATTAGTTTGTTCTTCTAAATTATATTTTGATTTGTATCCTCTTGGATTTATCATGAGATCTTTGTAAGAATATGTAGATGAATTTCCAACAATAACTGTACTAGTCATTCCTAATTTTTCTGAATAATTTGGTAGATTTTCTAAATCAGTAATTACAATTGATTCAGATTCTCTATATGCACTAACAATAATTGCAACAGGTGTTGTAGGTTTTCTATATTTTAATAGAATTTTTCTAGTATCTTGCAACTGATGAACTCTTTTCTTGCTGGCAGGATTGTAAATTACAAGAACAAAATCACCTTTTGCTGCAGACTCTACCCTATTTTCAATAACTTCCCATGGAACTAGTAAATCACTCATACTCACTACTGCAAAATCAGACATCAGTGGTGAGCCAACAATAGATGCACAAGAATTGAGTGCAGATACGCCTGGGACTACTTCTACCTGAAGTCCATCTTTTGGATCCCACCCACTCTCAGCCAGAGTTTCATAGATTAATCCAGCCATTCCATAAATTCCTGGATCTCCACTAGATACTAGAGATACAATTTTTCCTGACTTTGCAAGATCAATGCATTGATGAGCTCGTTCAACTTCTTGAGTCATTGCATAACGATAAACTGTTTTCCCTTCAATAAGTTCTGAAACTAAATTTACATATGTTTCATAACCAATAATGATATCACTTTCGCTGATTATTTCTTTTGCTCTAAATGTCATATGATTATTATTTCCAGGACCAACACCAACAATATTCAATTTTCCAGTCAAGTTTACAACGAATCATCTTGTAAGTAATTTATCCTTTTAGTGAATTATTGAAAGGGATCAATAAATGGACAATTTACTATATGATCACTGTTGGTTGGTCGTGCTATGCTTACAGTAATCTGATCATCTGTTTTGAATGAATCAATATCAGATTTCGTTTCAAGAATTTTTGCATTTTCTGAATCATTCCATTCAATTAGATAGATACGCCACATTGGACTATAATTCTCATCACCTAATGCAGCAGCAGCAATTCCAGCTTGAAATCCTAATGGACCTGTCCCTTTAATTCCATTTTTGAATTGGAAAAGATCAACGGCTCCAGAATGAGAAATTAAATTTGCTGAAGTTGGAGATGAAGTTACTCCCATCATTTCTGCGGGTCCAGATGGCGTGGCATCAGTAACAATATAGTAAATTGTTCTTCCATCAGGGCCCCAACCCCTATGAGCAACAAAGGTGACAGTCATTTCTTCCTCATTGATATCAGTAATTTGGCCTCCACCATAAGGCATATCATCTGTGATTTCTTTATCATCACGTACTTGCATCTGACCATCAGGCCAGACAATTTGTGGAGTGTTAAGTACGACTCCTGTTTCATTGAATTCAATTCGTCCACCTTCTTCAGCTGCAACTACATCATTAGCAGATTCAAAGACAATCTCTTTTTGACCTGTCTTCCAGGTTACCTCTATTACAGAAGATAACGCACTATATTGTGATTCTTGTTGAGGAGTATTAGAGAACACTTCATTTTGGAAACCGTAGAGTCCATCTCCTTTAACTCCATTTTTAAAAACAAAGATTTTTTGAAGAGCATTCTCTGGAACATCAGCTAGAACAGGAGCAAGTTCTACATTCCATTCTTGTTTTTCTGATAATTCCTTTGCATATTCTTCATCACTTCCATCAGTAATAATGTACAAAACTTTTTCAGAACTATAGATTCCTTCATGCATTGGAATTGTTGCTGGAACATTTGCTCTAGAAAGTAATGATGTTGGTTCTTCTTTTTCTAATTCAATTTTTTGCATAATGACTTCAGTTGGTTGTCCTCTAATCCACCCATCAACACTCACAGTTGAAGTAAATGGTTTTGAATTTGGCGAGTGCAATCCAAGTGCAGCTCCTGTAAATTCAAAAGAACCAGATTTTGCTTGTAAATCAATTAGAGATAAGCCATAAACAGTTTCTCCATCAATGGTCCATGTAGGTTGTCCTTTTGCATCATTTGAGTTAATTTCATGCAATACAACAATCTGAACAGACTCACTTGAGGTAAATGTCATAGAACCATCATAGATTGTTCCTTCATTAGGCGACAAAATTAGTGATAATTGGTGATTCTCATGTCCCTGACCTGGATCCTGAGAAGACGTAAAAGTTTGGGTAAAATGGATCTTTTTCCTAGAACCTGCATCAGCAAACTGATCTGATAATGAGGAAACAGTGATTATACTTGTTGCAAAAATTCCAATAATCAATATGGCAATAAATTTTCTCAATAAATCTAATTGAGATTATTCCCTTAAATGATTTTGTCTTAATTGATTTTGTCTAATGCAAATGCATTATGTAATGCACGAACAGCTGCATTCGTGTCAGAATTTTTAACAACAAATGCTAGATTCAGTTCTGATGAACCTTGAGTAATCATTGAAACATTTACTTTGTTTTTCTCAGCTGCGCCAAAGACTTTGGAAGCAACACCTACTGTTCCACGCATTCCTGAACCAATAAGTGCAATAATTGCTACATTTGTTGTTACTTCTAGTTTCTTGATAATTTTTCCTAAAAGTTCCATTTCAAGTGAACTTACAGCTTTGTCAAGATCAGCATTTTTGACTACTATTGTAATACTAGATTCGGATGGATTTTGAGATATCATCATTACATTAATTCCAGCTTTTGCTAATGTTGCAAAAATTTTTGCAGCAGTCCCAGGAGTTCCGACCATACTACCACCTTGAATGTCTATTAGTCCATTGTTTCTAACATTACTAACACACTTTACGGTATTTTTTACAGAGGATGATGGAGAAGCTGTAACCAAAGTTCCCTCATTTTTCACATTAAAGGAACTTCTAATCTTCATAGGAATTTTCTTTGATAATAGAGGCTCAAATGTGCGTGGATGTATCTGTTTTGCACCAAATAATGCCATTTCAATTGCTTCAATGTATGAAACTTCTTTGAGTAATTTTGCATTCTTGACTATTTTTGGATCTGCAGTCATTAGACCATCTACATCACTCATTAACCAAATTTCATCTGCTTTTATGCAAGTTCCAATTATTGTTGCGGAATAATCTGAACCACCTCGTCCAAAAGTAGTAACATGACCATGTTGATCTGCACCAACAAAGCCACCTACAACAGGAACTGTTTTCTTTGAGAAAAGATTTTCCACAGTTTTTGAAACTCTTAGTCTAGTTGTATCAATTAGCGGTTTAGATTCACCAAAGTTTGAATCAGTTACTATTCCAACTTCTTTTCCAGTTAGGGGTACTGATTTTTTACCCGTGTCACTAACTGCCATTGAAACTAGTTTTATGGATAATCGTTCACCAAATGAGAATAGATAATCCATTGTTCTTGGAGTAACTTCTCCCAATAGCACCATCCCATCAATTAATGCAACAAGTTCTGCAAAATCATCATCAAAGTTTTTTAATAGTTTTTTACGTAAATCTGCTTTTTTGATAGTTTGTTTTGCTAATTGTTTATGTCTATTAGTTATCTTTGATGCAAGTTGTTCTGCTTTTGATTTATTTTCTTTTTTTATTGATTCAGATATTTCTATTAGATCATCTGTTGTTCCACTAGTTGCAGAACAAACAACTACAATTTCATTTTTCTTCGATAATGAATTTAGATGATTAGCTACTGCTTGAATGTCTTTTGCAGATGAAATTGATGTTCCACCATATTTTATTACAAGTCTCATTTCAAAATACCTGAATTAGTTAATCTTTAAATGCTTTAACTTTCCACGCGTGGAGCTAAGTAAAAGTGAATTCTACCAATATTGGCAACCTTGAATTCAATTCT
>REGH01000084.1 GCA_003702495.1 Candidatus Nitrosopumilus sp.
TCAAAACTTTTGAAGAACTAAACCACAATGATGATGTCAAAGTTATCATTTTGACTGGTGAAGGTGAAAAAGCATTTTCTGCTGGTGCAGACATTGAATACATGTCAAAAATCTCTGCAGATGAATCCGTAGAATATGCAAAGACTGGTCAACTCGTTACTGCAACAGTTGAATTGGTAAAACAACCAACAATTGCAGCCGTCAATGGTTTTGCTCTAGGTGGAGGTTGTGAACTTGCAATGTCTTGTGATATTAGAATAGCAGCAGATACTGCTAGACTAGGTCAACCAGAAGTAACAATTGGTGTCCCTCCTGGATGGGGTGGAACACAAAGATTGATGAGAATTGTGGGAATAGCAAAGGCAAAAGAACTTGTTTACACAGGTAAAATGATCAAAGCAGATGAAGCAAAAGAGATTGGTCTTGTAAATCATGTAGTACCTCTTGCATCATTACATGAAGAAGCTTTGAAAATGGCACAACAAATTGCTGCAAACTCTACAATGGGCGTTCAAATGTCTAAAGTCGCAATCAACAAAGGAAGAAACGCAGACCTTGATACTGGTCTTGGCTTAGAAATCCTTGCATGGAGAAACTGCTTTACACATCCAGACCGCCAAGAGAGAATGACTGCATTTGTAAACAAGTCAAAGAAATAGCTATTTCCTAATTTTATTATTTTTTAATTCTATGATACAGTAACTAATCCTACTCTCCAAGGATGGAATGAACAGTAGTACTTGTAAACACCCTCTTCATCAAAAGTATGCTCAAATCTATCACCCGTGTTTAGTGGTGGACTGTTAAACAATTGAGTTACTTTTCCTTCTCTGTCAATACTTTGAATGTTGTGAGGCACTGAGTCATCATTTACCCATGTTACTGTGCCTCCAACTGAGATTTCCAAATTCAGTGGTGAGTAAAATCCTGCACCTGTGACATCAAAGTTTCCATTTGGAATTATAATTTGTGCTTCAACTTCTTGTGGAATTGGTTCTACACCACTATCAATAACAATTACTTCATTTTCAATCAAGAATTTTACCATATTGAGAAATTCACCCTCAGAGATAATTCCTTCACCGTACCATAATGCTGTGTTTTTTACCCATTCTGGAACTGCTTGAGCATCTGCTGAATTTACTGAAAGTGAAGCTATTGAAACGGCAAAAATTAGCATCAATAAACTCATTGTTTTTGATAGTCGCTTCATACTTGAATTTTAAATTATTATCATTTATACAATCCGTGTGCACTGTCTTGCACTGCATACTGGATGATTATATCTGATTATCACACATGATAACCATGCAAGAATTAATCCAAACTCGAAAAATAATGGATGATGAAAAAAAGCAAATAATTTTAGAAGTCTTGGCAGACAAATATTGCAAACAAATCCTCCATGATACACTAGAAAAACCAAAATCCGCAATGGAGTTGTCTAGTGATAAAAAAATCCCCATTAGCACAGTATACCGAAGATTACAAACACTATATGATGCAAAATTACTTGCAATCTCCGGTTCAATAAATGAAGATGGAAAGAAGTACTTTCTTTACAAGAGTAAGGTGAAATCCATATCTCTCAAGTGCAATTTGGAAGAAACTGAAATCGAAATCATTCCTAACTCGTCTGGCACGAGTTAACTATCATTTTATAATCGTGGGCTTGTGAAATGTTGAAAGAAAAATTGGTTTCAGATAGACAGGTTCACAATCAAAAGAAAGAATCCACACGTAGTATTACCTATAGACTTCCTGAAAAATTGGTAAATGAATTAGAAACTGAAGCTACAATGAAAAGTATTTCTCAAAATGTACTTGTAAAACAAATCTTAGAAAAATACGTACAATGGGATAGGTTTTCTGATAAAATTGGAATGATTCCTGTACCAAAAGCAATTGTGGAATCTCTAGGAAGTGAATTGGATGGAAAATATATTGATGAAATAATTACAATGATCTTTCCACTCATAAAAGATTCTGTTATGTTCATCAAAGGAGGATATGATTTGAAACGATGTATTGAAACTTTAGAAGATTACATGAAAGCATCTGGAATGAACTCTGATCATAGAGTTGAAGGTGGTAAGCACATATTTTTGATTCAACACGAACTGGGAACAAAGTGGTCTGTCTTCACAGAGCAACTGTTAACTCAAATCTTTAGGAGTTTCATGCCAGAAAAAGAATTAAAATTTCAAACAACTGATTCAACAGTTATCATGACTGTGGAATTAGGATCAGATTTTAATGAACATGATTATCATGATTGAAATTCGGTTAATTGTTTGAAATATTACTTTTCGTAATCTCAATACATGAATTCTGATACAGTTCGACAAAAAACAACTCTAAAGGAAATCATGAATACTTCTGTAGTATCTGTTGATTCTTCAGTAACTGCAACTGATGCTGCAAAACTGATGGAAAATTCTAAAGTTGGTGCAATAATAGTATTTGAAAATGCATCCCCTGTCGGAATTATTACCGATAGAGATTTTGCAATTAAAATCACTGCACACTCTTATCCTATTGATACCCCTGTTAGGAGGATCATGTCATCTCCTCTGATTTCTATTGATCCTGATTCAGACGTTTGGACTGCCTCTGATTTAATGTCAACACGAAATGTCCGAAAATTGCCTATAATTGAAGATGACAAAGTAGTTGGAATTGTAACATCAAGTGATCTTGTCAAACATATTGCTGATCACTGAGGTTATTACCAAAAAAGCCTAATTTTCTTGTATTACTAGTGTGCGGGGTTGGAAAAGATTATTATATTTTAAGCCGACTTTTTTGATCATTATGGCAACTGAACAAACACAAAAGATGATCACAGTTACTCCAAAAGCAGCTGAGAAAATCAAAGAATTCATGAAAGAAGAAGCAGAAGCTCCTGAATACCTTAGGGTATATGTTCAGGGTGGAGGCTGTTCTGGTTTGTCTTACGGAATGGGCTTTGAAAAAGCACCAGAAGAAGATGACCTAGTCATGGAAGAAAGTGGTGTGAAACTTTTAGTTGACAGTTACAGCGTTGACCACTTACAAGGTGCAAACGTTGACTATATTGAAAGCCTAATGGGTTCTGGATTTAAGATTAACAATCCAAATGTTACAAAATCCTGTTCATGTGGCC
>REGH01000037.1 GCA_003702495.1 Candidatus Nitrosopumilus sp.
ACTCTTTACAGACTGCGCAGGAAAAACTTCGTACGATGAATTGTCTGATGATGCTAAAGCATTCATAAAAAATATTGAAGATGAATTAAACACGCCTGTAACAATTATTGGAACAGGACCAACTGTCGATGATGTCATTGACAGAAGAAACTAGGCTCCAATTTTTTGGATAAGTTTAATTTGTTAATCGATCGTTTACTTTCGTGGAACAAGTTTCTCCTTCTCCTGTTGACAAACAACCTCGATACATACAAGTAAACTCCACTTTAGAATTCACCAGGCTCGTTTGTGCACTTGAGCGTGCACCACGCGTATCATTTTTGCATGATCATGACGGTAGAAAAATTCTTTCAGTTCAAATGGATGTTCTAAAAGAAAAACCAATTGTATACTTTACACCACTAGATCATAATGGTCACTACCTTCGTTATGGATTAACTGGTGGCAAAGAAGAATCCGAAATTGTAGACAACACATCTGATTCTAGCAAATTGTATTCTCCAATTGTTAGAATAAAATCACTTCCAAAAACTTTGAAACCAGGAAATGGAACTTTAGATAGATATCAACCCATTGAACTAGAAGACATGTCTAGTCTTGCAAAACTCACATGGGGTTTTGAAGACATACCATTTCCATTATTCCTATTCCCTCACAATGACAAGTGGCTACTAGGTGTTTTCATGAACTTCAATGAAGAAGGAACATCATACTTTTGCCATGTATTACTAGACAGTGATCCCGAAAAACCATTCCTAAAGTTCTCCACTAGCAATGTAATTGAACCCATATTCGTTGACAACCCTTCAGAGCACGGTTATTCCTACATCAAAATAATAAAATTAAAAGACACTCATCCTCTAGTTGATTATGCACACCTTCAAAACTAGACTATCTCAGATCGCAAAAACAAATGGCAAAGTAATTCTTGCTAATGATTATGATCCCTCTGTAAAAAATTTAGAAACAAAAACAATCTCTAATATCAAAAAACTGCATCCATATCTTTGTGCAGTGAAACTGAATTTCCACTTGTTACTTCCACTAAGTAGCAAACAAGTTCTCAACATAAACAAAACAGCTCACAAATACGGTCTGCAAACAATTGCAGATATCAAACTAAATGATATTGGAAACACAAATCGTGTAACCACTGAAAATTTGTGGAAAATGGGATTTGACGCAGTTATCGCAAACCCTATCATGGGATTAGACAGTTTGAAAAATCTTGTAAAATCTGCCCACAAAAACGGCAAAGGTGTCATTACTTTGTGTCACATGAGTGCCCCTGAGGCTAAACTCTCCTATGATATGGAGGTCAAAATGAGAAAAAAACAACAACTCTACCAACTGTTCTTGGATTGGGCACTTGAGGCCAAAGTTGATGGAATTGTAGTTGGCGCAACTTTTCCAAAAATTATTCAGTACTGCTCAAAAAAAGCTGGAGGAAAACTCAGTATCTTTTCTCCAGGTGTTGGAACACAAGGTGGCAATGCAAGCGAAGTTATTTCTGCTGGAACAAATTATCTAATTGTTGGAAGAACAATTCTTAATGCAAAAAAACCAACTGATGTTGCAAAAGACTTACAGTTAGACAGTCTTGGTAAGTGACATCTGAGCTTTAGTTAGTACCGTCTTTGCATTATCAAAAGTAGTCTTTTCCATCGCGGTGTTGTAATCCATCCATGTGTAATCAAGATGTTCATGAGAAATGTTTACTTCTTTAGTTGTAGTTTCAGCTAAAAAGAAGACAACTTTTTTGTGAACAAGTTCCTTTTGATATTGAAAATTATATTCTATCCATTCTTCAAATCCTTCTACAAAATTTACATCAGTTATTCCTGTCTCTTCTTTTGTTTCTCTTACTGCAGTTTCATGTGTTGATTCACCTTTTTCCATCTTACCTTTTACAAAATCCCAGTGTCCTGATGGATAATGTAATAGTAAAAACAGATTCTTCGAATCCTCTTTTCTAAACAATACTATACCTGCTGATGTCTCTTCAATCATTTTCCTAATCTTCTTTTTCTTTCTTGGAATGTTCTAATGGCTCGCATCAAATCTATCTTCCTAAATTCTGGCCAAAAGATATCCATAAAAACCAATTCACTGTATGCGCTTTGCCACATCAAAAACCCGCTGAGTCTTTTCTCACCAGATGTTCGCAAAATCATGTCTGGTGATGACTGTGGCAAGTGTGATGTATACAAGTTTGACTCTATCTCTTTTTTTGTAATCTTTTCAACATCTAACTTACCGTCTTTGATTTTCTCACCAATCTTTTTGACAGCATCAACTAATTCATACTGTCCACCATAAGCTAGTGCAATGTTTAGGAAATGATTGTCATAGTCTTTAGTGGCATCATCTAATTTTTGCAGAATCTCTTTGATGGAATCAGGTAACAACTCGATTCTTCCAATTCCTTTTACTCTCATCTTTGATCGATGAATTCGTGGATCGTTGTATAGCTTTTCTAGTCTCATGCGAATCAATTCGTAGAGATGATCCAACTCTTCATCATTTCTATCAAGATTTTCAGCAGATAATGCATACAATGTTACAATTTTGATGTTAAACTCTTCACACCAGTCAAGAAGGTTCTCTACTGCATCAGCGCCTCTCCAATGTCCTGCCTTTGGAAGTGACAGGTGTCTTTTGGCCCATCTTCTATTCCCATCTAAAATTAATGCAACATGATTTGGAATATCTCCACTCTGAATCTCACTTTCTAGTCTCTTTCCATAAATTTTGTAAAGACCTGATAACTGAAGTAGTACGTCTTTGATTTTGCTAATACCAGTTCACCTTTTGATGGTTAGTCTACAACTAAAGATATCAGTGTTTTTGCAAAATTCAGCCTAGAGATGGTCTAAATTAATCAGAAACCATCTCTTGGTCTTTGTGTTTTCTGTACTTTTTGAAGAGAATTGTGGCTGAAACTAGAGTAGCTGCTAGTCCTCCCAAAAGTGGTGGAATCAGTGTAAATGGACTCGCATCAGAAATCATGATGTTTGTAAATTGGTAGATTGTTGGATACAAAGCAACTAGTACAATTATTCTCAAGATATCGCTGATTTGTCTTGGTACTCCTCCAATCCAATTACTAAGCAATGTTCCTGCAAAGATTGCTCCTAGTCCTGTCCATAGTACTGGCAATACACCTCCAACAAACTGACCGATGATTACTTGATCAGTGATCTTTGCAACCAGTGTGGTATCTGCTTCAGCTAATTGTGGATCAATTGATGCAACTCCAGCTGGAATTGATGATAGTATTAACAATACTCCTGCGACCATTGTAAACATTCTGATAAATCCCATCGGTGTCGGCTTTGACCAGCTTGACCAAACTCTATCAATATCAAATGCTCTTATCAAAAATGCGCCACCCAAAATACTGACAAGTACTGCAAAGATCTCTGTAGTAATACCAAACACGGATGCAATACCGCCAATTAACAAAAGAATTCCTGGAACTCCTAAGAAAAATTTTGAATACCTTGAATCATATGCAATCATTTTAAGATATTTTCCAAATACTGCATAAGAATACTCTACACTTCTACTTACTTTCATTACAACACGTTGAACTGAAACTACTGGTAGAACATTTTGAATTACTGGAATGACACTTTCATCATCTTCACCGTCTGAAACAATAACTGCACCGTTTGCAGAAAATCTATCTAGAACTTTTCTTGTTTCTGCAAGAATTTTTTCATCAGCTTGAACTCCTCTATCCTTAACTCCTGCAACTGTAACAACTTCTACTTGATACCCTTTACTTATCAAATCTTCATAGGTTTTGATTGCTGAAAATATGGAATTAGAATCTGCATCTTCAGGATCCTCTAATGCTAGTCTCTGTGCTGCTTCAATACATGCATCTCTTCCAACTACTGGTGTGAGAATACCTGTCTTCTCTCCTACATCGTTATCTCTGTCTACACAAATTACGAGTAGTTTGTTGGCAGTAGATGCATTGACATCTTTTTGAACCTTGTCTGAGCGTTGAGACATTCATCTTGTTTCGTAAAATTGCTTTTTAACGATTTCCAACCAATATGATTAGTAAAATTCGGTTTTGAGGCTATGGTCTTGACTGGTCTGAGAGTTTGATCAATTCTAATGACTCTGCTCTGAGACTTTCTATCTTTTGTGTGGTTTCTGTGATTTCTTGTTCTGATCCTTGATTTTCAATCAGGTTTGCCAAAACTTTGGTCTCTGCAACATACAGATTGAATTTCTTCATCGCATCCATGTAATTGATGTAACTTTCTTGCCATTGCTCTGGTGGCTTTGATGTTACAAACTCACTGATCTGAGCTGTCACTTGGGTTGATGTGATATCAGCTGATTCAATGTAATCTTCTGGTGTTGTCTCACCGTCAAGGAGTTTTTGATATTCAAATTCTGTTGATTTTGCTAAAACTTCATGAATGCTTTTTGCGCCATCCAAATAATTTTCATAGTCTGTCACAACGAATGTACTTTCATTTTGTTGTGGAACCATCCACACCAAAAAACTGGCTCCAGTAATTGCACCTAGAATGATTAATGTAATTGCAATTCCTTTTTTTGATGCCATTTTTTTTCTCTAATGTCTGCTAGTTTATAATTGGTAATCTTTGAAGAAATTTTCTAAAATTGAACAAATATTAGAAAAATTGCTTTTTTACATATTCTTGGCAATAATTTTCTAAAATTTGTTAACATTCGTTAAAAATTTTGAATTTGGGCTTTCTTTTGAGGCACAAAAAAATTTCCTCACATCTAGCCTGTAGTTAAATAATTTTCACAGGCTCTTCCTAAATACCAGCATGTTTGACAATTTTTAGAATGGTTACAGCATATTGCGTAAAATGCCGCGAAAAAAGGGACATTAAAGATCCCAAAGAAACTAAACTAAAGAACGGACGTCCTGCCGTAAAAGGTACATGTCCAGAATGTGGAACTAACGTTTTCCGTATCGGAAAAATGGAATAATTTAGAAATAAAATCCACACGACTTCTTCTTTTTCAAAACCCATATAGGGTCTACCTTACACCATTATTTAGTGACCAAAGCAGAATACGAAAGTCTACTCAAAAGGATACAGGATAAACTAGGTGATACTGAAAAGACCTCTACTGCCAGGTTTGAGCTTCCTGTAGTCGATGTAATGTGGGAAGGACAAAAGACATTCCTGCGTAATTTCTCCGAGTTTCCAAAGGTACTCAGACGAGATCCTGACAAAGTATTACAGTATCTCTCAAAAGAGTTTGCCGTTCCTGCAGAAAGAATTGGTGACAAGGCCATGTTTATTGGAAAACGTGATCCTGATGACTTTACCAGATTGTTTCAAATTTATGTTAAAGATTATCTTGAATGTCCAACTTGTAAAAGCCCTGATACAAAGATACTAAAAGAAAATCGCATTTCATTTTTGATTTGTGAAGCATGTGGTGCAAAGTCAACTCTAAAAGGTAAATACGCATAATGCCATTTGCAGTAAGACAAACTGATTATCAAAAAAATCCAATGTTAAACATTTGTGATGCTGAATTGCTAGGTAAAACAATTGTTGAAGGTGAATTAAACATGCACATCAGTGAAAGCTATTACGGAGAAAGATTTGTAGACAAAGAAGAAGCTGAAACTTTGCTAAAAAATTCTGCAATAATTAATTTGGTGGGTGATGAAACTATTTCCATGTCTATTGAACTAGGTATCGGTTCAGAAAATGCAATTAAAAAAATTTCTGGAGTCCCCTTTCTCATTGTTTTTAAAATGTAACATGCTCTCATTCAAAAATAATTTCATTTTGTCTAGTGGAGGTACTATTGAATAATGACTGATATTCTTAGTAAAAAATTAGAATCAAAGTTAGATAAAAAATTAATTTCAAAAGCTAAAAGAAAAACTCTGGATGATGGTTTCAAAAAAGGCAAAGTGGTTAACGAAGTTTTAGACAAACCAACTGTCATGACATTATACAAAATGATTACAGACCACATAATTGCATATGTCAATGGCGCAGTTAGTGCTGGAAAAGAATCTGTCTTATTTTGGGGAGTTGATGAAAATAATTCAAATGTCGCATTGAAAATTTATCTTGTAAGTACATCGAATTTCAAAAAACGTGAACCTTACATTCTTGGTGACCCTCGATTCTCAAGTGTCAAAAAAGGCACAAAAAATCTGGTCTATCTTTGGGCAAAAAAGGAATACAGAAACCTGACTCAGTGCTTTGAGGCTGGAATTCCAGTTCCAAAACCCCTTCATATTTCCAATAATGTCTTGGCCATGGAGTTTGTAGGTGAAAATGGGGCTCCTGGAAAATCATTACTTGAATCGCAAGTAGATGAGAATGACTATCAACAAGCCATCCAAATTATCCAGGATATGTATCGAAAAGCAAAGTTAGTCCATGGTGATTATTCAGAGTATAATATCTTCAAAACCCAAAACGGATTGGTGGTTTTTGATTTGGGTTCTGCAGTTGATTTGAGGCACCCTAATACTCAAGAATTTCTTAAGAGAGACATTAATAACATTACAAGGTTCTTCAAAAAAAGAGGAGTTTCTGTTGAGGATCCAGATCGATTATTTGAGGATATTGTGAAATGAGCTTTGAAAAATTACTCCGAATTCCAAATGACCGAATAGCTGTATTAATTGGAAAGTCTGGAAACGTCAAATCCAAAATTGAAAAAGCATGTCATGTATCCTTGGATATTGATGGTGAAACCGGAGAGGTTTTCATAAAGTCTGATGGTGATGTTGAAAAGATCCAACCATTCAAAGCGATGGAAATTGTTACAGCAATTGGTAGAGGTTTTTCTCCTGAAAACGCTATGACCTTGTTGAAGGGGGAGAACACATTGCACGTTATAGATCTTAGAGAGTTTGCCGGAAAATCCAACGCAAATGTTGAAAGGATAAAAGGGAGAATTATTGGAGAAGGTGGTAGAGCAAGAAGAAATATGGAAAATCTTAGCAGTACTCATATCTCAGTTTATGGAAAAACAGTTTCAATTATTGGTGATGCAAGTAAATTACGATTAGCAGTTGATGCGATATCTTCTATTTCCAGTGGAAGTATGCATGGCGCAGTTTATGACAAACTAGAAGCTGCAAACAGAAAAGAGAAACAAGAAAAAATGAAGTTGTGGGAAGATCAAGATGTCTTCTATTAAAGAAAAATTTAATCAAATTTCTCCTAGTGAGTTTTTCTATAGTAACCGTGACTTGGCAGGATTTAGCAATCCTACCCGTTCACTATACACTGCTGTCAGAGAATTTGTTGAAAATGCCCTTGATGCCTGTGATCAGAAGGGAATCCTGCCTGATGTACACCTGACAATCAAGGCTGTAGACCCTGACAAACCAGACCCAAAACCATACATTTTGACTGTAAAGGATAATGGACCTGGCGTTGATACAAAACACATCCCACTTGCATTTGGTACAGTTCTTTATGGTTCCAAATTTGGACTAAAACAAGCAAGAGGAATGTTTGGCCTTGGTGCAACAATGGCAATTCTGTACGGTCAAATTACAACAAACAAACCCGTTATAGTAAAAAGTTCCACTGATGGAAAAATCCAAGATCAATTTGAGATTCTACTAGACATTCAAAAGAACAAACCAGTTATCCAAAAACACACAACAAAAGAGATCTCAAAGAAAGGATTGTCTGTTAGCATATGTTTGGAAGGTGATTATTCCAAAGCAGGAAACAAAATTCGTGATTACGTTTATGAAACATCACTAATCACTCCATACGCAACAATTACTTTTGATGATCCTAAAGGACAAAAATTCCATCATCCTAGATTTGTAAAAGAAATTCCCCCACCTCCAACAATTATCCGACCACACCCACATGGAATTGATGTTGAACGAATCAGAAGAATGATTGTTGAATCACAATTTGAGATTCCAACAATTGATGACGTCATGATTGAAAAAGTTAGAAAAGATTTAGGATTATCAAAACAAAATCTTAGCTTTACTGCAATCATGACTAAAGCAAAAAAGAAATGGAAAAATCTTTCCCGTCAAGTGCGTGTAGTAATTGCACTGTTGTCATTTTTGAAAATGGATTTTGAAAAATTAAGTAAAATTAGAATTGAAGATCTTGATGTTCCAAACAAAAAATTACACTATTGGGACTTTGGAGATTCGCAATCAAAAACAGTTGATATGGATCCTGAAAGTCAATACTACAAACAACTTACTAACACCGTTCAAGGTGAACCCTTAACCACTTTTCTTACCAAAAGATTTCAGCGTGTTGGTCCAACTACTGCAGTAAAATTTGCAGAGTTTGCAAAATTCAAACCTGAAAAACGCATGGGCACTCTAACAAATCAAGAACTAGTCAACCTGAGTGATTCACTTCAGAAATTTGATGACTTTATGGCTCCTGATTCAAGTTGCCTAGCGCCATTAGGTGAGTCACCATTAGAGAAAGGCATCAAAAAGTTCTTCAATCCTGATTTTGTTGCTGTTGTCCAACGACCAGCTTCTGCATATTCAGGATTTCCATTCATCGTTGAAATGGGAATTGCATATGGGGGTGACATCAAGTCCGGTGGTCCTCATGTGTACAGATACGCAAACAGAATTCCATTACTCTATGATGAGGGCAGTGATGTTGTACTCAAAGTTGTAAATGATACTGATTGGGGAAGATACAAGGTAAAAGGTGAACCACCATTTATCATAGTCTCTCATATTTGTTCAACTAGAATTCCTTACAAGACTGCAGGAAAAGAAAACGTTGCTGACAGACAAGAGATTGAACGAGAACTTCGACTAGCATTGCAATTCTTGTCAAGAAAACTGGCTGCATTCATGTCAAAGAAAGGACAAGCAGAGATGGCAAAGAAGAGAGCAAATCTTTATGCAAAATACATTCCAATGATCGCAGAATTTTGTACAGAATTAGCAGGAAAGAAAAAAGAACCTAATTACAAAAAAATTCTAGATGAACTGGAACCTGTTGAAGTTAAAAGTGAAGAAAAACCAGTAGAGGAGGAGAAACCAATTGAAAGCAAGTGAGAAAAAGGCAAAAGAGATTAGCAAAAAAGCTCAAGAGAAACAAAAGACTATTCTTGAATCTCTAAAAAATCACGGTGCAAAAATATATGAAGACCTAGAAAACGGACAATTCCCAAAGTTCTCCATTCCAAGCAGATCTGTTGGCAATATTGTTTATGACAAAAAACTAAGACAATACATTTTGGGAAATTCTACTGCATTACGTAGTGCAAAAAATTCCGCACAACTGCGCTCTTTTACACAATTAATGTGGCTTGCATTTTTTGCAAATAGACTTACTCAAGAGAAAAAATCATCTACATTAAGAGATGTGTACTATTCCTCTCAGGCATTCGCAATAGAGTTTGATGACCAATCTGAATCAGACAACATCATTGTGGATTTAGAGGCAGTAACATCACGACCTAGAGAAGATTTCCACATATTTCCTGAGGAAAGAAGCTCTATCTTTGGTGATTTGAATATTGAATATACTATTCCTGGATATGAGGGCAAGACAATGAATCTCTCAAACCATCCTGATGGTTACTCCATCGGACCTAGTCTAACTACTGCTGAACTAGTTGATACTAGTGCTGAAATTGTAATTGCAATTGAGAAGGGTGGACTCTTTACAAGATTTGTTGAAGAACAAGTAGATAAAAAATTCAAATCAATTATCATTAACACTGGAGGACAAGCTCCACGTTCAACTAGAACACTACTCAAACGTCTTCATGATGAAATGGGACTACCTGTAATCATTTTGACTGATGGGGATGTGTATGGAGAACACATTGCTATGGTAATCAAATCTGGTTCTGCAAATGCAGCACACCTAAGAGAACTAACAGTTCCTGATGCAAAATGGGTGGGAGTTTGGGCAACTGATATTGAAAAATACAAACTTCCAACTATACCTATGACTGAATCTGATATTAAGAGATGCTATGACTTGCAAAAGGATCCTAGATATGAATCAGGAATCTGGAAGAAAGAACTTGAAGTCTTCTTGAGATTAAAGAGAAAAGCAGAACTGGAGGCATTTGCAAAGTATGGTCTTACAAACATCACTGACAAATATCTGCCACAAAAACTAGAATTAGCAAAAAGTCTCTAGTTATTTTATTCTAAGTGTTAACACACCGTTACGATATTTGAAATCAAATATCTGCATGTCATTTGCACCTTCTATTGGAATTTCTTTTGAAAATCCACCGGTTCCTCTAATGTACAACATTGCATCTACTAGTCTTACTGCAACTTTATCCTCAGGACCTGGGACTTCGGCAACAAAGACAAACTCTCCTTCACCTTTAATCAAATCATAAACCCAATTCTTTTGTTCCTGTTCTCTTGATTGAGTGTAAAGTGGTTTCTGATCTTTTGTCATCTTTTTCAAGACTCTGACCCAGTAAAACATTGTAATTGCAGCAGCTCCTATCAAGAAGAAACTAACAAACCCTGAATCTGCTCTCTGAGTCATTATGTAGATTACTCCTAGAAATAATATCACGATAATTGGAATTACAAAATTTAGAGACTGTTCATTTGAATATGCGCCCTTGTAACTTGACAAACAGTCATAATTTGGCTTTGCCAAATATAAAGTATCTTTG
>REGH01000085.1 GCA_003702495.1 Candidatus Nitrosopumilus sp.
TTCCATAAATTGCAAGCCAATACATTGTATAGATACAACGATTTAATTCAGAACAAATTACTCTAACATACTTTGCACGTTCTGGAACTTCAATTCCAAGAATTTCTTCAGCACCTAAAACGTATGGATAAAGAACATTACATGAATCATGAATGACAGGTCTTTCTAAATGAGGAACATTGGTTATGTAGTTTCTATATTCTGCCATCTTTTCTTCGCCACGATGTACATATCCTGGATCAGGATCACATGCAACAATATAGTCACCATCAATTTGAACAACAATTCTCATATGACCAGAACCTGGATGTTGGGGTCCAACGTTAAGAGTCATGATTCTCTCATCTACTTTTTTCAGTGCTAATCCTGGTGGCATTATGTCAGTCATTGTCATCTACCCTTTATTGCAAAGTCTTTTCGAAGTGGTGGTAAATCTGCCCAATCTTCAGGCAAAAGTAATCGTCTATTATCTGGATGACCATCAAAGTAAACACCTAACATTTCAAAAACTTCTCTTTCACCAAACTCTACACTATAGAAAATATCTCTAAGACTAGGTAATTTTGTAGAATCTTGTCCTGGAATCGGAGTGGACTCTCTAGGAGCACGTGTAGATAATGTGAGAACTTGTCTTGCAAGAGATGATTCAGTATAAGAGCCAAGGTGATAAACTACCTCAATTTCATTATCTGCTGGAAAATCTACGCCTGTAACAGATTCTGCATGATCATAATGTAAGTCATCACGAATGAATTGTGCTACATCATGAACACTTTCTTTACTTGCTTTAATTCCAACTCGGTCTTCTTTTACAAAGTCTACCTCAATTTTATCACCAAATTTTTCAATTAGTTTATCAGAAATGCCTTTTTCAAATGCAGGAAGTTCTACAGGTTTTTCTTCAGCCTTTGCTGCGGGTTTTGGTGCAGGTTTAGGCGGAGTTGTTTTCTCTTCAGGTTTTGCCTCTGCTGCTGGTTTTTCGGAATCACTACTCATTATACAAACTTCCTAGCCTTCATTCTCTTAATTTTCTCTTGTAACAAAATACATCCTTGTATGAGAGTTTCAGGTCTAGGTGGGCAACCTGGAACATAGACATCAACTGGAATCACTCCGTCAATTCCTGGAAGTACATTGTATGAATCAAAATACAATCCTCCAGTAATTGCACAAGCTCCCATAGCAATTACATACTTTGGTTCTGGCATTTGATCATAAACTAATCTGAGACGTGGTGCCATCTTTCTTGTAATAGTTCCTTGAACAACAACTAGATCACATTGTCTTAGTGATCCAAATGCTTCAATGATACCAAATCTTTCAACATCATATCTTGGACTTGATGCGGCACCAAATTCTACACTGCAACAAGCTGTTTCAATGTGGACAGGCCAGAGTGACCAAATTCTACCCCAATTGATGGCGTAGCCCAATGGTTTGTCGATTGCTTTTTCTAAAATATCTCCGAGTTTTCCTACAAAGACATTTGCGTTTTCTGGTGTTACTAAGTCTTTAAGCAATCTTATCTCCTCTCCTCGTTAATTTGATTTGTATAAAAAACTACCATATTTTTCGTCTCCCTGATTGATACAATGCAAATGCCATTGCACCAAACATTATAGCTAAAAATCCCATCATTGGTAAAGTTGCACTCTTTGGTAATTCTAGCAGTGCACTACCCCAAGCATACAAGAAAATTGCCATCACATCAAAAACGACAAACATGAGAATGTACGGATAATACTGCATCATAAAATGTGTACGACCTTCTCCAGTTGGAACTTGACCACATTCCATTGGCAAGAATTTTACAGGATTACTACGTTTTCGGGGAGAAACCATTCGTGAAATAATCAATGCAGGTGCCATTGCTGCTATACCAAAGGCAAACATCAATACCACAGTACTGTAATTGCCCGCTAATTCCCCGACCAATTTAGCTTTTCACCCTGATTTTTGTATAAAAAGGTATGTTTCAGATTTGGGGGTTTGGATCGAAAAAAAATATTTTTTTCTAAACTACTTTATAGAACATTGGCAAAGTGCGATCATGTCATTGAATGTTGGAGATACCGCTCCAAATTTTGAGCTTCCAGATACAGAACTAAAATTGCGGACTTTGGATGAATTCAAAGGAAAAAAGATCGTTCTCACATTCATTGTGGCAGCAAGTTCTCCTGTTTGTGAGACAGAATTATGTACACTTAGAGATTCTTGGCAAGAAATTGCAGATACAGGTGCACAAATAGTTGCAATCAGTAATGACGGACCATTTGCAAACAAAGCATTTGCAGAAAAACACAACTTCAATTTTCCATTATTGGGAGATTACAACAGTAAAACGATTGGCGACTATGATATTTTGATGAAAGACTTGCTCCACATCAAAGACTACAACGCAGCAAAACGTTCTGTATTTGTAATCATGGAAGACGGAAAGATTGGTTACAAATGGGTTTCAGAAGATCCATTAAAGGAACCAAACTACGAAGAGATTAAAAATTTCCTCAAGTAGGAAAAATTTCTTTTTTATTCTATATCTGCAATAACGTCGCCTTTTGCGACAGTTCCGCCTTCTTTAATTTTGAGATTTTTAACTTCACCATCTTTGTGTGCCTTTACTCCAACTTGCATCTTCATGGATTCTAAAGTACAAACGACGTCACCCTTCTTGACGGAGTCACCGTCAGCAACTGCAATTGACACGACTTTGCCAGGGATTTGGCTTTTGAGTGCTACTTGAGCACCACCTGCACCACCACCACCAGAGTTTTTGTAAACAATTTCATCAAAGTGAGTATTCATGTTTAGTGTAACTGGAACATTATCAATTACAAGATTCATTTCATTAGTTGCAGTCTCAAGATATTTTGCTTTATGATATTGTTGATCTAAAATGAATTCTATACCTTTTG